>JAGSYV010000001.1 GCA_018262505.1 Pseudomonadota bacterium
GGCGGACCGGCATTATTGCGCTAAATCAGCCAGTTCTCGACCTTCAGCGCCTCAACCCGAGAAAACTCACCGGTATTGGCAGTCACCAACACGGCGCCGAGCGCCAGCGCATGGGCTGCGATGAGCAAATCGTTGGGACCGATGGGGCGACCGGCCTGTTCGAGCCGGGCGCGGACGCTGCCATATTCGGCATCGGCCGGCACATCGAGCGCCATCACCTGCAAACTGCCGAGGATCGCTTCGATCTGGGCCGTGAGCTTCGCCGAGCCCTTCTTGGCGCAGCCATAGCGCAGCTCGGCGGCCGTGACGATGCTGACGCAGATGGCGTCCGGCCCCACCGCCGCGATGCGTTCGGTGACGACACCTTGCGGGTTGCTCGCCAACTCGGACACGATGTTGGTGTCGAGCATGTAGATCACAGGTCGATATCCTTGGCCGGCAGCAGCGTGTCGTCGATCTCCGGAAACCGGTCCTCATCGGCAAGCGGCTGAAGCCCAGCAAGCACATCCAATAGGCTCTTGCGCCGCATCGGTTCGAGGATCAGCCGGTCACCGTCGCGGTGAATCATCACCCGGTCACCCGGCAACTCGAAGTCGGCCGGGATGCGTACGGCCTGGCTCTTGTTGTTGCGAAACAGCTTGGCTTCGCGGGACCCGGTTGGATCCTGATGGCGCAGTTTGGACATGCCCACCTCCATTGCATATGCCTATACATATACAAATTGGGTTGTCATCAGCAAGCGATGCTTTGGCTGCGCATTGCAAGGGCCGAGAGTCTGCGCGGTCCCGGACGCTTCACCCCGTCGTCCGTACCGGCTCCAGCGCGTAAAGGCTGACGTCGATCTGCCCGCCCCGGAAGCCGGCCTCGCAATAGGCGAGGTAGTAGGACCACAGGCGCTTGAAGGCGGCGGAATAGCCTATTTCGGCGATCTTCGGCCAGGCGGCCTCGAAGCGGTGCCGCCAGTCGGCCAGCGTCCGGACATAGGAGAGACCGAAATCCAGCCTGTCGCGCAGTGCAAAGCCCGCCTCTTGGGCCACCTCGGCGAACACTGCCTTGCTGGGCAACATGCCACCGGGAAACACCATGGTCTGGATCATGTCGGGATGGCTGCGATAATGCGCGAAGCGGTCGTCGGCGATGGTGATTACCTGCACCACGGCCCGGCCGCCCGGCTTCAGCGCCTCGCGCAGCTTGTCGAAATAGCCGCGCCAATAGGCCTCGCCCACCGCCTCGAACATCTCGATCGACACGATGCGGTCGTATTGTCCTTGGATGTCGCGATAATCGCGGAGTTCCAGCGCGACCCGCTCGGCAAGGCCGCGCTGGCGCACCAGATCCCGGCCAACGGCGAGTTGGGCCGGCGACAGCGTGATGCCCTCCACCGACCGGGCGCCGGCATCGACAAGATAGGCGGCGAGGCCGCCCCAGCCACAGCCGATTTCCAGCACCGATTGGCCGCCGTCGAGCTGCAGCATGTCGGCGATGCGCCGGAACTTGCGTCTCTGGGCGGCCTCGAGGTCGTCGCCGTCTTCGTAGAGCGCCGAGGAATAGATCATCTGCCGGTCGAGCCATTCGGCGTAGAAGGCGTTGCCGAGATCGTAGTGCGCCATGATGTTGCGCCGACTGCCGCGTTTCGAATTGCGGCGCATCAGCATCAACAGCCGCTGCATGAGCCGCACCGGTAACGACGCCTCGGCGACCCTGACCAGGGTGTCGAGGTTGTCGGCGCACAGCGTGATGAAAGCGGCGAGATCGGGCGTATCCCAATCGCCGTCGACGTGGGACTCGGCAAAGCCGACGTCGCCGCCGGTGAGCAGCCGGCCGATCGCCCGCCAGCGCAGGATCCTGAGTTCGGCCACGGCGCCGGGCAGATGACCGGCCGCGGTAAGGCACGTGCCGTCGGGCAGCACCACCGAGAGACGCCCGCGTTCGACCTTGCCGAGCACGCGCTTGACGAAGGCGACGCGCAGCGGGGTTGGCAACGCCAGGCCGACGATCGACGGGGCGAGCGTGGAAAGTGACGTCATCCGGAAGACCTTCTCGTTGGATTGAAACCCTTGGGACCGCCACCGGGGCGGGAATGGAACGGAACGCGTTGCAGCCACAGCCTGAGCGCCTCCCAGTGAATGGCGGCGACCACCTTCAGCGTCATCAGCGGGAAGCGGACGAGCAGCCGGACGAGATTGCGATCGGTGAGGTCCTGGCGCGTCAGCGCCATCGAGGCGGTCAGCATCAGGCCGTCGCGGTCGTGATCCTCGATGGCGATGGTGAAGCGGTCGGCCGGCGGCTTGACGTGGAAGCGATAGCGCATGTCCATCGGCAGGAAGGGCGAGACATAGAAATCCTTGGCCGCCGCGTGATGGATGGTGCCGGCCTCGTCGAGCCCGACGTTGGCGGCGTAATGATGCATGCCGCCGAAGGTGTTGCGCACCTCGTAGATCAGCGCCGCCAGCCGCCCGTCGGCGTCGCGGCAAAAATAGACGCTGAGCGGATTGAAGACGAATCCCCACAGGCGCGGCATGCGATCAGCGTCAGGCCCGCGCCATCCCAGGCAAGGCCCCGCTCGTCGGCAAGGTGCCGGATACGCTCAGCCAGCGTCCCCTCGCCGGCCGGCCCATGGTCGACCTCGCGAAAGGACACGCGGTTCCACCGGTTGACCGACAACAGACGGCTCGCCCGACCGAGTTCGTCCAACCGGTCGAGATCGCTGTGCAGCATGTAGACGGCGTATTTGAGGTTGTGCGGCGTCGGGCGCAGGCGCCGATGCAGCACCAGGCCAACGTAGAGCGATGGGGTCATGCCGCCACCTCGCCCCAAAGCCTGGGTCCGATATGGATGCGGCCGGATTCGTCCCTCACGTGCCATGGCCGGCGCACGTCGCCCATCGCCTCGGCGGCGGCAAGGCCGGCCTGCAAGCCGTCCTCGTGGAAACCGACGCCGAAATAGGCGCCGGCGTACCAGACGTTGCCGACGCCCTGGAGGCTCCAGAGCTCTTTCTGCGCTTCGATGGCCGGCTGATCGAACAGGGGGTGATCGTAGGCGAACTCGCAGTAGACCCGGTCGCGGCGCGGTTCGACGAACGGATTGAGCGTCACGAACAGCGGGATCGCCGGATCGATATGCTGCAGCCGGTTCATCCAGTAGGTGACCGACGGGCCGGACGAGCGATCGCTGGTGGCAAGATAGTTCCAGGCCGACCAGGCGGCCCGGCGCTCGGGCATCAGGCAGGGGTCGCCATGCAGAACGGCGCGATTGCGGCTGTAACGCAAGGCGCTGAGGACGTGGCGCTCCGCTTCGGTTGGCGCCTTGACGACGCCCAGCGCCTGATCGGCATGGCAGGCAACCAGCACCTTGTCGAAGCGGCGCTGGCTCGCGCCATCTTCAATCACAACGCCAGCGGCCGAACGCTCGACGATCCTCACGTCGCGGCCGAGCATCACCCGCCCTTTGAGCGGTTCGGTCAGCTGCGACACATAGGCCCGGCTGCCACCCTTCACCGTCCGCCACTGCGGCCGGCCGCGGAGATTCAGGAGACCATGATTGTCGCAGAAGCGAATGAAGGCCTCGGCCGGATAGGCGCCCACGTCGGCGGCCGGCGTCGACCAGATGGCCGCCGCCATCGGATAGAGGTGATCCTCGCGGAAGGCGCGGCCATAGCGGTTGGCGTCGAGATAGGCGGCGAGCGTCATGCCGTCGAGCCGGCCGATATCGCGCGGCGCCTGCCGGTAAAAGCGCAGGAGATCGGCGACCATGGCGTAGAAGCGCGGCCTCAGGATGTTGGTGGGCTGGGCGAACAGACCGGCAAGATCGGAGCCGGCGTATTCCAGCCGGCCGCCGTCGATCGACACGGAAAACGACATGTCGGTCGCTTCGGTCTCAACGCCGAGATGGCGGAACAGCGCCGTCAGGTTGGGATATGTCGCCTCGTTGTAGACGATGAAGCCGGTATCGACCGGAATGGAGGCACCGCCGGTCGGTGCCAGCACGGTGTTGCTATGGCCACCGAGCCGCCGGTCGATCTCATAGACCGTCACGTTGTGGCGGCGGGCGAGCAGCCAGGCAGCCGACAGGCCGGCAATGCCCGATCCGACGACCGCGATCTCGAGCCGCTTGCTGGCCCTCGTCTCCTCGATCATGTGCATTCCCGTTTGCCTCTGAATTTGCTGTACCATCCATTCTACGATGCCCCCCTGGCGAGGGATCACCGGCCTGGTGGCGAATTTGGTCGTCGTTGTTACGTCACGAATGATCCATCGCCGCGGGCGACGCGTAGAAGAGGCATGAGACGTGGACGGGCGAACTCTTTTCCTCTCAGGGAAACCGTTGAAACGGCGGTCAGTTCCATGAGACCGGCGGATGCGAAGACACAGCCGTTCGATGGCGAGGACGCTGCAGGCCTCGTCGCGGCCATCGCGCAGGCCGGCGACCGGCAGGCCTTTGCCCGGCTGTTTGCCGACTATGCGCCGCGTCTCAAGACTTTCCTCAGCCGGCAGGGGTTCGGCGCCAGCGATTGCGACGACCTGATCCTGGACACCATGCTGGCCGTCTGGCGCAAGGCGGGGCAGTTCGATGCCAAGGCCGGCGCCGTTTCCACCTGGATCTTCACCATCTGCCGCAACCTCGGCATCGACCGCCGCCGCCAGATCGCCCGCCGTCTCCGCGACGATGATCTGCCGCCGCTCTCCGATGTCGACCCCAGCCCGTCGGCCGAGGGCATGACCGCCAGCCGCCACCCAAGCCCCGAGCTACTCGCCCGCTTCGCGGCCGGATTGCTGTCCCCCAGCGCCGCGCTAGTGGTGGAGAGCCATCTGGCGCTCTGCGACAGCTGCGCCGTGGCTCATCGCGACACGCTGGCCGTCGGCGGGGTACTTCTCGAGCGCCTGTCGCCCGCCGAACTCGATGCCCGGCTGTTCGAGCGGACGCTGGCCCGCTTGGACGAGAAGCGCCCTGCCCTCGCCGCGCCGACATCGCCACGCCGGATAGCCCGTGATCTCGGCATCGAACTGCCCGCGCCCATTGCCGATCGGGCGACCTCCGGTTGGCGCTGGATGGGGCCGGGCATGGCGTTTGCCCGCCTCGACGTGCCCGAGGACCGGCGCATCAGTCTGGTTCTCCTGAAGATCGCGGCCGGCCAGCGCATACCGACCCACGGCCATTCCGGCGAAGAGTTGACGCTGGTGCTGCGCGGCGCCTTCGAGGACGAGCACGGGCGGGTCGCTGCCGGCGATTTCGCCGAAGAGGACGACGACACCCACCACACGCCCGTCGTCACCGGCGAGGGGACCTGCATCTGCCTTTCCTCCATCGAAGGGCGGCTCCGGCCGCACGGCCTGATCGCCCGCATGGCAACCACATTGATAGGATTATAGCCATGTGGACCGGCGCCCTCCTCTCGCTCGTGATCCTGATGGTGGCGATGGGCGCGGCGTCGATCGTCGCCGAGCGAACGCGCCGCTCCGGCTTCGTCGACGGCATCTGGGCACTGGCGACCGGCGTTGCCGCGCTGACGCTGATCCTTGCTCTGCCGGCTCCCGTCGAACGTCCGCTGGTCGTTGCCCTGCTGGTCGCCATCTGGGCGGTTCGTCTCGGCCGCCACATCGTCGGCCGTACGCTGGGCAGCGGTGCCGATGATTCCCGCTACGCCGCGCTTCGGCGCGAATGGGGAGCGCGTGCACCGCGCCGGTTATTTCTCTTCCTGCAAATGCAGGCCATCGCCGGATGGCTGCTGGCGTTGGCGGCAGCGGCCGCCGCCGCGCGCATCGGCCCGCTCGGCGGACAGGACGCGCTCGGCGGCGCTATCACGCTTCTGGCGATTTTGGGAGAATGGTGGGCCGACCGGACGCTCGCCGCTTTCCGGCGCGATTCTCCGGGCGAAGTCTGCGATCGCGGGCTCTGGGGCTGGTCGCGCCACCCCAATTATTTCTTCGAGTGGCTGTTCTGGATCGGTATCGCCGCGATCGGCATCGGCGGCTTCGACGGACGCACTGCCCTCGTGCTCATCGCGCCGATCTCCATCTACGGACTGCTGGTGCACGTGTCGGGCATTCCGCCCCTCGAACGCCAGATGCTGGAAAGTCGGGGCGAGGCGTTCCGCGTCTATCAGGCCCGCGTCTCGGCCTTCTTTCCCCGCCCACCCAAAGCTGATCAGGCAGAAAGCCAGCGCGACAGCACCAGGTAGCTGATTGTTGCGGCGAGACCGCTGGCAACCGTTCCCCAGGCAAGATCGACGATGGTGATCGCCATCGGTCAGGAACGGATGGTCGCCTGGTTGGTGAGGTCGTAGGTGGCATAGGCGACGAAGCCCAGCGCCGCCCCCGATACCAGCGCCGTCGACCATTTGCCCGACGCGAGCGCCGGCTGGATGGCGAAATAACCGAGGCCCGCCGCGTAGATCAAATAAAAGGCCACCGCCGGCACCGGCTGCGGCGGATCGGCGATGAGATCGCCCATCGCCGGCTTGTAGAGGCGCGGCACCATGGTGCCGAGCCAGATGGCGTCGAGGGCGAGAAAGCTGATCAGTCCGGTCGCGTAGATGGCGATGGCATTGGGCATGACGACCTCCGTTGTCAGACCTTCATACGCGCCAACATGTCACCCAGATCATCGGCCGGGCAGGAAATGGCAGTCGCCCTCAGGGCACCAAGTCGCGATCGATCTCATCGAGGCAGGTTCTGAGATCGCTGAACCTCGATGAGACCTTGGTTGCCCGGCCAAGCAACTGCCGCACCGTCATCAACGAAAAGGCCAGGATGTAGCGGTCTTTCTCGGCCATCTGCGCATGGGCACGGGAATAGTCGGCGAGCGCGCCGATTTCCGGCGATTGCAGCGAATCCGCCTCGAACAGCTGCAGTCGGTTGACGAGGATGCTCGGCCGCGTCGCCTCCGTCTGCTCCACCGTCAGGCGCAGCTTGTAACGGTACGTCTTGTCGTCGGAGGGGGTGGGTCGGCTCATCAATGCGCTCCACTGGTATCGATTGGCCCCTTCGGCTTGGGTGCCAGCCAAGGCAGCATGGCCGCCAACACGAAGACCACGGTGATGATCGAGAACATGTCGAGCGTGGCCAGGAGGACGCTCTGCTGCTCGACGATGCGGGAGAGGCTGGCGACGGCAACGTCATGCGAAGCGCCGCCCTCCATCATGCCGGCGATCACCTGATCGCTGTTGTGCATGGCGCTGACTAGTTCGGTCTGGTTGGTGCGCGCCGCGTTGGCCCAGCCGGTCTGGACCAGCGAGGTGGCGAAGGCGCCGGCCAGCGTGCGCATGAAGTTGGACAGGCCGGCGGCGTTGGCCTGTTCCTCCGGACTGACGCTGGCAATGGCAAGGCCGGTCACGGGCACGAAGAACATCACCATGAACGGCCCGGTGAGCAGCGTCGGCCAGGCCATCTGCGCGAACGTCACGTCTGAATTGAAGCTCATGCGCCAGGCCGTCATGGCGCCGAGGCCGAGGATGCCGATCGACAGGATGGCGCGCGGATCGAACTTTTCCGTCGCCTTGCCGACGATCGGCGCCGAGGTGAGAGCCAGTATGCCCATGATGCCAGTGGCATAGCCGGCCCAGGTGGCCGTATAGCCCATGTTCTGCTGCAGCCACAGCGGCAGGATGACGATGGACGCAAAGAAGGCCGCGAAGCCGCCGGCAAAGGTGACGGCCGCCGCCGTGAAGCCGCGATAGCGGAAGATCCTGAGATCGACGATCGGCTGGGACTCGGTGAGTTCGTAGATCACGAAGGCGAGGAAGCCGATCACCGCGACGACGGCGAGCACCTGGATTTCGGGGGCGGCGAACCAGTCGTTGTTGCGCCCCTCGTCGAGCATGATCTGCAAGGCCCCCACCCAGAGCACCAGCAGCGCCAGGCCGATCGTATCGATGCGCGCCTTGCCGGTCGGATCGGGCTGCCCCAGCGTGGCGAAGAACACAATGGCGCCGCCCACCACGGCGATCGGAACCTTGATGAAGAAGATCCACTGCCAGCCGATGCCGTCGCAGATGATGCCGCCGAGAATGGGGCCGGCGATCGGACCGATCAGCGTCGTCATCGCCCAGATGACCGAGGCGATGGTGGCCTGCTTGGGCGGAAAGATGCGCATCAGCAGCATCTGCGACAGCGGCATGATCGGACCGCCGAACAGGCCCAGCAACACGCGTCCGCCGATCAGCATGCCCAGGGATTGCGAGAAGCCGCAAAGCATCGAAATGGCGGCGAAGCCGAAATAGCAGACAAGGAAGACCCGCATGGCGCCGAACCGCCGGCTGAGCCAGCCGGTGAGCGGCACGGTGATCGCCTCGGCCACCGCGTAGGAGGTGATCACCCAGGAACCCTGCGATGCCGACACACCGACCGAGCCGGCAATGGTCGGCACCGACACGTTGGCGATGGTGCTGTCGAGCACGACCAGAAAGTTGCCGGCGCCGATGGCGAGCGCCGCCACCATCAGGCGGGCGCCCGTCAGCGGGGCGGCGTGTTCCAGGGCAGGCGCGGTCATGGTGTCACCTCAGGCAACTCCGGCAAAAGGGTTTGCGGTTTTGCGTCAGGAACTGCGGAGCAAAGAGATAAATTTACTCGGCAAGCGCGATGTCGGCGGTCATGGACAGGCCGACCTGCAGCGGATGCGCGCGAAGTTCGACCGGATCGAGCGCGATGCGCACCGGCAGGCGCTGCACCACCTTGATCCAGTTGCCGGTGGCGTTCTGAGCCGGAACCACCGAGAAGGCGGCACCGGTGCCGCCGGAGAAGCCGATCACCGTGCCGGTAAACGGCACGCTGCTGCCGTAGAGGTCGGAGGTGAGCGTCACCTTCTGGCCAGCCTTGACGTGGGCGAGCTGCACTTCCTTGTAGTTGGCGTCGACATAGGCGGCCTCGAGCGGCACCACCACCATCAGCGTCATGCCCGGCTGCACGCGCTGGCCGACCTGCACCTGACGGCGCGAGATGACGCCATCGACCGGCGCCCGCATCACCGTGCGTTCCAAGTTGACCTTGGCCTGATCGCGCGTCGAACGGGCGGCGAGCACTTCCGGATTGTCGTCGATGCCGACCCCGGAAATCATGGCGGCGTTGGCTTCCTTGGCGGCGGCGGCAGCGTCGCGGGCGGCGACGGCGCCGGCAGCGCCGGCCCGGGCGGACGCCATGTTCGCCTCGGTGGTCTTGAGCGCCGTCTCGACGGCGGTGACCTCGTCACCCGACACCGAACCCTTGTCGGCCAGCGTCTTGCGGCGATCGAGATCGATCCTGGCCTTTTCGTAGTTGGCCTGGGCGGAGGCGAGCTGGGCGGCGGCTTGTGCCTGATCCGCCTCGCGACCGGCGATTTGCGCCGACAGTGCCCTGTCGTTAGCGATCAGGGCGGTCACGCGGCGGATGGCGCTCTGGTAGTTGGCTTCCGCCAACGCAAGCGCCAGCTTGGCATCGGTATCGTCGAGACGGACGAGCACGTCACCCTTCTTGACCGCCTGAGTATCGCTGACCAGCACGTCGGTGACCGGCGCCGCCACCAGCGGCGTGATCTGCGCCACGTCGGCACCGACATAGGCATTGTCGGTGATGGCGTGCTTGGACGCATAGAGCGTGTCATAGGCGTAATAGCCACCGCCACAGGCGGCCACGGCGAGCAACAGGCCGAGGAACAGCGGGCCGCGCTTCTTGGGGTTGACGGCGGCCTCGGCGGCCGGGCTGACGTGGTCGACGTCGGCGTCGATCTTGCGCATGTCGTTCACGACTGCTTCTCCATGCTGCGGAACCCGCCGCCGAGGGCGCGAACCATTGCGATGTCCAGGGTAAAGGCGCGGGCCTGCAGCGTGGCAGCGGCCCGACGGGCAGTGATCAGGGCGTCCTCGGCGGTCAGCACTTCCAGATAGGTGGCAAGGCCACCGTTGTAGCGGTCGCTGACGACGCGCCACGCCTTCTCGGCGGCGGCCACCGAACGCTGGGTTTCCGCGAGCTGACGGGCGAGTTGGCGCTTGCTCACCACGGCATCCGCCACCCGGTGCAGCGCCTCGGTCAGCGTCTGATCGTAGGTGGCAACGGCGATTTCATATTGCGACACGGCGGAGCGTTCGCCAGCGCGCAGGCGGCCGCCGTCGAAGATCGGCAGCGAGATGGCCGGGCCGATCGAACCCAGCGTCGAACCGGGGTCGGTGAGCATGTTGAGGCCGAGCGCCTGCTTGCCGATCATCGCCGCCAGATTGACGTTGGGATAATAGGCCGCCTTGGCGGCGTCGATATCCTTGGAGGCAGCCTCGGCGGTATAGCGGGCCGCCAGGATATCGGGGCGACGCCCCAGGAACTCCAGCGGCAGGCTCTGGGGAACGCCGGTGAAGCGCCCACCCCGCACCCTGGGACGATCGATGGACAGGCCACGATCCGGCCCGGCGCCGAGCAGCGCCGCCAACTGGTTCTTGGCAAGGCCGATGCCCTCGTCGATCTCGGCGAGCTGCGCCTCGGCGCCGGCTTCCGCCGAGCGCGAGCGTTCCAGCGCGCCTTCGTTCTCAAGGCCCTTGCCGTAGCGGTCGCTCATCAGCGACAAGGTCTGCTTGCGCACGCTGATGGCGCTGACCGCGCTGTCGCGATCGGCATAGAGCGAGGCAAGATGCCCGTAGACGTCGGCGATGCCGGTCGAAAGGGCAAGGCGCGTGGCAGCGGCTTCCGCTTCGGCAGCGGCTGCCTTGCCCTTGGCGGCGGCCAACGACGCCCGGTTCTTGCCCCAGAAGTCGATTTCCCAGTCGAACGACAGCGAGCCGGTACCCGCGTCCTTCCAGCCCTTGGGCACGAAGTCCTTGCCGATCAGATAGTTGTAGGATTGGCGCTCGTTGTCGGCCTTGGCGGAAGCGCCGATGGTGGGCAGCAGCGAGGCCTGAGAGGCGCCGACGCCGGCATAGGCCAGCGCTACGCGCGCGGCGGCGATCCGCATGTCGGACGCGCCGGCAAGGCCTTCGCCGATCAGCGTCGCCAGTTGCGGGTCGCCATAGGCCTGCCACCAGTTTTCCGCCGGCCAGGCCGCGTTTTTCGCGGCAGCGAGGCTCTTGTCAGCGGCGTAGCCCGACATCGGCTTCACCGAGGAAACGGTCGCATTCTCCGGCAGCATGGCGCAGCCGCCATAAAGCGCCGACACAAAAAGCAGAATGCCTGTGGAATAGCCCCTTGGTCCCAGCCTCGAATGCATGCGGCACCTATATAACCGTACAGTACGGTTTAGTTATAAAAGTCACTTGCGGGCGTCAAGTCGGAAACCTACGTTGACGATCACAAGTGGGAGACCGGTATGCGATCGAAGACCGATGAGAAGCGAAACGCCATCATCGCGGCTGCGACGGAAGTGTTCGAGGAGGTGGGCTACCAGCGCGCCAGCATGGCGATGATCGCGGCACGGCTCGGCGGGTCCAAAGCGACGCTCTATGGCTATTTCCATTCCAAGGAACAGCTGTTCGCCACCGCGGTAACCTCGGCTCTAGAGGAAACCGGCGAGGAGACCATGGCTGCGCTCGCCTCGGAAGGCGACATCGCGACGGTCCTCACACACTACGGACAGCTCTATCTGGACCTCGTCACACAGCCGGAAATCCAGGCCATCCTGCGCACTGTCCTGAGCGAGGGGCAGAACAGCACCCTGGGTCGCGAGGTCTACGCGCTCGGCCCCCAGCGCGGCATCGACAACCTGACCGACTTCTTCCGAAAGCGAGCCGCCGCAGGAGAAATCGAGCTCGCATCGGCGGAGGTCGCCGCCTTGCATTTCAAGGCCCTGGTGGAAGCCGGCGTCACCGAGGCGCGCCTCTATGGGCTGGCCAACGTCAGAGACAAAAGCGAGGCGGTCGAAACCGCCGTCGCGGCCTTCATGAAGATCTACCGCAGGCCCCGGGTTTGAGTGAGCTCAACAAACCAAAGTTCAATCCAAACATGCAGGCCGTCTCGATAGAATTGCCCGACACAGGACAACCAAAGAAAGTCGCCAAATGCCAACGGCCGACGATTTCAGAGTTGAGCTGACGGGTATTCTCCAGCGAGCCGAACTGCAGGGACGACCGCACGTTGAGATAAACGCAGGCGAGCTGCATCGCTCCGTTGGTGGTTACCCGTCCAGGGAAGGTAATCAGCACGCCATGCCGTCCTGTTGCGGCGTCATGCGCGGCGAACTCGAGGCGGGAAAGGCCGAGATCATTTACACGCCGGAAAGCGGGAACGGCGCATCGCTGACCATCAGGTATTACCTGCCGAGATTACATCTGCGCAATTAGATCGCAATCGTCTTGCAATGGCCGGATGTTTCGCGAGCAGGAGTCGGCTAAGCCCCTTCCCATTTGTCGAAGCGCGGCCGAATGATTACATCTGCGACACTTTCGCATTTCCCTCCTCGCCTGCCTGCCGGCAGCCGGAGACATCATGACCGACACGGACGCGCCGCGACGCGGCATTCCCATGGGATCGATCGACGAGGACAGCATCCACGCGCTGGTCCATGGCTTCTACGGCAAGGTGATGGCCGACCCGGACCTCGTCGCCATCTTCGGCCGCGAAATCGCAAAGGACGCGTGGCCTGCCCACTTGGAGAAAATGTGCGCCTTCTGGTCGTCGGTGCTGCTGCGCTCGGGCCGCTATGATGGCCGGCCGATGCGGCCGCATATCCTGATCCGCGACATCGAGGACCGGCATTTCGAGCGCTGGCTGGCGCTGTTTGCCGAGACGGCGCGGCAGGTGTTCGACGAACCCGACGCCAACAGCGTCATCGCCACCGCCGAGCGCATCGGCCACAACTTCCGCCTCGCCCGCGCCCAGAACCGAGGGCTCGACGACACCCGCATGGAGATGATTCGCGCCGAGCCGGACGGCCCGCGCGACAAGGCCATCTGGAGCCCGCCACGGTAGCGTTCGGATCTTCCTCAGCCACGCCCTCGGTAGGTCGCAACACCCTGATCGGGCAGCCAGAGATCCTTCGGCGGGGCGCCGGTCTGCCAGAAGACGTCAATCGGGATGCCGCCGCGCGGATACCAGTAGCCGCCGATCCGGAGCCAGCGCGGCGCGAGGCGCTCGACCAGCCGCCGCGCGATCATGATGGTGCAATCCTCATGAAACGAGCCGTGGTTGCGGAACGACGTCAGGAAGAGCTTCAGGGACTTGGATTCGACGAGCCATTGATCGGGCACGTAGTCGATCACCAGATGCGCGAAGTCGGGCTGGCCGGTGACCGGACAGAGCGAGGTGAACTCCGGCGCGGTAAAGCGGGCGAGATAATCGATATCCGGATGCGGATTGGGCACCCGGTCGAGGATCGCCTCTTCGGGCGAAACGGGCGTTGCAGTCGCCTTCCCAAGCTGATGGGCGCCCGTTGCATCACTGGTCATTTCAGGACTCCCTTAAGCGACTTGGCTCTCAAGCCGAGAAAGCCAGACGCTAATTGAAAAGGGACTGAAATTCAAAATCTGGCTTTCAGCTTGACCATGACACCTGCGGGACTGGCTCTCAGGCCGGTACGGTCATGAAGTTGGCAAATATCTCCAGATCTTCCTGTTCGACGGGAACTCCTTCAACTCGGTTCCGTCCCTTGCGTTTGGCCAGATACATGCAGCCGTCGGCCCGCGAGATCGCCATCAACGGGCTGTCGCCGGGGTAGGCGGTCGCATAACCAATACTGACCGTGCAAACCTGGCGGGCGGAATAGAGATGCGGAATGCCTATCTCTTCAATGGCTTTTCGTAGTCCTTCCAGATGCTGTTCCAGCTTCTCCGAATCCGTCTCCGCCAGAATGAGAGTGAATTCCTCGCCGCCATACCGCGCGGCGATCTCGTCGGCGCGACGGGCGAATTTCCGGATCGTCGGGCCGATCAGCTGCAGAACATCGTCTCCCGTGGCGTGCCCGTAATGATCGTTGAACAACTTGAATTCGTCGATGTCGATCATGACGACGGTAAAGCCGGCGCCGTGGCGCTTCAATCGGCTGAGACTGTCCTGCAGGAACTTGTCGAGCGCTCGCCGATTGGCGAGACCGGTCAGCGCGTCGCTGTGGACGGACTCCTCCAGGCTGTCGAGCATCATGTTGACCGAGCGGCCGACCAGAGCCAGATCGGACAACAGGAGTTTCTGCTTGACGCGCGATGTCCAGTCGCCGGCGGCGACGCGTTCGGCGACGTGGACCATCTGCCTCAGTCCCCGCAGCACGAGCCATTCGAGCAAAAACAGCATGATCGACACGATGCCGACGGCAACGAGGCCGACCAGCACGAGCTGCTTGATCATCTCCTTGGTAGCGGCGTCCTGAATTTTCTCCGTCGAGACCGCGAAGGCTATCCGGTCGGACGTCCCGGTTAGCGTTGTCACGCCGAACACTTCACTGCCCGCCCCGTAGGTTCCCGGCATGATGAGCCCGGTTCCCAGTTCGGCCAAACGTTTGGCGGTGACATCCGAAAGGGGGCTTTTGCTCTCCGACAGCGGCCCGCCGCTGAGAATCTTGCCATCAGCATCCATGAGCATGGCGTAGGTGAGTGGAAGATCAAACTGACCGAGCACCATCTGGTGCAGATAGGACGTGTTGAGGGCGACCGCCAGCACGAAGTCCACATGATCGCCGGAGCGGATTGCCTTGGCTGACTGGGTAATCACCTTCCCGGTAATGCGGCTCAGGATGAAATTGCTCCAGACGACTTTGTCCGAGGCAAACGCTTCTGAGAAATACTCCCTGTCGCCAACATAAATGCCGATCGCCTTGGGGTCCGACGAACAGTAAATGACACCATAAGGCGAAATGAGAGAGATCCGCTCCACCTTCTGCTGGATTTCCAGGATACGCAACATGCTCTCGTTGCAGAGCTGAGGCGAAATATACTTGAGATCCTTGGAGAGCGCTATTGTCTCCGATAGCCGCTCGACTTCGAGACGCGCCTCGACGAAAGCCTTCTGGCTACGGGCCAGCGAGATCAGCATGCTCTGATTGATGGCTTCAAGCTGCCTCGCCATATCGGGATTGCGTGCGCATGAACTCGCCGACCACAAAGGGCACTAGGCCGAGGAAAACCGCGGCCAGGATAACAATGCGGGTTTTGAGCAGCCTGAACATGCGGTTCCAATAAGCGAGCGGGGTCAGCTCACCATAATTCGCAATTTATATATAAACTTCTAACTTATATTCGAGTCCCGACTCACTACTTTAATGCCGGGTAAATTGCTCCTAAAGCGAATACTATCGTAAGTATGTCATAATACCTACCAGCTTCTTCTTTCGAAGAAATTCGTCGAGAGATCAGCTTCGTTCCGTAACGATTTCATTTGAAGCGGCTATTCTGGACATGGTTCGTTCGCCGATCACATCGACAAAGGCGGAGGCACCGCGTCAGGCAGCCCCCCCCGGAAAGCGAGAACCGGCAGTCGAAGCAACTTGAGTTCTGCCCCGCCAGCTCCCTCGGCGCGGGCGACCGGCGTCATGGTTCGGCAGGACCAAATCGTTTTCAAACGCCCTGCCCGACAACCGGCCTACTCGGCGGCCTGAAGCATCATGCCTTCGATGAATCGCATACAGTACCCCGAGATAGGGCGCCATGACGCTTGCGCATCAATATCGCCGGCCACGGTAAAGACCGGGCGGCACCGAGAGCCTGACTCAAAATTCGCTGGGGTGCGGTACATAGCGATGAATTCGAGAACCGGAGCGGAGCGAACTTAATGTTCGTGAGCACCGGAAGCGCAGAAATCGAAGTTCGGGCATCCGCCCGAGAAGTTACAGACTTTTCGGGCGGATGCCCAGGATGCCCGCCCCAGTAGAGTTTTGGGTCAGGCTCTGAGACATCCTCTGTCACTCAGATGCCATACACGCAGTTCAGCCTTGTAGTTCCACTCCACCACCCGGCTTCAACAGGGATCGGCCGACCGCCCCTCTCACGCGGCAAAGGTCGAAATCACCCTGTCCTGACCGTCGACGAACAGCGCCGACATGCCCAAGCGGCGAGCCAGCGCCACGCCCTCGTCGAGGCCGCGCACCAGAAGCGCCGTCGCCCAGGCGTCGGCCGCCATGCAGTTCTCCGCGAGAACGGTGACGGCGGCGACGCCATTGTCGAGCGGCTCGCCCGAGCGCGGGTCCATGGTGTGCGATACGGTGCGGCCGGCCACTTCATGGCAGTGCCGATAGCCGCCGGAGGTGGCCACGGCCACGTCCTCGAGTTCCAGCACGCCCATCAGCTCCCGCTCGCCGATGGCGGGCCGCTCGTGGCCGATGGCCCAGGCGGTTCCGTCCGGCTTGCGGCCGCGCGCCCGCATCTCGCCGTCGATGCCGACCAGCCAGGAAGCGATGCCAAACCGGTTCATCACCTCGCCGAGGCGGTCGACGCCATAGCCCTTGGCGATGCCCGAGAGGTCGAGCCTGAGCGGTGCCCGCTTGCGGGCGCGCCGGCCGGCAACGTCGAGATCGAGGGCCTTGAGGGCAACGCTGTGCGACGCCACCCTGCCATCCGTCCCGCCTTCGCGGGCATCGGCGCCGAAGCCCCAGGCGGCCACCAGTTCGCCGACGCCGACATCGAAGGCGCCATCCGAGGCCTCACCAATGGCCAGCGCCGCCTCGATCACCGCCACCGTCTCGGCCGGCAGGTCGACCCAGGCGCCCACCGGCGCCGCGTTGAGCCGGTTGAGGTCGGAATCCCGCCGATAGGTCGACATCTGCCGGTCGACCTCGTCGACCGCCGCCTGCAAGGCCAGTTGCAGATCATCATGCCAGCCGAGCGGATCGCCGTAAAACACCGCCGACCAGCGTGCGCCCATGGTGGGTCCGTTGAGCGCCAGCTTCACTGGGGTCTCGGTAACTGGGGTCTCGGTAACTGGGACCTCAGCAACTGGGGCATCAGTAGACATCTTCGACATAGCGTCCGTCCGACTTGAGGGTGGCGAGATCGAGGCCGAGCGGCCGCACGACGCCGCCGAGCGCCTGGGTGACCGCGTCGGCCATATCGCGGCCGCCGCACACCAGCACCTGGGCACCATGGCGGATCAGCTCGCGCAGCTTGGGCGCATCGGCGGCGAGGCGATCCTGGATGTAGCCGCCATCGGGGCCGCGCGAGAAAGCTGTCGTCAGCGAGGTCAGGCGCTTCTCGGCGAGGTGCTCGGCCAGCTCATGCTCGTAGAGGAAATCCGACGACGGGCTGCGGCCACCCCAGTAGAGATGCACGGGACGGCGATCATCGTTGGCGCGCACGAAGCCGGTCAGCGGGCCGATACCGGCGCCGGCGCCGATCAGGATCAGCGGCGCCCGTCCCTCGATCGGCCGGAAGCGTGCATTGGTGCGCACGAAGGCGGCAATCCGTTCGCCCGGTTCGATGGCGTGCAGGTAGGACGAGCAGACGCCCCCCTCGCGCAGACGCACACAGATTTCCAGAAAGCCGTCACGCGCCGACGAGGCCAGCGAATAGAAGCGCGGCATGGTTTCGCCCGGCGGCAGAACGCCCAGGATGTCGCCGGCCTCGAAGTCGGGCGACCGGCGGTCGGTGGCAAAGCGCAGAATCGCCACCGGCGCGCCGACCGCTTCGCCATAGAGCTCGCTCGACAAGAGCTCGAACGGTGCGGTCTTCGGCAAGCGGGCACGATGGGAGAGTTCCAACTCGTGGCCGAGCACGGCGCCGAGTTCACGTCCCCAGGCGGCAAATTCCTGCGCCGACTGGCGATCGATACGCTTCAGCGACATCAGCACCGGCCAGCCCTTGGCGGCCACGGCTTCCGACACGTCCTGCCCGAAGCGGCTGAAATGTGGGAAACCACGATCGCCAAAGCCGAGAACGGCCACCGGCACGCTGCCCTTGAGACCGGCGAGGCGAGCAAGGAATTTGTTGGCCGAAGCGGGCGCGGCGCCGTCGCCATAGGTGGCCGTCAGGATCAGCATGCGTTCGGCGGAAAGATGGGCCGACGACAGTGCGTTCATCGGCGCGGTATGGACGCGGTGGCCGGCGGCGGTCAGCGCCGCGTGCAGCGTGCCGGCAAAGCCCCAGGTGGTGTTGCCTTCGCTGCCCACCAGGATCACCGTATCGGCGAGGCGAGCGGCGACGTTGCCGGCAATCGCCGGGCGGCTGGAGCGGCGGCGCCACCACATCAGCACACCAGTGACGCCGAGCAGCGGCACCGAACCGGAAGCCGCACCGAGCAGCAGGCCGAGCGCCCAGGCGCCACGGCCGGTGTGCAGCATGAGGATCGTTTCACGGGCGCGGTCCCAGGCATTCGCCGGGGTGAAGGCCACGATGGCGCCGGTCGAGGCATCGACGCTGGCCTCGCCTTGCGTGGTGACCGTCGTGTAGACATCGGTCAGATCGCCCGGCGCCGGGAAGGTCAGTTCGCGAAGATCAGCGATGGAGACGGATTGCAGGCCGAACAGGCTGCCGACCGGCGCCAGCGGACCGCCGCTACTCGACGCCATGGGCGGCATGGCACTCGCCGAGGGATCGGGGATGAGGCCGAAGGTGTCGGCCGACATGAACAGGCCCGACAGCGACGACAGCATCAGGCCGATGACGGCAAAGCGGCTGACCTCGCCATGCAGGCGCGTCAGGAGATCGCCGCGCACCGGCGCGAAATAGCCGCGCAAGCCGCCCAGCGAGCGCATCAGCAGGAAGATGCCGGAAAGGCTCAGCGCCAGCATGGCGACGGCGGCCACCGCCGTACCGATCTTGCCGCTGTTGCCGAGAAACAGCGAGCGATGCAGCTCGGTCATCCAGCGGACCGGCGCGGACAACGACTGGGGCGCGCCGAGCGAAGCGCCGGTGTTGGGGTCGACCTGTTCCGTGCCGCTCACACCGTTATCGGCATAGGACACCGTCACCGCGCCGCTCGGCCGCACCGATATCTTGTCGATCTCCTGGTGGCGCGCACTGACGGCCTCGGCCAGCGTGGCAACGCTGACCTCGGAGGAAACCGCCGGGTTTGCCAGCCGGTCGAGCGCCGGGTTGACCGACAGGAAGGCGCCGGAGACGGCGATCACCGTCAGGACAATGGCGAACACGACACCGGGCAGCGAGTGAATGCGACGCAACATGGCAGAGACCCCAAGCGCAGGAGAAGGCTCAATAGGAAACGGTGAGCGATTGGACGTAGCCATTGCCCGGCGCGGGCTTGCCGGCTGATGCGGCGCTGAGCGGCGCGGCGGCATCGGCCGCAAATTCATTGCCGCCCTCGATGGCGGTATCGACCTGTACCTTGTAGCCGGCGTCGAGCATGGCGTCGGCAACCTCGGCGGTCACCTTCAGCCTGCCACCCGAGCCGATGCTGGCCCCGGTCAGCCCATCGATCGGACCGCGCGCGCCGCGTGCCCAGCCCGACAGGTGGCGGTAATATTTCGCCCTGGAGCCGGCGACGTGCAGCGTCTGCACCACCTTGCCCTGGGGATCGGTGATGTAGACCGCCGCGTAGAGACCGTAGCCGCCGTAATCGGCGAACTGGGCGGTAACGGTGACGGGCTTGGCCAGGGCAAGCGTCGGCAGAGCGACGGCGGCGACAAACCCGAGCGGCAGGGCATAATAAGGTTTCACGAAAGGCACTCCTGTACTGATGGGACAGGAGAGCAATGCCCTGATGACCTGACACCTACCTGACAGGCGTGCGGAAAGCTGTTCAGCTAGCTGTCAGCTTCGTTAAGAGGATTGCTTGCCGGCGAGCCCGGTGACACAGACCGAGAAGCCGTCCGGCCATCCCTCGACCGGGGAGGCAACCGTCATCTCCAGCCCGGCGCCCCGGCAGACGGCGGCGACGATGGCAAGGCCGAGGCCGGAGCCGTCGGAACGACTGGCGCCGCGTTCGAACGGGCGCATCAGCCGATCCACCTCGTCGGCCGCCACCACCGGACCGTGGTTGCGGACGGTGAGGCTGTCGCGCTCCAGCACGACCTCCACCGGCTCATCGGGCGAGCCATGCTTCAGGGCATTCTCGATGAGGTTGCGGGCCAGCACGGCGAAGGCGTCGGGATCGACATCGGACGGCACGCCGTCGTCAGGCACCAGGAGATCGATCCGCTCTTCCTCATCGCTCGACCGGCCGATCTCGTCGACCACCAGCGCCAGCACCGCCGAAAGATCGGACGGCTGCTCGGCGATGAGGCCGCCGCCTTCCGCCTTGGCGAGTTGCAATAACTTTTCCGACAGACGCGTCAGGCGATGCAGCGCGCTTTCGATCGAGCGGGCGCGCTCACGGTTGGCCTCCGGCATTTCGGCGATCAGCCGCTGCGTTTGGGCCAGCGCGGCGGCGATCGGCGTCCTGAGTTCATGGGCGCTGTTGGCGGTGAAGCTGCGCTCGGCTTCCAGCGCGCTGCGCAGGCGGGCCAGCAGCGCATTGACCGAGGTGGCCACCGGCGCCAGTTCGCTCGGCAGGTTGCCGCCGTCCACCGGCGTCAGGTTGCCGCGTCCACGCTGTTCAATGGCATCGCGGAAGGCGATGGCCGGCCGGAAGGACAGGTGGATGGCGAGCCACACCACCAGCGCGGTGAGCGGCAGCAGGGCGACAAGTGGCCAGACGAACACCGTCGCGGCGTTGGCAAAGACGTGATGGCGATGCGCGAGATATTCGGCGGTGGTGACGACGATGGTGCCCTGCACGGCGGTTTCCGTGTAGGTACGCAGGGTATCGGTGGTCGAAAAGCCGGGCGCAAGACCGGCGGGAATGCGCATCTCGTCGGCGGAACTCGACTGCAGCAACTCGCGTCCGTTGCCGTCTCGCACCACGTAGGAGATGAACTCGCGCGTGCCGACCGGCGGCAGGCGCAGACCGCCGCCGCCACCGTCCTCGTCGGCCAGCATCTGCTCATAGGCCAGCGGCAGGATCCGCTCGGCCACTTCGCGCAGGGCGCTGTCGAACACCTCGTCGGTCTCGTGGCGCAGCACATTGCCGGCATAAAGCGACGCGCCGATCCACAGGGCGGCAAGGCTGAAAGCCAGACCGAGGGCGAGCCGCACGCGCAGACTTTTCGGGCGGAGGCGTAACATGGCCATCAGCTCGCCCCCACCGGCACGCCCAGGCGATAGCCGAGGCCGCGCACCGTCTCGATGACGTCCGGCCCCAGCTTCTTGCGCAGCCGGCCGACGTAGACCTCGATGGTATTGCTCTCGATCTCGTCCGAGAAGGAATAGAGGTGCTCCTCGATCTGCGCCTTGGAGAGCAGCACGTTGGGCCGCTGCACGAAGGCCTCGAACAGCGCCCACTCGCGGGCGGTGAGGCGCACCGGCTTGCCGGCCCGGCGCAGCGTACGGGCGGCAAGATCGATGTCGAGGTCGCCGATCCGGACCAGCGGATTGGGGTTGCCGCCATAACGCCGGCCGACGGCGCGGATGCGGGCGGACAGTTCGAACAGATCGAAGGGCTTCACCAGATAATCGTCGGCCCCGGCATTGAGGCCGGCGATGCGATCGGAGATCTGGTCGCGCGCCGTCAGGATGATCACCGGCGTCACGTCGCCGGCCACCCGGCGCGCCTTCAGGAAATCGAGGCCGCGCCCGTCCGGCAGCATCAGGTCGAGCAGGACGAGATCGTAGGCGGCAACCCGCACGGCATCGCCGGCGTCCGCGATGCGCTGCGCCCAGTCGACCGAGTGACCATCGGCAACGATCTGGTCACGCACCGCCATCCCGAGCACCGCGTCGTCCTCAACCAGCAGAATCCGCATCGTATCCTTCCCATCGCGCCAACGACAAACCATATCGGCAACGAAGGCACCGTTCAGGTTGCTGTCAGATGGACATGAGATATCCTAACTCACAGACGAGCGGGGAAAAGTAAATCCCGCCATTGAACGAGGAATCTGGTTGATGCCCTACCGCCTTGGTCTCGCCGCGACGCTTGCGGGCAGCCTGCTGATCGCTCTCACCTCCGGAACCGCGTGGGCCGACGGTGACGACTATTCGCGTTGCAACGTGCCGCTCAGCGATTGGAAACCGCGCGAAGCAGTCGAGGCGGCACTGAAAGACCGGGGCTGGACTGTCCAATCGATCCGCTCCGACGACGGCTGCTACAAGGTGAAGGTGCTCACCGAGACCGGCGAAAAGCGCCGCGTGAAGCTCAACCCGCAAACTCTGGAACCGGTCGACGAGACGGATTGAATCCCTTCCCTCGATCGGAGCGGTTGGAGTTTGACAATTTTTGCCAATGCGGCACTCTATGGGTGGAACGGGAGTGTTCAGCATGGCCACCATGAATGTCAGCCTGCCATCCGATATGGCAAAATTCGTGGAAGATGAGGTGCAGGGCGGCGGCTATTCGTCGTCGAGCGAGGTCGTCCGCGAAGCGTTGCGGTTACTGCAGCGTGACAAGGCGCTTGAAGCGGAGAAGCTGGCGATCTTGCGCCGCGAGATCGGCATTGGGTTGGCCGATGCCGCGGCGGGCCGGATGTCACGGAAGTCAGTGAAGGACATCGCCGAAGAGGTAAGACGTGAGCACCTCGGCGAATGATCTATGAACTTACGGCAAGCGCCGAACGCGACATCACGGAAATCCTGGCGGCAACGCTCAGGACGTTCGGAACGCACCAACTCTCGGTCTATGCGGATATCATCGAAAGAGGGTTGGAAATGGTTGGCGACGATCCGGAGAGAGCCGGGTCGATGGATCGCTCGTCGGTCTTGGCCAACGTCAGGCTGTTCCATCTCGAACTGGCCGCCGGCCGACGGGGCGCTGCCGCGCATTGCCTTTTCTACCTCAGGGGAACGATGTCGAACGGAGCAACCGGCGTGATCGTTCTGCGTGTCCTGCATGAGGCGATGGAGCCACGATATAAGCTGTTGCGATCACTGAACCAGTATAAGGAAACAGCGCAAAGCGCTGCGGACGACGGCCAATTATCGGGCTGACCCCGACCCTGCCGTCATCGCCTTCCGTGGAAGTGCCGATCAGCTGGACGTTGCGAGACGTGCCCGAAAGTGATTTGGTCGACTACCGTGGCAGTTAGGGGCGGTAGAGTGATGGTGATCCTTTTGACGAGCTTTCGGGTATCTTGCTTCACGACCAGGCGTTGGTTTGCATCCCTCCCCCACCTGTTCCTGCTACCGGCATTCCTGACCGTCGCAACACCCGCCCTCGCCTCCACCGGCGAACATGCGCTCGACGGGGCGGCGCTCGGCGCGATCTGGGCGGTGCCGTTCGTCGGCATGCTGCTGTCGATCGCCCTGCTTCCGCTGCTCGCACCGCATCTTTGGCATCATCACTTCGGCAAGATCGCCGCCGCCTGGGCGCTCGCCTTCGTGCTGCCCTTCACGTTTCTGAACGGCGGCGTCATCGTCGAGCCGCTGGCCGAAACCGTACTGCTCGACTATCTGCCCTTCGTCATCCTGCTCGGAACGTTGTTCATCATTGCCGGCGGCATCCTGGTCACCGGCAACCTGCACGGCTCACCGAAGACCAATCTGACGCTACTCGCCATCGGCACGCTGCTCGCCTCGGTGATCGGCACCACCGGTGCTTCCATGGTGATGATCCGGCCGCTGATCCGCGCCAACGACGGCCGGCGGCACAACGTCCACGTCATCGTCTTCTTCATCTTCCTCGTGTCCAACATCGGCGGCTCGCTGACCCCGCTCGGCGATCCGCCGCTGTTCCTCGGCTATCTCCGGGGCGTCAGCTTCTTCTGGACGATGGCGCATATGCTGAAGGAGACGGGCTTTGCCGCCATCGTACTGCTCGCCCTGTTCTGGCTCATCGACCGCCGGCTCTACCGCAACGACGCCGACTTCCGCGGCAAGTACGACCCGACGCCCGACACCGGTCGCGTCGGCGTCGAGGGCAAGCGCAACATCGCGCTGTTGATGCTGGTGGTGGCCACCGTGCTGCTGTCGGGCTCATGGAAGCCGGGCATCGGCTTTCCGCTGCTGGGGGTCGAGGTGGAGTTGCAAAACCTCTGCCGCGACCTGATCCTGATCGCTGCCGCCCTGGCCTCGCTGAGCCTGACGCAGAGATCGCTGCGGGCCCGCAACGGCTTCGAATGGGGACCGATCCTGGAAGTCGCCAAGCTGTTCGCCGGCATCTTCGTCACCATCATACCGGTGCTCGCCATGCTGAGGGCCGCCCACGAGGGCGCCTTTGCACCACTGGTCGGCCTCGTCACCGCCGCCGACGGCACGCCGGTCAACGCCATGTATTTCTGGGCGAGCGGCCTGCTCTCGTCGTTCCTCGACAACGCGCCGACCTATCTGGTGTTCTTCAACCTGGCCGGTGGCGACCCCGCCCACCTGATGACCGAGATGTCGACGACGCTGGTGGCCATCTCGGCCGGCGCCGTGTTCATGGGCGCCAACAGCTACATCGGCAACGCGCCCAACTTCATGGTCAAGTCCATCGCCGAGGGCTCGGGCATCAGAATGCCCTCCTTCTTCGGCTACATGGCCTGGTCCTGCGGCATCCTGGTACCGCTGTTCCTGATCATGACCTGGCTGTTCTTCGGCTGAGACCACCCGGAAAACGTCAGACGAACAGTTCCGCCGGAGCAACATTCCAGGCCTTGATCGAGAAACCAAAGCCATCGCCGATCAGATGGGCGACGGCGCCGGTGTTCATCTTGGCCTCTGCCGCCGACAGCCCCAGGCTCTTGGCAACCAGCCGGAAGATGCCGTTCGACGACACCACCAGCACGATGGAATCGCCCTCGTTCTCCTTGCGGATGCGGACGAGCAGCCGCTTCCAGCCGGCGATGACGCCGGCCTCATCGGGCTGCCAGCCGCAGCCCTCCGGCCAGATCGACCGCTTCTGCCAATCGTCGATCACCTGATCGCCCACCTCGGCGCGGATCTCGTCGTTGGAGCGGGCCTCCCAGCTGCCATAGTCGATCTCGCGGAGATCGTCGCTGATGACGATCTTGTCAGCCTCGAGCCCCCGATCTGCCGCGATGATGTCGGCGGTCTGCCGCGTGCGCTTCAGCGGGCCGGCATAGATGCGCGACGGCCGCAGCCCGGACGTGGCAAGACCGGCGGCGACGGCGGCGGCCTGCTCGCGCCCCTTCTCCACCAGATCGAGATCGGTGCGCGCGCCGACCCAGACGACCTTGTCTTGGGGACCGAACGTGTTGCCGTGGCGAACCAGGATCAGATGCATTTCAGAGCTCCTCGCTATCAGGCGGAAACCAGCTCTCCCTCACGAGCAATCAGTTGCTCGACGACGGCAATGTCCTCGGGCGTATCGACCGAGGCATGCGTCCGCCCGCGATAGTCGACCACCACGACGCGCACCGTCATGCCGTTTTCCAGCGCCCGCAGTTGTTCGAGACCCTCGGTGTTCTCCAGCGGCGACGGCGGCAGCGCCACGTAGCGCTTCAGGCCGGACTGCGTGTAGCCGTAAAGACCGATGTGGCGGTAGACGCTGGTGAAGCCCGGCTTGCGGATGAAGGGAATGATCTGCTTGGAGAAGTAGAGCGCGTTGTGATTGAGATCGAAGGTGACGGTGGTGCCGCTCGACGGCGCCTTTTCCTTGTGGGCGCGCAGTTCGGCCAGCATGTCGTCGGTGAGCCGCACCGCCGGCGTCACGATGTCGAAGCCGGCCGGCGACGAGAAAGCAGCGATCATTTCCTCGAGGATCCAGGGCGGCGTCAGCACCGCATCGCCCTGAAAGTTGATGACGCCCTCCTCGACGATTCCCGCCGCCTCGATCGCCTCGGCCACCCGTTCGGTGCCGTTGCGGCAGCTCTCCGAGGTCATCACCGCTTCCGCGCCGAAACCGCGGGCAAATGTCGCCACGCGCTCATCCTCGGTGGCGATCACCACGCGCGACGCGCCCTTGGCGGCATGGGCGATGCGCCAGACTCGTTCCAGAAGGCTGACGCCGGCAATGTTCAGCATCGGCTTGCCCTGCAGGCGCTGGGAGCCATAACGGGCGGGAATGACGATGGCGACGGACATGATGGGCTGCTTCCTCCAGGTCCGATCTCCCTAGTACAGCTTCGAACCACTGTCGAGGGTAACAAGGCCGCCTTTCGGACCCCCAACGGAGTTGACCTCCAGACGACGGGCGGATCAGACAAAAGAGCCGGCTGGCGGTGAGGCCAACCGGCTCGGAATGTCCTTTGTTCAGCCTTTCACATCAAGAGGTTCGGCAGGAACAAGGATATCTGCGGGAACAGGATCAGGATCGCCACGAGGATCAGGATGGTGGCGATATGCGGCAGCGCCTCGACGAGATACTCGTCGATCGAGCAATCGAGCAGGCCGCACACCGTGAACATGGCAACACCGACCGGTGGCGTCATGCCGCCGAAGGTGACCATGGTCATCATGACGATGCCGAAATGCACTGGGTCGACGCCGAGCTGCAACACGATCGGCAGGAAGATCGGCGTGAGCAGCAGCACCAGCACCGTCGCCTCGATGAAGCAGCCGGCGATCAGCAGGAACAAGACGATCAGGAACAGGATGGCGACAGGGTTGTGGGTGAGGCCCAACATGCCGCTGGCGATCGCCTGCGGCGCCTGATCGAAGATGATGGCGTAGCCCACCATGCCCGAGAACATGATGATCAGCACGATGAGGCCGTTGTCGGTGACACCATGCAGCAGCGCCTCCATGGCGCCCTGCCAGGTGAGTTCGCGGTGGAAGAGCACGCCGACCACCACGGCGTAGACCACAGCGAAGGCACCAACCTCGGACGGCGTGAACATGCCGCTGCGGATGGAGACGAGCAGCGCCACCGGGAAGAACAGCGCCCATTTGGCGTCCCACACCGCGGCACCCACCGCCTTCCAGCTCGGCTTGGTGGCGGTGGCCGAACGATAACCGCGCCGACGCGACACCACCCAGACGGTGAACATCAGCCCGGCCATCATCATCAGGCCGGGAATGACGCCGGCCAGGAACAGGCGGCCGATGGAGACGTTGCCGACGAAGCCGTAGAGGATCAGCCCGAGGCTCGGCGGAATGGTGGCGGTGATCAGCGAACCGACGGCGATGGTGGCGGCGGTAAAGCCCTTGGAATAGCCGTTGCGCACCAGATCGGGGCCGAGAATGCGCGCCTCCATGGCGGCATCGGCGACCGCCGAGCCGGAGACGCCGCCCATCAGCGTCGACAGCACGATGCACACCTGCGCCATGCCACCCGACATCCAGGACACCAGCACCTCCGAACATCGGATCAGCCGCGTGGTGATGCCGGTCTTGTTCATCATGTGGCCGGCCAGCACGAAGAACGGCACGGCCAGGAGCGGGAAGCTCTGCGAGGCCGAAGCCACCTGCTGCACGCCGATCGATGCCGGCATCACCTGCGAGATGACGAAGAAGGAGAAGCCGGAGATGCCGATGGCGAAAGCCACCGGCGCCCCGACGATCAGCAAGCCGAAGAACAGGCCGACCAGAAGCAGCATTTCGCCGGTCATAGTTCGCTCTCCCCGATGGCGGCGAGCGCCTCTTCCTTGCTCCGGATCGGCGTGAAGATGAGCATGGGATTGCCGGTCGCCGTGCGCAGGGCTTCGAGAATTTGCCCCGCCAGCGTGATGGCGAGCAGCAGGCAGCCGATGGGAACGGCGGCGGTGACATAGGCGTAGCTGATGCCGCTGTCGCCGAACTGCCGCTCGAGGTTGAGCATCACCAGCTTGTAGCCGAGGTAGCTGAGCGACAGCAGGAAGACCAAGATCAGCAAGGCCGTCGCCAGATCGAGATAGACACGGTAGCGGAGCGGGATCCAGCGCACGAACAGGTCGACGGCGATCAGGCCGCGCCGGCGCATCGCCATGTCGGCACCGATGAACGAGGCCCAGACGAAGAGCAGCTGCGCCACGTCCATCGACCATACGAGTGGATATCCGAACCAGCGCATGACGCCGGCCATGAAGACGAGGCCGACCATGGCCGCGAGCAGAGCTCGGGCCACGACGGACTCCACGCGTATGATCAGAGATGACATAGCGCAGGCTCCAGTGGGTTGATTTGGTTACTGAGCGAGAAGGACGTCGACCTTTTTCTTGAGGTCGGTATAGCCGAGCTTTTCATAGACGCCGGCCGTCGCCTCCTTGAACGGCGTGGTGTCGACCTCGTTGATGGTCATGCCTGCCGCCGTCATCTTGGCCTCGATATCGGCCAGTACCGCCTCGGTGCCATGCGACGCCACATCGCCTGATTTCAGCGACTCTTCCTTGAGAATGGTCTGAAGGTCGGGCGGCAGCGCGTCGAACCAGGTGGCCGAGGTGACGAGGCCGGTGATCAGGTTGAAATGGCCGGTCTTGGTCAGATACTTGGTGACCTCATAGAGACGCGAGCCGTAGGCCGCCGGATCCTGCGCCTCGACGGCGTCGATCACCTGCGTCTGCAGCGCCGAATAGACGTCGGCCCAAGCCATCGGCGCCGGGGTGGCACCCATCGCCTTGACGGTCTCGGTCCACACCGGCGCGCCGGGGGTGCGCATGCGGACACCTGACAGATCGGCCGGCACCTTGATCGGCTTGTTGGTGAGGAGATGCCGCTCGCCCTGCCACCAGTTGAAGGAGAGAACCTGCAACTGGGCGCCGTCATGCAGCTTCTTGGACATCTCGTCGAGCAACGGCGACGTCACCACCTTGCGGATGCCCTCATAACCTGAAGCGAGATAGGGGCCGGAGAGCACGCCGAAATCCTTGACGAACACGGCGAGACGGCCACCATCGACGACCACGGCGTTGCCGGCGCCGGCGCGCGCCTGTTCCAGCACGTCCTCGTCCTTGCCGAGCTGCGAGCCCGGGAACAGGCGGATGGCGAGCTTGCCCTGCGAGCGCGCCTCGACGTTCTTCTGCAGATCCTCGAGCCCCTTGTAGAGCGGATCATTGGTGGTGAGCGCCGTATTGATGTTGAGCGTATAGTCCGCCGCCGAGGCAACGCCGAGTGTTGCCGTGGCGACGGCCAAGCCGCAGACAGCCGTCAATGCGGCCCGTGACATGAATTTCATGGGTTCCTCCCAAACGACACGGCGCGCGCCGTTCCTCCACCACGCGCCTCGTTGACGAGTAGTATGGTAGACGTCTAGAATGGCGTCGGCAATCAAAAATTGAGGGCCAGGTCGGAGGACGAGCCTTGCGGCCAAGGAAGGAAAGAAGCGGGGGCACGTTCCACAACCCGAATCCGTATCGGGCCCAATGGGTAATGGGCGGGACGGCCAAAACCGTGTTTCCTACCGGAGAGGAAAAGGAGTCCTGCCCGGCCTGACCATGGCCATGGCAGGACCGAACGGGAGACGTTGCAGTCATGTCCAAGGCAGGCGAGTTCACTCTTCATCCCGACCGGCTGTTTCCGGCCGATCCGGCGACGCGGGCCATCGCGCGTGACCTCTATGCCGGGATCGCCAAGCTGCCGATCGTCAGCCCGCACGGCCACACCGACCCCGCCTGGTTTGCCGACGATCAACCCTTTGCCGACCCGGCGACGCTGTTCGTCATCCCCGACCACTACGTCCACCGCATGCTCTATTCGCAAGGGGTTCGGCCGGAACAGGTCGGCGTGCCGCGCCTTGACGGCGGCCCGGTGGAGACCGACAAGCGCAAGATCTGGCGCGTCCTCGCCGAGAACTTCCACCTCTATCGCGGCACGCCTTCCTTCCTTTGGCTGACCCACGCGTTCCAGACGGTGTTCGGCTTCACCGAGGTGCCCTCTAAGGACAATGCCGACCGGCTCTACGACACCATCGATGCCGCGCTGCGGAAGCCGGAGTTCCGCCCGCGCGCGCTGTTCGAACGCTTCAATATCGAGGCGATCGCCACCACCGAAAGCCCGCTCGACGATCTGCGCCATCACCGCAAGATCCGTGAGAGCGGCTGGAAGGGCCGCGTCGTCACCGCCTTCCGGCCCGACCCGGTGGTCGATCCGGCCTTCCCCGGCTTTATCGACAATCTCGCGACGCTCGGGCGCATCACCGGCAAGGATACCGCGACCTACCCGGGCTATCTCGCAGCGCTCGCCGACCGCCGCCGCTATTTCATCGAGGTGGGCGGCGCCACCTCGACCGACCACGGCCACCCGACGGCCCGCACCGCCGACCTTCAGAGCGAGGACGCCGCCGCGCTCTATGCCCGCGTCCGCACCGGCGGCGCCTCGGCCGATGAGGCCGAGCTGTTCCGCGCCCAGATGCTGACCGAGATGGCAGAGATGTCCACCGTCGACGGCCTCGTCATGCAGATCCACCCCGGCGCCCGCCGCGACCATAACCCGGAGATCTTCCGCACCTTCGGCAAGGACAAGGGCGCCGACATCCCCGGCCCCACCGGCTATGTCGAGGAACTCCGCCCGCTGCTCGCCCGCTTCGGCAACCGGGCCGACCTCACCATCATCCTGTTCACGCTCGACGAGACGGTCTATTCGCGCGAGCTGGCGCCGCTGGCCGGCCACTACCCTGCCCTGCGCCTCGGCCCGGCCTGGTGGTTCCACGACAGCCCCGAGGGCATGCGCCGCTACCGCGAGCAAGTGACGGAAACGGCCGGTTTCTACAACACCGTCGGCTTCAACGACGACACCCGCGCCTTCCTGTCGATCCCGGCCCGCCACGACGTTTCCCGTCGCGTCGACTGCGGCTTCCTCGCCCGTCTGGTCGCCGAGCACCGGCTGGGACTCGACGACGCGCACGAGGTGGCGCATGACCTCGCCTACCGCCTCGTCAAAAAGGCTTACCGTCTTTGATGGGAACCAATGAAATGTCCAGTTCTACGCCGAAGCCCACCGCTGGGAAGCGCCTCGGCAATGCCCGCCTCGCCAAGCTGCCCGCCGCCGTCGCCCGCCCCGCCTATAAACGGGCAAAGGTAACGGCCGGCATCGTCCACCTGGGGCTCGGCGCCTTCTGCCGTGCCCATCTCGGCGTCTACACCGATGACGTCCTGGCGCAGGGCGCCACCGATTGGGGAATTGTCGGCGTCAACTTCCGCTCTCCCGACGTCATCGACGCGCTGAAGCCGCAGGATGGTCTCTACACCCTGCTGTCCCGCGAAGATGGCGTCGACAAGCTCAGGGTGATCGGCGCCTTCCTGAACGTGATGAGCGCCAGCGATCAGCCCGACGACGTGCTGGCGCTGATGACGAGACCGGAGATCCGCGTCGTCACCATTACAGTGACCGAGAAGGGCTATTGCCACGATCCGGCCACCGGCCGCCTCAACGAGGCGCACCCCTTGGTCGTCGCCGATCTCGCCAATCCCCGGCAACCCCACAGCCTGCCCGGCCTGATCGTCGAAGCGTTGCGCTTGCGCCGCGCGGCTGGCGGATGGCCCTTCACGGTCCTCTCCTGCGACAATCTGCCCGGAAACGGCAAGATCACGCGGGCCGTGGTGACGCGCTTTGCCGAGCTCAGCGATCCGGACCTCGGCGGCTGGATTGCCGACAACGTCGCCTTCCCCTCGTCGATGGTCGACCGCATCACCCCGGCCACCAAGGACGCAGACCGGGCGGCCGTCGCCGCCGGCCTCGGCCTGACCGACGCCTGGCCCGTGGTGGCCGAGCCGTTCCACCAGTGGGTCATCGAAGATCGGTTCCCGAGCGGCCGCCCGGCCTGGGAGACGGCCGGCGCCATTCTGACCGACAATGTCCATCCCTTCGAGACGATGAAGCTCAGGTGCCTCAACGGCGCCCATTCGACGCTGGCCTATCTCTCCGTACTCGCCGGCATCGAAACGGTGGCCGACGCCATGGCCGATCCGCTGCTGCCCAAGGTGATCCGCCACCTCTGGGACGACGACCTCATTCCCACCGTGCCGCCGGTGCCGGGCACCGATGTTGTCGCCTATACCCACGACCTCGAGGCGCGCTTCCGCAATCCGGGGATTCGCCACCTCACCCTGCAGATCTCGTCCGATGGCTCGCAGAAGCTGGGGCCGCGCCTGCTCGTTCCGGCAACCGAGCGCATCGCCGTCGGCAAGGCGCCCAGGGTGGTTCCGTTGACGGTCGCCGCCTGGATGGCGTTCCTGCGCCAGACCGACGGCAAGGGGCGAAACTGGATAGCGGCCGATCCCATGGCGGCCCGCCTGACGGCCATCGCCCGCGCGCATGCCGACAACCCGGTGGCGCTGGCCGACGCGCTGTTCGCGGTCGAGGAGATCTTCCCGGCGGCGATTGCCGGCAACGCCCCGTTCCGCAAGGCGACGACCCAACACCTCAGAAGCCTTCTCACCCGTGGCGTACCCGCCACGCTCACCGCGTTCCTGTTCCGCTGATCAACGCATCGGACCGAAAAGTGGCCCCGCTTTTCGGAAAAATCCGATGTGCAAACAAACCCTGGAGCGGCCGCCCCGGATAGGTCCGGGCATCTGCCGCTCTGGGCCAACCACTCCCTGGAGGACCCCACCCATGATCGAGACCTGGCGCTGGTTCGGCCCCGATGACCCCGTCAGCCTGCAAAAGGCCCGGCAGGCCGGCGCCACCGGCATCGTCACCGCCCTGCACCACATGAACCAGGGCCAGGTGTGGTCGGTGGAGGAAATCGAAAAGCGCAAGGCCGAGGTCGAGGCCGCCGGGCTCGTCTGGTCGGTGGTCGAGAGCATCGGCGTCGGCGAGGAGATCAAGACCCGCACCGGCAACTACCGGGAAAAGATCGACAATTACAAGCAGTCGATCCGCAACGTCGCCCGGTCCGGCATCAAGACCATCTGCTACAACTTCATGGTCATCACCGACTGGAGCCGCACCAACCTGATGTTCAAGCTGCCCAACGGCGGCTACGCGCTCCGCTATGACAAGGTGGATTTCGCCGCCTACGACCTGTTCGTCCTGAAGCGCCGGGGGGCCGAGGCGGACTACACGACCAATGAGGCCGCCGCCGCCAAGGCGCGCCTGGATGCCAAGAGCGAGACCGAAGTGGCCGAGCTCGAACGCAACCTGATCGACTGGCTGCCGGCCCGCGACTTCGCCTACACCCGCGACAGCTTCCGCGACATGCTGGAACTCTACTCTGGCATCAGCACCGACGACCTCCGCGCCAACCTCGTCGAATTCCTGCGCGAAATCACGCCGGTAGCCGAGGAGGAAGGCGCCCGCCTCTGCATCCACGCCGACGACCCGTCCTTCCCGATCTTCGGCCTGCCGCGCGTCATGTCGACGGCGGGCGACGTACGGGCGATGTTCAAGGCGGTGCCTCAGGAGGCCTGCGGCCTGACGCTCTGCACCGGTTCCTTCGGCTCCAACCTCAACAACGACCTCGTCGCCATGGCCAGGGAATTCGGCCCGCGCATCCACTTCGTCCACTTGAGGAACGTCACCCACGAGTCGGACGGCTCCTTCTATGAGGCCGACCATCTCGGCGGCGACACCGACCTGATCTCCGTCGCCGCTGCCATCCTCAGCGAGGAGGAGCGCCGCCGGTCCATCGGCCGGGCGGACGCCGAAATCCCCTTCCGCCCCGACCACGGCCACCTCTTGGGCGACGACGTCGGCCAGAAGTCCAACCCCGGCTATTCCTTCGTCGGCCGTCTCAAAGGGCTCGCCGAACTCAGGGGCGTCCTCAAGACCATCGAGGCCTTCCGGACTGGCCGCGTCGCCTGACGCCGGAGCCCTGGCTCGACCAGGGCTCGATCCTCATCCGGCCAGCGCCTGCCTCTGCTATTCGGCGGCGGCTGGACTGGCCGGAGGACCGAGGGAAAGACCGGCCACATCGGTGATCGCCGAAGCCCGCCGGTGCGGCAGCAGCGGATAATGCACCTCGCCATCCTCCTCGCCGCGTGGGAAAACGCCGTCGCGGCAGCGCTGGACGGCGAGCTGGTAGCCGCGCGGCGAGGCGCCGATATGGCGCTTGAACATGCGCGAGAAATAATAGACGTCACCGTAGCCCACCTCGGCGGCGGTCTCGGTGACCGAGTGGCCGGCCTGCAACAGGTGCATCGCCCGCTCCATCCGCTTGAACTCGCGGAATTTGAGCGGCGTCCAGCCGATGCGCTGGCGGAATTCGCGCTGGAAATAGTCGGCGTTGTAGGGGGTCTGGCTCATCACCCTCTCGACGACGCCATCATCGAGCGGGTTGGCGGAAATCTGCGTCGCCGCCAGCATGATGGCAAGCGGCAGTCCTTCCGGCGCGCCAAGACCCTCGGTCGGGTTGCCGGCCCAGGCCAGGAAGGCGTCCTCCAGGAAGTCCAGGAGGATGAACATGAACAGGTGAAACTGCATGAGCGTCGTCGACGACAGCGGCGACGTCTCGCGATAGAAGCGGACCAGCGGCTCGACGACGGCCCACCGGCTGAGTTCGACCACCGGCTTCAGTTGCATATGGGCAATCAGGTCGTGGCGGTTGAACAGGTCGAGCGTGAAATGCTGGGCAACGCCGATATAGGTGGTCGTCTCGGGGTTCCAGCCGACGAAGCGGGTACCCCGCCGGATCAGCATCGCCCGACCGGGCGACAGCTCGACCTCCTCATCACCGACCACATAGCATCCCCGCCCCTCCAGACCGATGACCAGGTCGTGCACCTGGTTGGTCTTGTCGGCCCGCCAGCTGTGCGAATGCTCCATGCGGATGGCCGAACGGGTCAGCGTGAGCGTCAGCGCACTTGGCGGGATACCGGAGAGAAGCCCACCTACGTTTTCGTCCATGGGTTCCTCCGGGAACGTGGATTCAAGACCGGCCCACTTTGGCTTATGGTTGCCGGAGAAACACAAGAATAACCGGGTTCCCGGCAAATGGGAGTACGGCGAAAGGCGAACAGGCGGAGAGGAACCGCATTTGCTGTGTCGTCTTTGGCTTGAGAACGGGAGGAGGCATGTGCAATTTCGACATGCCCGGACGGCGCGCGGTCGTTGACGCCTGCGCTGACGTCCGGCAGCATCCGGCGTTGACGGGCGCCGAAAGACCATCGACGAACGGGCCTGTTCTGCGGCAGGTTCGGGCGGGGCACGGTTGCCCGGGAGGAACCGCCGATGGGTCATAGCCGCTATCTCGGCCTCCTCTACCTCGCCCCCTATATCATCGGCCTTCTGGTCTTCACGGCGCTGCCCTTTCTTGCCTCGCTCTACCTCAGCTTCACCGACTACGGGTTGATGAACGCGCCGGCGTGGGTCGGCGCCGACAATTACCTCCACCTGTTCACCCGCGATCGCACCTTCATGCGTTCGCTGTCGGTGACGCTGATCTACGTGGCGACCACGGTGCCGCTGAAGCTCGCCTTCGCGCTATTCATCGCGGCGATCCTCAACTACAAGCTCAGCTTCATCAATTTCTTCCGCACCGCCTATTACGTGCCATCCATCCTCGGCGGTTCCGTGGCGATCGCCGTGCTCTGGCGCTACATCTTCGCCGAGGCCGGTCTCGTCAACATGGCGCTGTTCGCCGTCGGCCTCGATCCGGTCAACTGGCTTGGCGATCCCGATCTGGCGCTGTTCACCATCACGCTGTTGCGCGTCTGGCAGTTCGGCTCGGCCATGGTGATCTTCCTCGCGGCGCTGCAATCGATCGACAAGTCGCTCTACGAGGCGGCGGCCATCGATGGCGCCGGCAAGGCCACCACCTTCATCTTCGTGACGCTGCCGCTGATCACACCGGTGATCTTCTTCAATCTGGTGATGCAGATGGTCCAGGCGTTCCAGGAGTTCAACGGCCCCTACATCATCTTCAACAACGGCGGACCTCTGAAGGCGGCCTATCTGCTGCCGCTGTACATCTACGAGGAAGCCTTCAAGAAATTCGAGATGGGCTATGCCTCGGCCATCGCCTGGGTGCTGTTCGTCATCATCATGGTGCTGACCGTCGTCGCCTTCGTGACCTCGCGCAAGTGGGTCTACTACGCCGGCGACAAGAGGAGCTGACCGATATGAGTGCCATGCCCTCCGCTCCGCCTGTCCTCGACGATGACGACGCCGACATGCGCGCCTATGTCGCCTCTGAAAAGCGCCGCGAGCGCCTGTCGGCGATGCTGCGCTACACCGCGCTGTTCGCTGTCGGCCTGATCATGCTCTATCCGCTGATCTGGCTGGTGGGCGCCTCGTTCAAGACCAATTCGGAGATCTTCACCAGCCCCGGCTTCCTGCCGGCCGAGCCGACGCTCGACGGCTACGTCAAGGGCTGGCAGACCTCGACGCCCTACAATTTTGGCCGCTTCTTCTGGAACACCTTCCTGATCGTCGCCCCCAAGGTGATCGGCACCGTCATTTCCTGCACGCTGGTCGCCTACGGCTTCGCCCGTTTCGACTTTCCCGGCAAGAAGCTGCTGTTCTCGCTGTTGATCGGCACGCTCTTGCTGCCCAACGTGGTGACGCGCATCCCTCAATACATCCTGTTCCGCGATTTCGGCTGGCTCGACACCTACCTGCCGCTCTGGGTGCCCTCGGCCTTTGCCGGCGATGCCTTCTTCGTCTTCATGGTGGTGCAGTTCCTGCGCGCCCTGCCGCGCGACATGGAGGAGGCTGCCCGCGTCGACGGCGCCAACTCGTTCCAGACGCTGATCTTCATCGTCGTGCCCATGCTGGTGCCGGCGCTGATCTCGGTCGCGCTGTTCCAGTTCATGTGGACCATGAACGACTTCCTCGGGCCGCTGATCTACATCTCCTCGGTGGAGAAATTCCCGGTGTCGCTGGCCCTCAAACTCTCCATCGACACCACCGAAGCCTTCGAATGGAACCGCATCCTGGCGATGTCGGTGGCGACGCTGACGCCGGCGCTGGTCGTGTTCTTCCTGGCTCAGAAATACTTCATCGAGGGCATCTCGGTGGGCGGCGTGAAAGGATAGGCCCGTGGCACGCGTAGAGATCAAAAACCTGGAAAAGGTCTACGGCAATTCCTTCAAGGCCGTGCACGGCATCAGCCTCGACGTGGATGACGGCGAGTTCATGGTGCTGGTCGGCCCCTCCGGCTGCGCCAAATCGACCACGCTCAGGATGATCGCCGGCCTTGAGGCCATCAGCTCCGGCGAGATCCGCATCGGCGACAGGGTGGTCAACCGCCTGCCGCCGGGCAAGCGCGGCATCGCCATGGTGTTCCAGAACTACGCCCTCTACCCGCACATGAAGGTGCGCTCCAACCTCAACTTCGGCCTGCGCCTGCAGCGCCGGTCGAAGGCGGAGATCGAGGCGGCCACCAACGAGGTGGCGCGCATCCTGGAGATCGAGCCGCTGCTCGACCGCCTGCCGAAGGAACTGTCGGGCGGTCAGGCCCAGCGCGTGGCGCTGGGACGGGCGCTGATCAAGAAGCCCGACGTCTTCCTGTTCGACGAACCGCTGTCCAACCTCGACGCCAAGCTGCGCGCCTCGATGCGGGTGCGCATCACCGACCTGCACAAGCGCCTGAAGGCCGAGGGCAATTCCTCGACGGTGGTCTACGTCACCCACGATCAGGTGGAGGCGATGACCATGGGCGACCGCATCTGCGTCATGAAGGAGGGCCGCATCATGCAGGTGGCCGACCCCAAGACGCTCTACGAGCGGCCGGCCAACCTGTTCGTCGCCGGCTTCATCGGCATGCCCGAGATGAACTTCCTCGAAGGCGAACTGATCGCCGGTCCTTCGCCGAAATTCATGGTCGGCGACCAGTGCGTCGAGCTCGGCGAAGCGGTCGGTGCCCGTCTCAGGCCCGACGCGCCGGCCGCCGCCACGCTCGGCGTCCGGCCGCAGCACGTCCGGCCCGACACCGTCGCCCCCAACGGCTTCGACGGCGTCTTGTCAACGGTGGAATTCCTCGGCCACGAGGTGGTCCTGCATGTCGACGTCGGTCCCACCCGCCTGGTCTCGGTACTGCCGAGCGCCGATTACGACCGGCTCGACCGCGGCTCGGGGCGGCTGCGCCTCGTCCCCGATCTCGACGCCCTGCACATTTTCAATCGCGAGACGGGGGAGAACGTCTCGCTGCCGGACAGACACTGATGACAGACGCTGACACCGGCATTCTGGGAGGAAACCATGACCAAGCATTCTCGCCTCGCAACTGCCCTCGTGGCATCCACCGCCTTCCTCGCCCTGGCCTCGGCTGCCTCGGCCGCCGATCTGCGCATGTCCTGGTGGGGTGGTGACAGTCGCCATGTCGCCACCCAGGAAGCACTGAAGGTCTGCGGCGCCAAGTATGGCCACACGGTTGCCGCCGAATTCACCGGCTTCCAGGGTCATCTCGAAAAGCTGACCGCCCAGATCGCCGGCGGCACCGAGGCCGACATCGTCCAGGTCAATTGGCCGTGGCTGCCGCTGTTCTCCAAGAAGGGCGACGGCTTTGCCGACATCAGCCAATTGAAGGGCTTCGACCTCAGCCAGTTCGATCCCGCCCAGCTGCAAAGCGCCACCATTGACGGCAAGCTCAACGGCGTTCCGGTCTCCACCACCGGCCGCGTCTTCCTGTTCAACAAGGACGTGTTCGACAAGGCCGGCCTGCCGCTGCCCAAGACCTGGGACGAACTGATCGCCGACGCCAAGGTGTTCAAGGAAAAGCTCGGCCCCGACTATTATCCCTTCGAGGCGATCATCCTCAACGCGTTGTTGATCGTGCAGCTGGTCACCGAGCAGGCGACCGGCAAGAGCATGGTCGATCCCGAGAAGATGGTAATCAACTGGACACCGGAAGAGCTGCGGAAGGGCATCGAGTTCTACCAGAACCTCGTCGCCACCGGCGCCATTCGTCCGTGGAAAGTGGCGGCCGGCGAAGGCAAGGTCGAACTGTTCGAGATGAAGGCCTGGGCCGACGGCAAGATCGCCGGCTCCTACGAGTGGGATTCGACCTATTCCAAATATGCCGACCCGCTGAAGGGCCAGAAGCTGGTTCCCGCCGAACCGCTGGTGATCGCCGACGCCAAGACGCCCGGCTTGTATCGCAAGCCGTCGATGGTGTTCTCGATCTCCAAGCATTCGAAGAATCCGGAAGCGGCGGCCCAGATCCTCAACTGCCTGCTGAACGAGCCCGAGGGCGTGTCGATCCTCAAGCTGTCGCGCGGCATCCCCACCTCGAAGGCCGCCTACGAAGCGCTGAAGGCGTCCGGCGACATCAAGGGCCCGGTGGCCGAGGCCAACGCCATCGTCATGGCCACCGACGGCCCGGCCGTCACGCCCTTCGACGAGGACCCGCGCGTCCGCGACGTGTTCCAGAGCACGCTCGAATCCGTCGCCTACGAGCAGATCTCGGCCGCCGACGCGGCCGTCGAAATGATCGACCAGTGGAACGACATCCTGTCGCGTCTCTGATCTGCCTGCCCAAAATCACCGGGGAAGGTGACCTGCCCTCCCCGGACATCGCCGAGCATTCATCCCCTCGCGCCAACCGCTCCGAGGCCGTTTGTTTCCGTGCGTCGTTCAAGCCAGCCGACCCGCCGAAAGCCCTGTTCCATGCCGTTGCCGCCCCCCGTCCCGCTCGCCGTCCTCGCTCGCACGCTCGCCGTGCGGATCGCGGTGCCGGGGGCGGGCTACGTCCTGCCGGAGCCGCGCGCCTACCGACTGGTCGGCGGAGAGGGGCGTCGCAATGGCGTGGCCGGCAAGGTGGTGACGCTGTTGCACGCGCTGACGCCCGACTGCGACTACCGCCTCGAGGTGGAGGGTCTCGAGCCGCTGGCCTTCCGTACCGCCGCCTGCACCGGACTGACGGTATTCGGCCGTGTTGGCTCGACGCCCGAGGCGCCGGTGACCGAAGCGCTTCAGGCTGCCATCGACGCCCTGCCGGCCGGCGGTACGCTGCGCCTTCCGGCCGGCGACTGGTGGAGCGGACCGCTGTTCCTCAAGGACGACATGACGCTGGATCTCAGCGACGGCGCCCGCCTCCTCGCCATCCCCGACCGTAGCAGTTGGCCCATCCTCGGCAGCCATCGCGACGGCGCCGTGCTCGGCTCCTGGGAAGGCGTGCCTGACAGGTGCTTCGCATCGATCCTCACCGCCGTCGGCTGTCGCCGCCTCGCCGTCACCGGCCTTGGTACCATCGACGGCGGCGGCGATCGCGGCGACTGGTGGAGCTGGCCGAAGGAGACGCGCGACGGCGCCCGCCGCGCCCGCACGCTGCACCTCGTCGGCTGCGAGGAGGTTGTGCTGGCCGGGCCGACCATCACCAACTCGCCCTCCTGGACGGTGCATCCCTACCGTTGCCGCGACCTCGGGGCTTACGGCCTGACCATCGAGAACCCGCCCGACAGCCCCAACACCGACGGCTTCGATCCGGAAAGCTGCGAGGACGTCGCCATCGAGGGCGTGCGCTTCTCGGTCGGCGACGACTGCATCGCCATCAAGGCCGGCCGGCGCACCGCCGGCGACAACAGCCATCTGGCGCCCACCCGGCGCGTCGCCATCCGCCACTGCCTGATGCGACGCGGCCACGGCGGCGTGGTGCTCGGCTCGGAAATGAGCGGCGGCATCGAGGACGTCACGGTCGAGGATTGCGACATGCACCGCACCGATCGCGGCCTGCGCCTCAAGACCCGGCGTGGGCGTGGCGGCTACATGCGCCGCGTCGCCTTCCGCCGGGTCCGCATGGATCGGGTCGACACCGCCATCTCCACCAACGGCTTCTATTTCTGCGATGTCGACGGCCACGCTTGTTGGGTGCAGTCGCGCGCCCCAGCCCCGGTCGACGAGACGACGCCCGAGGTCTCGGACATCGACATCGACGATCTCGACCTGCATCGCGTACGCCTCGCGGTCGCCGTGCTGTTGGGACTGCCGGAAGCGCCGGTGCGCGGCGTCCGCATCGGCCGCATCCGGGCCGATTTCGAGCCGGCCGCGCCGCCGGCCGTACCGCTGATGGCCGATCACGTCAGGCCGGTGAGCGGCGCCGGCATCATCCGCGAGTTTGCCGAGATCGAGTTCACCGCCGGCCTGCCGCTGAACGTGCCGGTCGTCGACGGAGTCTCCAGCCCATGTTGACCGGCTATTTCGACGCCTATGCCCGCGCCTACCAGCCCTACAAGGGCGGCCCCTGGTGCTATGAGGACGGCTGCGTCTATCAGGGCCTCCGGCTGCTGCACGAAGCGACAGGCGATCGCCGCTGGTTCGACCATCTGCGCCGGCTGGTCGATGCCCGGCTCGATGCCGACGGTCATCCGGTCGGGTATGACCCCGCCGAATACAACATCGACAACGTGCTGCCCGGCCGGGCGCTGATCGCCCTCCATGCGGCGACCGGCGAGCCGCGCTACCTCGCCGGCGCCCGGCTGATCGGCCAGCAACTGGCCGGCCACCCGCGCACCGCCGACGGCAATTTCTGGCACAAGCGCATCTATCCCGACCAGGTCTGGCTCGACGGGCTCTACATGGGCCTGCCCTTTGCCATCGAACTCGGCCAGGCGACCGGCGACGGCGCACTGGTGGACGATGCGCTGCGTCAGATCGCCCGCGCGCTCGAACTCACCGATTCCGGCGACGGACTCTACGCCCACGGCTATGACGCCGCCCGCCGGCAGGCCTGGGCCGACCCGATCACCGGCCGCTCGCCGGCCCATTGGGCGCGGGCGCTCGGCTGGCTCGTCATGGCGCTGGTCGACATCGTCGAACTCATCGGCAAAGCGCGGATGGAAGCGGCCGGACTGACCGGGCGCACCACGGCGCTGCTCGCCGAGATCGTCAGGTTGCAGCGGCCATCCGGCCTCTGGCTGCAGGTGATCGATCTCACCGACCTCCCCGGCAATTACGAGGAGAGTTCGGCCACCGCCATGTTCGCCTACGCACTGCAGAAGGCGGCCCGGCTCGGTCTCGGCGATCATCGAGAGGCAGGGTCTGCCGCGCTCGACGCCCTCCTTCGCTCGCGCGTTGTCGGCGAGCCCGCCCGCTTCGAGGGCATCTGCCTGATGGCCGGTCTCGGCGGCTTCGGTTCGAGCGCCCGCGACGGAACGCCCGCCTATTATCTCTCCGAACCGGTGGTGGCCGACGACCCCAAGGGCGTCGGTCCCTTGATGATGGCCGCCGCCGAAGCCCGCCGCGCCACCGCGTCGAGCGGAACGACACTGCCGGCCTGACCCGAGGCGGAGCTCTGCCCCCTTGAACGCCCCCTCGCTGCGACTGCCCCGATGTGAGGCGGCAGAGGTGGAACTCCATCCCCGGAACCATATAGGTCCGTCATCCTCGCGCAGGCGAGGACCTCGGGCAGGATGGAACGCATCGGCGACATAGGGCTCCGCTCACCAACAGCGCCCAATACTTTCCTCATTCCCTTCTCGTCCCGAGGTTCTCGCCTGCGCGAGAATGAGGATATGTGTCGGCACACAGACAGCGCCGCTGCCCGACGGATCTGAGCTCGCGCCCTGCGTCGGCGCGCCTTCCCAGTCGAGCCATGTCCAAGCTCGGATCTGTTCTCCACACTTCGGAGCACCCGACAAGCGCTTGCCGCAACGTTACGGAAAGATTCCCGTAAAAACAGACAGATAGGCCACATGCGGTAAGCCGGCTCCCGCCGGAAAACCGCTAGACAGCCGGCGCCGCGATATGCCATGGTAGTATCTCACTCGGAGAGACCAACGTGTTGCCAACAGCCGCCGCAGGATATGAGCTCGATCCCAAGCAGCCGATCGGTGCTCAGGTCTACAGCCTTTTGAAGCGGATGATCATCGGTCTTGTGTTCAAGCCCAACGAGTCCCTGAGCGAGAAGGAACTGGCGCTGCGGCTGGGCGTCAGCCGCACGCCGGTGCGCGAAGCGCTCATTCGTCTGGCCGACGAAACCCTGGTCGACGTGTTTCCGCAGCGCGGCACCGTCGTATCGCCCATCAAGGTCGCCGAGGTGATGGAGGCGCAGTTCCTGCGCGAGGCGCTGGAAGCCGCCGTCGCCCGCCGGGCCGCCGAACAGCCGTCGCCGGCGCTGATCCGGGAGCTGTCCCGCCTGCTCGACATGCAGCGACAGACCGCCACCGCCGGCCAGCCGGAAGAATACATGCCGCTCGATGAAGCCTTTCACCGGACGATCAGCGAAGGCACCGGCATGCCTCGGTCCTGGCGCCTCATCCAGAGCGTCAAGGGCCAGATGGACCGCGTCCGCTTCCTCAGCCTCCCCAACAAGGCGCACCTCTTGCTGCTCACCGACCAACACGCCGAAATCTTCAAGGCGATCGAAACGCAGGATCCCGACCGCGCCGAGGCGGCCATGCGCCATCACCTCAAGGAAGTGCTGAAGACCATCCAGGAACTCGCCGCCGAAATGCCGGCGATTTTCGCCTGAGCAATTCAATCCGCCGCCAAGAAGTCTGGCCGTCGCCGGCGGTGGGTCGTCGGCGACCGGCTCGGTGACACACCGAGCCACCAAGGGACAGCCGCGTCGCGATCAGCAAGCGTCAGCCGGCATGGCGACCGCGGGAGTCTCCTGAAACGACTTGGCCCAGTCGAAGACGGCTTGCTGCTGATCCCGCATGAAGGTCACGTCGTCGACGACCGCATAGCCGAGGTCGGTCGCGGCGGTCGCAAATCCTTTCCGCGTGGCCGGGTCCATTTCGCCGCTTTTGAGCTTCTGCTGGTTGACGATGATGGCGCCGATCAGCGGCCACCCTTTCCGGTGCGAGAATTCAAGCAAGCCAGCGAGGTGGCTCGTCATGGCGTATCGCTTTTTCGCCCAGTCGACGCCGCTCTCCTGGGCAAGCTGCCCATAGGAAAGATAATTTCCGGCACGCGCCGCCTTCAGCACGGCGTGCAGCGTCTTGTCGAAATCGAGGCCACCGCCCTTGCGGCGCCCCATGTCCTCCAGCGCCTGGAGATAATAGGGGTCGGAGGTCAGCGCCTTGCGGCGATAATTGTCGATGATGTTCTGGAGTTCGCTGTCCGTCCACTCGGCAACCGGCTTGGCCATCTTCGTCTCCGCTAATTACGAGACGGCGGCCTTCCTGAGGCTCAGGCGGTAATGCGCCGGCACGACCTCTTCAAATAGCACGATATCGCCTGGAGCAGCGCCTGTTCGCTCGAAAAAGCTTTGAACGAACTCACGGGCGCGAATGAACTTACGCGGCCGGCCATGCCGGGACTTCGGAATGTCGGCGTTGACCTTGAGGTCCTTGAATTCGAGCCGGATCGATTTTGGCGCCTTCGCGGGCACACCTTCGACCTCCGGCATCAGGTGCCCAAGGATCGCCGTGATGTAGATATGGAAATTCTTGAGGTTCCCCGGCGTCAGCTGGCTCTCGTAGACGGTCATTCCAATGTCTTCCTGGCTCTCGCCGGCTTGGGCGCCGCGCCCAGTCGGCGCGGATGCGATCGAGCAGGAGGCTGGCGGGGTCGTCGTTCGGTGCTGGAAACCAGCTCGCCAGGAAAGCCGAGGCGAGCACGCCATGGCTGGAGCGACCGGAAGGGCATTGTAGCATGTTTGCTCCGGGGAGCGGCGATGAGCCGAAAATTCTGGTCGGCCCATTGAGGATGCCGCCCAACCCGCTTTCGCAAACACCACCCCGCCCGAGGTCCGGCAAGACTAGATCACGCCCTTGCGGAATATGAAGCACCCGTAAGGGCCGGGATCGGATGTCCTGACCACGGCAAACGCCCGCTTGGCCGCCGCGTAGAACGCGAAGCGCTCCAGCGCCGCCGTGGGAACATGCCGCCCTTCGATCCGATCGACGACGGTCTGCATCGTCTGATGGATCGGCACGATCCTGTCGGGGGTGCCAACCACCTGCATGCGCATGACCGGCGCTTCGACGAACGTGTCGAGCGGCATCAGCGACAACAGCGCTTCGGCGGCCCGCGGCAGATCGCACCCCGCCAGATCGAGCAACTGGCCGTGGGTCGTCTCGCGGGCGATCGTCACGGCGGGGTGGTTGATGTCGCAAAGCAGGATGTCGTCGCCGTGCCCCATCCTCATCAGCACATAGAGGAGGTCGGCGGTGACTACCGGGTCAATTCCCTTCAGCATGAGCGCTGTCCTTCGCTGGATGAAAATGCACTGGAGGCTCGCCAGGTCAGCCTGGGTGCCGGCGTAGACTGTCGCCAAGGTTATGCAGGATCTCGCGCAGTGCGCCCGAGCCGCCAACTGCGATCAGGATGGCACCCCACAGCGTCAGGGTGAGGAACTGGCTGAGGCCAAGCACGACGCAGGCGGTCGAAATGATCTGCAGGATGACGAGCGCCAGCACGAGGCCGCCGACCTTGCCGAAGCCGCCGGCCGGATCGATGCCGCCGAGGACGCAGGCAAGAACCGTCACCAGCAGGTAGCTCTCCCCATAGGCGGCGTTGGCCGAGTCGAACCTGGCCATCATCAGCAGTCCGGCCATGAAGGCGAGCAGTGCCGTCAGCATGTAGATGCCGATGGCAACGCGCCCGGTATCGAAGCCGGAAAAGCGGAGCGCCCGCTCGCTGGACCCGAACATGGCGATCTTGATGCCGAGCGGCGTCCGACCGAGGAAGATGCCGAGCGGGGCGGCGGCGCAGGCGAAGATGACGAGCGGCATCGGTATGCCGACGAGCGAGCCGTTGCCCAGGAAGACGATGGCGGCGGGAAAGCCGGAAATCACCGAACCGTGGCTGAGCGCGACGGCGATGCCCTTGATCAGCGTCATGCTGCCGAGCGTCGCGAGGATCGGGGAGATGCGCAAGTAGCCGATGAGGATGCCGTTGAACAGGCCGGCGACCAGCGCGACGGCGATACCGCAGAGCAGCGCCAAGCCGATCCAGCCGGCATAGACAAGGCCGGCGGCTTCCGGTGGGATGCTGGTCAGTATGAAGGCCATGGTTAGCGCCGACAGGTCGGCGGTGGCGATGATCGACAGGTCAAAACCACCCGACAGCAGCGCCACCATCTGCGCCAGCGCCAAGAGGCCCAGTTCCGGCATCTGGTAGGCCATCGAGCGAAGGCCGAGTTCTCCGAACAGGCGGTCGCCGATCAGTCCGCCAAGACAGATCGCGAGTACGACGAGCAACAGGGAGAGACGAAGATAGGTCGCGTCGAGACGGCGCAGGAAACCGAGGGACAAGGGCATCATGCGGCTCCCGGGTTGTCGTACCAGCGACGGCGAACGTCGCGCGCCATGCTGGCGACGGCCACGACGATGATGATTCCGGTGAAGAATTGCGACCAGTAGGAGGAGACGCCGAGCAGCGTCAGGCCGTTCTGAACGACGGCGACGAGGGCGATGCCCAAGACGACGCCGAGGATGGTGCCAGAGCCACCCGTCGCGCTGGCCCCGCCGAGGAAGGCGGCGGCGATGACGTCCAGCTCGCGGCCGACCAGGGCCGTCGGCGAGACCGACATGTTGTATTGGGCATGCACGATCGAGGCGAGCCCAGCCGCGAGGCCCATGTAGCCGTAGACGAACAGGTTGAGCCGGAAGACGTTGTAGCCGATGCGCCTGGCGGCCTCCACGTTGCCGCCCATGGCATAGATCTGCCGGCCGACGTTGGTACGGTTGAGCACGAACCAGGTCAACGCCAGCGCGACCGCGAGACCGATCATCTGGACGTTGATGAAATACTGATAGCCGTCCAGCGTCGTGTGGAAGGGGATGGCGACCCCATCGGTGAACCACCCCGGCAGCGAAAAGATGTCCTGTCCCTTGGTCGCCGTCAGGACTAGGCCGAAGATCACGCTCTGCGTGGCGATGGTGACGATGATCGCCGACAGGCCGAGGATGTTGATCAGCAGGCCATTGATGACGCCCAGGATGATGCCGATCGCCGCGGCGATCAGGAGCACGCCGAGCCAACCGATGTCCCAACTGTTGGCGACGGTCAGGGCCGCATATTGCGCCACGGTGGCGACGGCCGCGAAGGACATGTCGATGCCGCCCGCTACCAGCACCACCAGCATCGCCGAAACCAGGATGCCGGTGTAGGCGTAGGAGCTGATGAGATCGACCCCATTCTGGAGGCTCAGGAAGTTGGGTCTGGCGATCGACAGCCCGACGAACAGGACTGCGAACAGAATGGCGAGCCAGAATTCCTGGCGCCGCGCAAAGGCTTTGAAGTGCTTAGGCATAGACCGCCTCACCAATTTCGGCCTCGGATGAGCGATGCGCCATGAACTCGCCCGTGAAGCGGCCGTCGCGCATGATGAAGATACGATCGCAGTGGTAGAGGACCTCCGGGATCTCATCGGAGATCAGAATGACGGCGAGACCTTTGGCGGCCAGTTCCCGGACGATCGAGTAGATGCCGTCCTTGCCCTGGAAGTCGACGCCGACCGTCGGGCTGTCGAGGATGAGAATGCGCGGATGGGTCGCCAGCCATTTGGCAATGACGACGCGCTGCTGGTTGCCGCCGGACAGGGTGCGAACAGCGTTGTCGGCGTTGGAGACCTTGATCTTGAGATCGTTGATCCACGAGGTCACCAACTCGTTCCAGCTCGTCCGTCCGATCAACCCCGTCGGTCCGGCCAGGGAATCGATCACCGGCAGGGCGATATTGGTACTGATCGGCTGGTTCAGGATGAGCGACAGGGCGAGGCGATCCTCCGGCACGTAGGCGATACCGGCTTCGATCGCCTCGGTGTTGGAGGCAAACCGAACGGTCTTGCCATCGAGCCTGATCTCACCGGCATCGGGGCGACTCATGCCGAAGATCGACAGGGCGAGCTCGGTCCGGCCGGCGCCGAGCAGGCCGGTGATGCCAAGGATTTCTCCCGGATGCAGGTCGAAGCTGATGTCGTGATACTCGCCGGCCCGCGACAGGCCCTTGACGGACAGGAGCGGCTGTCCCCGATCGATCTGCCGGTCGGCGGTTTCATACTCGAACGTCTTGCCGGACATCAGATAGATGAGCTGTTTCTCGGTCATGCCGGCGGCGTCGTAGGTGCCGAGCTTGACGCCGTCGCGGATCACCGTGACCTTCTCGGCAATTTCCAGCACCTCGTCGAAGCGATGGCTGACGAACAGCACCGCGATGCCCTTGCGCTTCAGTTCCAGCGTCAGGGCCAGCAGCGAATCCACCTCATGGCGGGTCAGCGATGCCGTTGGCTCATCCATGATGACGAGTTTGGCGTCGGCGGCGATGGCGCGACAGATGGCGACCAACTGGCGGTTGGCGATGGAAAGATCGCAAACCCGAGTATCGGGATCGAGACTGATATTGATACGGGCCATCGCGTCGGCGGCCATGCGCCGGATCGCCGACCAGTCGGCGATGTGGGGATAGCCACGGTGCAGGCCGGCGGCAATGTTCTCGGCCACTGTGAGATTGGGGAACAGCGACAAGTCCTGGTAGATCACCTGAATACCAAGACGACTGCTCTCGACCGTGGTCAGATGCGCGTAGCTCTCTCCGTCGACAATGATTTCACTTCCGGGGTCGGGGGGCTGAACCCCGGAAATGATCTTGATCAGGGTCGATTTGCCGGACCCGTTGCCGCCAACAAGACAATGGATTTCGCCCTTGGCCAGGTCGAAATCCACGTTTGACAGGGCAAGGACGCCGCCAAACCGCTTGGACGTTTTGTTGATCTGCAAAAAGGACATGACAAGTCAACCCTGCGAAGTCACAGACAAGAATTCAATCGTGACAGTGTCGGATCAGATCAAAGCCCGAGCTTGATCAGAGCGTCGATCGTTGACTTGTCGATCGTCAGGATATCGTTGACCTCGACGACCTTGTTGACGTCGTCGACCTTCGCCACGCCCAGCTTGGGAAGCTCGATGCCGGTCTCGATCTTCTTGCCATCAAACACCATGCGGGCAAGGGCGACCATGCCGTAGCCGGCATCCTTCGGGCTCCACAGGAAGCCGCAGCGGATGACGCCGCTCTTGATATAGGCCTCGGCCTGCGAGGGAATGACCGTGCCGACGAGGGCGATCTTCTTCTCGAGGTGGCGCTGCTTGAGCACGTTGCCGGCGCCGATCGGACCGTTGGAGCCCATCGACAGGATGCCGCGCAGATTGGGATAGGTCTGTAGAACGTCCTGCGTCACCTTGGACGACTGGTCGATGAAGTCGGCGCCGGGGAAGCGGTCGGCAATCATCTTCATCTTGGGATAGTGTTCTTTCTGATAGGCGATGGCGGCATCCGCCCACTGGTTATGGCCGGTGGTGGTCAGCGTGCCGACGTAGACGACATACTCACCTTCCTCGCCCATTTCGCGGGCCAGCGCCTTCATCTGCGCTTCGCCGTAAGCCTGAGAACTCATCAGGCCGAGATCCCAGGTCTTGTTTTCCTGAGTGGCCCCTTCCTGCGTGATGACGATGATGCCGGCGTCGCGGGCGCGCTGCACGGCTTGCGCCGTCACCTTGACGTCCAGCGGCACCAATCCGATGGCATCGACCTTCTTGGCGATCAGGTCGTCGATCAGCTTGACCTGCTGGGCCGGATCGGCCTGGGCCGGACCCACCATGGTGGTCGTGATGTTGAACTCCTTGCCGGCCTCTTCCAGGCCCTGGTTGAGAATGTTGAACCAGGGAACACCGGCCTCCTTGACCACGACCGTCATGGTCTTGGCGTCGGAGGCCATAGCACTTGAGCCAAAGCCGAGCATAGCCACGGCCGCCGCGCAGCCGAGCAGCTTCAAGGAAACACGCCTATCCATCGTAACTCCTCCCAAAGGGACATCTGAAGTTGATGCTTTGCGAAATCGCTCGCTCCACCACAGCACAACTTCACAACATCACGTATTATGTGAAGTTAGATGTATGTCAAGGGTCCCAGATGGCCGTCGATGCCTGCCAAGTAGTAGCACGGAGACACCGTCGCTCTGATTCACTCAGGACGGCTTCGCCCGATAAATTTCCCCGTAAAGAGGCGGTTTTTCCAACTCAGACCGCTCTGATTGTGTGATGCGTGCCTGACGCAACCGGCCGCGCGCCCAGTTCCCGACGCCGCTACGACTAATTGCCTAGGCCATAGGTGATCATTCTCACTTCACTAATTTTAGTTTTTTTGTGATGTTGAGTCGCTTTTCGAGAAAGGGTGCTTCCGTGTCAGACCTGCGCTTCGCTACTCGCCTGAATTCATTCGCCTGTCGTCCGGAGCTGGAGTGGCCGGGCCTTAGCGGCAAACCGTCCGTCGCCCAAATGGCGAAGCGGGCGGCCAGGGTAGGTGGACTCACCGACGTCGATCTCAACTATCCCGACCACGTCAACGGCGAGCCGGTAGCGCTGGCGCGGCAAATCCGCGACCTTGGCCTGGAGATCAACGGCCTCGCCATGCGCTACTACTCCAACCCGGCCTTCAAGATCGGCGCGTTCACCAACCCCGATCCCGTTGTTCGCCGCGAAGCGATCGAGCTCACCAAGCGCGGCATCGACGCTGCCCGCGAGATGGGCACGTCGCTGATGACGCTGTGGCTCGGTCAGGATGGCTTCGACTATGCCTTCCAGGCCGACTATCGCAAGCTGTGGCAGGATGAGATCGACGGCATCCGCGAGGTCTGCGACCATGATCCCGCGTGCCTGATCAGCATCGAGTACAAGCCGAACGAGCCGCGCTCCTTCGCCGTGATGCCCGATTGCGCCACCACCCTTCTGGCCATCAAGGACGTCGACCGGCCGAACCTCGGCATCACGCTCGACCTCGCCCATGTGCTCTACGCCGACGAGCAGCCGGCATTTGCCGCCGCGCTGGCCAGCAGCCACAGCCGCATTCTCGGCATCCACCTCAACGACGGCTATGCCAAGCGGGATGACGGCCTGATGGTCGGCGCCGTCCATCCGCTGCAGACCATCGAGCTGCTGCGCCAGATGCGCGCCGATGGTTACGGCGGCGCCATCTATTTCGACACCTTTCCCGACACCACCGGCCTCGATCCCGTTCACGAGTGCGAAGTGAACATCGCGACGGTGCGCCGGATGTTCGTCGTCATGGATCGTCTCGACGGCGACAATCGTCTTGCCGAGGCCATCGCCCGGCAGGACGCCGTTTCGGCCCTCGCCATTGTCAACGAACTCACCTTTGGCGGTGCCTGAATCCGCCGGCGCCGATGAAGACGCCGGTCAGCTTTTACTTGATGGGAGGACGAAGACTATGAGGACCACTTTCAGATCGACGATTTGCGCGACGGTCGCCCTGGCGTTCATGGCCGGATCGGCCTGGGCGGCGGAGCTTGCCAAGCTGAACTCCGACACCGAGAAGGACCGCATCGCCTGGTCCGAGCTGGACGCCAAGTTCGGCCCGCTGCCGGCGCTGAAGTCCGGCCTGCGCGTCGGCGGCGTTTCCAAGACCCTGACCAACGAATACTGGCGGTCGCTGGGCGAGGGCTATCAGAAATACGCCGACAAGGTGGGCGTATCGGTGGTCTATCAGGCCGCCCAGAGCGAGGGCGACCAACTCGGCCAATTGACCATCGCCGAGGGGCTGATCACGCAAGGCTATGACGTGCTTCTGGTGTCGCCGCAGACCGACGCCAACCTGCAGCCGATGATGGAGCAGGCCAAGGCGGCCAACATTCCCGTCGTCAACGTCAACGACGCGGTGATCCCGAGCGCCGAGCACTATGTCGGCAACGTCCAGCGCGACAACGGCGTGCGCGTCGCCCGCTGGTTCATCACTCCAAAAAGTTCGAGGTTGTTGCCTCAGTTCCCGGCAACTGGGATCGCCAGACCTCCTATGACGCGGCGACCAATATCCTGCAGCAGCATCCCGACCTCATCGGCTTCTACTGCAACAACGACGGCATGGCCCTTGGCGTGGTCGAAGCGGTCAAGGCAGCCGGCCTCGCCGACAAAGTGGCGGTATTCGGCACCGACGGCATCTCCGACGCCTATGCCTCGATCAAGGCCGGCGAGCTGACCGGCACCGTCGACAGCTTCCCGGTGCTGACCGGTGAGGTTGCCATGGAGGCCGCTCTGCGCCTCGTCTCGGGCCAGGCTCTGCCGCGCGTCGTCTCGACGCCGCAGGCGCTGATCACCAAGGACAACGTCGCCCGTTATCAGGATGCCGGCGACAAGCTTCGCGCCGTGCTGATCGAAGACGAGAAGAAGTAAGTCTCTCTAGGGATGGACGCCGGCCGGCTGTCCGGCCGGCGTCCGCCGGAGGATGCATTGATGAACCAGTCCGTGCCACGCCTGCGCTTCGAAGGGGTGACCAAGGAATTCCCCGGCGTCCGCGCCCTCTCCGACGTCACGTTCGAGGTCGCCGCCGGCGAGATTCACGCGCTGCTCGGCGAAAATGGCGCCGGCAAGTCGACCTTGCTGCGCATCCTGTCAGGTGGACTACGTCCGACCGCCGGCAAGGTGTTGGTCGACGGCAAGGAGCTGACACTCCGCAAGCCCATCCAGGCGCGCGCCGCCGGCATCGCCATGATCCACCAGGAACTGCAGCAGGTTCAGCATCTGACGGTGGCGCAGAACATGTTCCTCGGCCATCAGCTGACGCGACTTGGCGGGCTGGTCGTCGACCGCGCCGAACAGGAGAGGCGGGCCGCCGCCGCGCTCGCCCGCATCGATCCGTCGATCGACCCGGCTGCGCCGATCCGAACATTGAAGGTGGCGCAGCGCCAGATCGTCGAAATCGCTCGCGCGCTGCTCGACGAGGCGCGCATCATTGCCATGGACGAGCCGACGTCCAGCCTGACGCCAAGCGAGTTCGACCGTCTGGCCGAAATCGTCGCCGGCCTCGCAAGCAGCGGCGTCTCCATCATCTACGTTTCGCACAAGATGGACGAGGTGTTCCGCATCGGTCACCGCGCCACCATCATGCGCGACGGCGCGGTCGTCGGCATGCGCGAGCTTGCCGGCGTTGACCAGAAGGAAATCGTCTCGCTGATGGTCGGGCGCGAACTCAGCCAGGAGACCCACCGGTCGTTCGCCACCGACGAGGTCAAGCTGGAGGCAAGCGGCCTCTGCTCGGCGGTGTCCAGGGTGCGCAACATCTCCTTCCGCCTCCATAAGGGCGAGGTGCTCGGCATCGCCGGCCTAGTCGGCTCCGGCCGTTCCGAACTGTTGCGTCTGATCGCCGGCGCCGACCGCCGCTCCGCGGGCACGATCAGCATCGACGGCAAGCCCGTTGCCTTCCGCAACCCGCGTGAGGCGATCGCCGCCGGCGTCGGCCTCTGTCCGGAGGAACGCAAGCGCGAAGGCATCATTCCGCTCCGCTCGGTGACGAGCAATCTCGGTCTGCCGTCGCTCGGCCGCTACACGACCGGCGGCCTGATCGCCCGGCGCCAGCTCGACCAGGCGGCCGAGCGGTACCTCAAGGGCGTCAATCTCCGGCCGTTCCTTCCGGACCGCCCGATCCGCCTGTTCAGCGGCGGCAATCAGCAGAAGGGCATCATCGCCCGCTGGCTCGCCGCCAATAGCCAGATCCTGCTGTTCGATGAGCCAACGCGTGGCATCGATGTCGGCGCCAAGTCGGAAATTCATGCGCTGATCGAGCGACTGGCCTCCGAGGGGCACTCGATCATCGTCGTGTCGTCCGAGCTGCCCGAGGTGATCCGCCTGTCCGACCGCGTGCTGGTGATGCGCGAGGGCGAACTCGCGGCCGAGCTTCCGAGCGACGGCCTCACCGAGCAGCGAATCGTCGCCCATGCCATTCCCGGCTACGCCAGCCAGCCCATATCCCATTCCTGACAGGTGCTCTCATGTCGTCTCTCTCCCACACCGATGCTGCCGAAGGTTCGTCTCGGCGGGGACTGCGCACGCTTGCGCTACGCGACGCCGGCACGCTGATCGGTCTTGTCATCATACTCCTGGTGTTTGCATTGCTCGCTCCGGGGTTCATTTCCGAGCGCAACCTTCTCAACATTCTGCAGCAGTCCAGCCTCAACGCCTGCCTCGCGCTCGGCATGACGCTGGTGATCGTTTCGGGCGGCATTGATCTCTCGGTGGGGCCGACGGCGGCGCTGTCGGCGGTCATTTCCGGTTCGCTCCTCCTGGCCGGCGTGCCCGTGCCGCTCGCCATCCTGGCCGGCCTGGCGCTCGGCGCCGTCTGCGGCCTGATCAACGGCGTCTTCGTGGCGGTGGTCGGCCTGCAGCCGTTCATCGTCACGCTCGGAACGCTTTCGACCTACCGCGCCCTGGCGCTGATCTACACCGGCGGCAATCCGGTGCTCGGCATTCCCGCCGGCTATCGCGCCATCTTCAACGGCACCCTGTTCGGCATTCCCTCGCCGATCCTGATCGTCGCCGTCGTCGCCATCGTCGCCTGGATCATCCTCAAGAAGACGCCGCTCGGCGAGTATCTCTTGGCGGTCGGCGGCAACGAGGAAGCGGCCTATATCGCCGGCGTGCCGATCGCCACCACCAAGATCGCCGCCTATGTCATTTCCGGCTTCCTGGCCGCGCTGACCGCCGCCATCCTGATCGGCCGCCTCGGCGCCGCCGAGCCCATCCTCGGCAACCTCTGGGAGTTGGACGCCATCGCCGCGTCGGCCATCGGCGGGGCCTCGCTGATGGGCGGCAAGGGCTCGATCATCGGTACGCTGCTCGGCGCCATCATTCTCGGCGCCATGCGTAACGGTCTGACGTTGATGAACGTTCAGGCGTTCTATCAACTTCTCGCCACCGGTCTTATTATCCTCGTCGCAATGATCATCGACCGCATGACCAGGGGTAGAGGATGAACACCGGCAGTCTTGACCTGAAGTCCGTGGGTCCGCGCATCCGCATGATGATGCCGCTCCTGACGCCGCTCGAAGCCAAGGTAGTGGATACGGTGTTCGGCCTCAGGGATTTCAACGAAGACACGACGCTGAAGGAGATCGCCGGCGAGGCCGGCGTCTCCGAGGCGATGGTGGTCAAGATCACCAAGAAGCTCGGCTTTGCCGGCTTCAGGGAGTTCCGAAACGCCGTCGCCCTCTACAATCAGCTTCCCACGTCGGAGATGCATCAGGAGCTGTCCCCGGACGACACCTCCGAAGAGATCATCCAGAAGGTGTTCCACACCTCGATCCACGCATTGCAGGAAACGCTGGCCATCCTCGATGTCGCCGCCTTCGATCGCGCCGCCGACCTCATTCACCGGGCGCGCCAGCGCGACTTCTACGGTGTCGGCGGCTCGGCGCAGATCGCCCGCGATGTCGCCCACAAGTTCCTGCGCATCGGCATCCGCAGCGCCGTCTACGATGACGCCAACATGATGCTGATGTCGGCGTCGCTCCTGGGAGGCGACGACGTCGTGGTGGCCTTCTCGCATTCGGGCAACACCACAGCCGTCATCGAGGCCGTGCAGCTTGCCCGCAAGAACGGTGCTCGTTCGATCGTTCTCACCAATTACGACACCTCACCGTTGGCTCGGATCGCCGACGTCGTCCTGTGTTCCACCGCGCAAGGTTCGCCGCTGATGGGCGAGAACGCCGCGGCGCGTATCGCCCAACTCAACATCATGGACGCGGTGTTCGTCGCCGTCGCCCAGCGCAACTACCGCGCCGCCGAACAGAATCTCCAGAGGACCATGTCGGCGGTGAATTCCAAACGCAAAGACCGGATGCCATGACAGCCAAGCCGCTTGTGACCGTCTTCGGAAGCCTTCACTACGACATCATGGTCGACAGCCCCGACCGGCCGCGCAAGGGCGAAACACTGGCGGGCTCGGCCTGGTTTCCGAAATGCGGCGGCAAGGGCGGCAATCAGGCCGTGGCGGCGGCCAAGGTAGGTGTCGCCGCCGCGATGATCGGCGCCGTTGGCGACGACGACTTCGGCCGGGCGCTTCTCGCCAACCTCGACAGGCGCGGCGTCGACCGAAGCCATGTGCGCATCGTCCGCTCGGCCGGCAGCGGCATGTCGGTGGCGATCTTCGACGCCGATGGCGACTATGGCGCGGTCATCGTTTCCGGCGCCAATCTGTCGCTCGGCGGAGCCGATGTCGGCGCCGCCGCCGACCTTCTCGCCCGAACCGGCGTGCTGGTGCTGCAGAACGAAGTTCCGGACGCCGCCAACGCCGCCATTGCCGGCGCGGCGCGGGCGGCCGGCGCGCACGTCCTGCTGAACGCGGCGCCGGCACGAGCGTTGACGGCCGAATTGCAAGGCAACGTCGATATCCTCGTGGTCAACGCCGTCGAGGCCGCCGATGTATCGGGCCGCCCGGTCGATACCCCATCGGACGCCCTCGTGGTAGCCGCCGAGCTTGCCCAACGCTTCCTCCACGTGGTGGTGACGCTCGGCGGCGACGGCCTTGTCTACGCCGGCGCCGAGGAAGCGCCGTTCACCCTTCCCGCCATTCCCGTCAAGCTCGTCAGCACCCACGGGGCCGGCGACGAGTTCATCGGCGTTCTGGCCGCCTGCCTTGCCAGCGGCAGGCCCATGCGCGCGGCTCTTCAGGCAGCCAACGCGGCGGCGGCAAAGTTGGTGGCGACACCCGAGAGCGAGCGCTAACAGCCGTCTTGCCCGCTTCGAGCGGCATCGCTCCTGGCTCGGGAGCAACTCAAGACGAAGAGCCGCCCTCCCCCGCCGTTCACCCCGCCGCCCGCTTCGGCTCGTAATTCAGGATAGGCGCCAGCCACCGCTCGGCCGTCTTCATGTCCCAGCCCTTGCGGTCGGCGTAGTCGGCCACCTGGTCGGCGTCGATCTTGCCGACGCCGAAATACTGGCTGTCGGGGTGGCTGAAGTAGAGGCCGGAAACGGCGGCGCCCGGCCACATGGCGTAGCTCTCGGTCAATTGGATGCCGACCTTCTCGGTCGCCTGCAGCAGCGAGAACAGCGTCGCCTTCTCAGTGTGGTCGGGCTGGGCCGGATAGCCCGGCGCCGGCCGGATGCCGCGATATTTCTCGGCGATGATCTCGTCGGTGGTCAGTGCCTCGTCGGCGGCGTAGCCCCAGAACTCACGACGCACCAGGGCGTGCATGCGCTCGGCGAAGGCCTCGGCGAGGCGGTCGGCCAACGATTGTGACAGGATCTTGGAATAGTCGTCGTTGGCGCGGGCGAAGCGCTCGGCCACCGCATCCTCGCCAAAGCCGGTGCTGACGGCGAAGCCGCCGATATAGTCGGCAAGGCCGCTCTCCTTAGGCGCCACGAAGTCGGCGATGGCGAAATTGGCCCGCGTCGAGCCGCGCGCCATCTGCTGACGCAGGCTGTGGAAGGTGGCAAGGCGCTCGGCACGGCTGTCGTCGGTGTAGAGCTCGATGTCGTCGCCGATGGCATTGGCCGGCCAGAAGCCGATCACTGCCTTGGCGGTCAGCCACTTCTCTTCGACCATCTGCTTCAGCATCGCCCGCGCGTCTTCATAAAGCGGCCGCGCCGCCGCGCCGTAGACGGCATCGTCGAGGATCTGCGGGAAATGGCCGCGCATCTCCCAGGTGGAGAAGAACGGCGTCCAGTCGATATAGGGCACGAGGTCGGAAAGGTCGTGGCTTTCGAACACCCGCGTGCCGAGGAAGGTCGGCTTAGGCGGCGTGTAACCCGTCCATTCCGGCACGAAGCGATTGGCGCGCGCGTCGGCGATGGCAAGGCGCCGCCGGTCTTCGCGGCTGCGGGCATGCTCCTCGGCGATGCGGGCGTATTCGGTCCGGAGGTCGTCGATGTAGACCACCTTGCGATCGGACAACAGCGACGACGCGACGCCGACGGCGCGGCTGGCGTCGGTCACATAGACCGCCTGCCCCTTGGCATAGTTGGGATGGATCTTGACGGCGGTATGGACGCGGCTTGTGGTGGCGCCGCCGATCATCAGCGGCAGCTCGAAGCCCTGCCGCTCCATCTCGGCGGCCACATGGCACATCTCGTCAAGCGACGGCGTGATCAGGCCGGACAGGCCGATGATATCCGCCTTCACCTCGCGCGCCATGTCGAGGATCTTCTGCGCCGGCACCATGACGCCGAGGTCGATCACCTTGAAATTGTTGCAGGCCAGGACGACGCCGACGATGTTCTTGCCGATGTCGTGCACGTCGCCCTTCACCGTCGCCATCAGGATGGTTCCGGCCGAGGAATCCTCGGTAATGCCCAGCTCTTCCTTTTCCTTCTCCATGAACGGCATCAGCCAGGCCACGGCTTGCTTCATGACGCGCGCCGACTTGACCACCTGCGGCAGGAACATCTTACCAGCGCCGAACAGGTCGCCGACCACGTTCATGCCGGCCATCAACGGCCCCTCGATGACGTGCAGCGGCCGGGCGACCGAAAGCCGCGCCTCCTCGGTGTCCGCGGTGATGAACTCGGTGATGCCGTGGACGAGCGCATGCTCCAGCCGCTTCTCCACCGGCAGCTCCCGCCAGGCGAGGTCGACCACCCGCTCCTTGGCGCCGGTGCCGGCGTAGCGCGCCGCCGCGTCGACGAGCCGCTCGGTGGCGTCCGGCCGGCGGTTGAGAACCACATCCTCGCACAGCTCGCGCAGTTCCGGATTGAGCTCGTCATAGACGCCCAGCTGGCCAGCGTTGACGATGCCGAAATCCATGCCGGCGGCAATGGCATGATAGAGGAACACGGTGTGCATCGCCTCGCGCACCGGCTCGTTGCCGCGGAACGAGAAGGAAAGGTTGGAGACGCCACCCGACACGTGGGCGCCGACGAGGTTCTGCCGGATCCAGCGCGTCGCCTCAATGAAGTCGACGCCGTAGTTGTTGTGCTCCTCGATGCCGGTGGCCACCGCGAAGATGTTGGGATCGAAGATGATGTCCTCGGGCGGCACGCCCACCTGT
>JAGSYV010000146.1 GCA_018262505.1 Pseudomonadota bacterium
ACGATATCGGACCAGAAGCTCATGGGGCGTCTCTCATTCCGCTGCGATGGAGTGCCCGGAGCGGGCGAGCGCCGAACACTCGGCCATCACCTTGGAGGCACGGGCGATCGGATTGGTGAGGTAGAAGTCGGCGATCACCGGGACGAAAGGCTCCGGCCGCACGATGCCGCCAAGGGCAGCAAGTGTGGCAATCACCGACGCATCGGCTTTGGGGATCGTATCAATCGCGGCGAACTCGGGATATGCGACGTAGAGCCTTGCCCGGAGCTGCGCCAAGCTGTCGAACGGCAATTTGCGACCGAGTGCCTCCGACAGCGCTCTGAGCACAGCCCAATCCTCGCGGGCTTCGCCCGGCGGGAAGGCTGCGCGATTGCCCAACTGGACGCGCCCTTCGGTGTTGACGTAGGTGCCCGACTTTTCGGCGTAGGTCGCACCCGGCAGAATGACGTTGGCGCGGTGGGCGCCGGTGTCGCCGTGGCTACCGATATAGACGACGAAGGTATTGGGGCCAAGGTGCTGCGCGCCGAACTCATCGGCACCCACCAGGAACAAAACGTCGAGCTCACCCTTTTCGGAGGCGTCGATCATACCGGCGACGTCACGCCCCCCCTCGCCCGGCACAAGCCCGAGATCGAGCGCGCCGACGCGCGAAGCGGCGGTATGCAGCACCGAGAAGCCATTCCAGCCCTCGGTGACGGCGCCGACGTCGGTCGCCAACTTGGCGGCGAGCGACAGCAGGGCCAGTCCGTCATGACGGATCAGTGCCCCCTGCCCGACAATAATCAGTGGCTTTTGCGCCGCCTTGAGCACCTCAAATGCACCAGCATCGATGTGCTGGAGCGCGGCGGGATCGTTGCCCAAGTGGACATGCGGATAGGTGAGATCGACCGGTGCGCCGATCGTATAGACTGGCAGCTTGCCGCCGCTCGTCCGCCAGCGCTTGCGGATGCGGGCATTCATCACCGAGGCCTCATGGCGCGGGTCGGCGCCAATCATCAGAATGGCGTCCGCATCCTCGATACCGGCGATGGTGGCATTAAAGACGTAGCTGGCGCGGCCAAACCGCGGGTGCAACGCCGTACCGTCCTGCCGGCCGTCGACCGAAGCGACGCCGAGCGCCGCCATCAATTCCTTGAGCGCGAACATCTCTTCGACGGACGCAAGGTCGCCAATAATGGCGCCCATACGCTCCGGCGTCGTTGACGTGACGTGGGTGGCAATCGTCGCGAAGGCATCGCCCCAGGTGGCCGCGCGGAAACGACCATCGGCCTTGACGTAGGGCCGGTCGAGCCGCTGGGTGCGGAGGCCGTCCCAGATGAAGCGTGTCTTGTCGGAGATCCACTCCTCGTTGACGGCCTCGTTGAGGCGGGGCAGCACCCGCATCACTTCGCGACCGCGCACGTCGACCCGGATGGCCGAGCCGACGGCGTCCATCACATCGATGGACTCGGTCTTGGAGAGCTCCCACGGACGAGCATGGAAGGCATAGGGCTTGGAGGTCAGCGCACCGACCGGGCAGAGATCAATGACGTTGCCCTGCAGCTCCGACGACAACGCCTTCTCGAGATAGCTGGTGATCTCGGCATCCTCGCCGCGCGAGATCAGGCCCATCTCGGCGATGCCCGCCACTTCCGTGGTGAAGCGGACGCAACGGGTGCAATGGATGCAGCGGTTCATCGACGTCTTGACGAGCGGGCCGAGATACTTGTCCTCGACGGCGCGCTTGTTCTCGATGAAGCGCGAGCCGGAGACGCCATAGGCCATCGCCTGGTCCTGCAGGTCGCACTCGCCGCCCTGGTCGCAGATTGGGCAGTCGAGCGGATGATTGATCAGCAGGAACTCCATCACGCCCTCACGGGCCTTCTTGACCATGGGCGAATTGGTCAGCACGACCGGCGGCTCGCCGTTGGGACCGGGCCGCAGGTCACGCACGTTCATGCCGCAGGAGGCCGTCGGCTTCGGCGGACCGCCCTTCACCTCGACGAGGCACATCCGGCAATTGCCGGCAACCGACAGGCGCTCGTGGTAACAGAAGCGCGGGATCTCGGCGCCCGCCGCTTCGCATGCCTGCAGCAGCGTCAGCTCCGGAGCCACATCGATCTCGATCCCGTCGACGATCAGTTTTGCCATGTCGACCCAACCCTTGCTGGAGCCGCGCCGCCCATAGCCGGCGGCCGCCCGTCAAACTCGATCAAACCCCGTCCGCTCACTCGGCAGCGATGCCGTGCTGCGACACGTAATCGTCAATCCGCGCCTCGATGACGCATGCGTTCCATGACGCGCCACATCCAGCCCGTGCCCTCGCGGCACGGCGTGCACTGGCCACAGCTCTCATGGCGGAAGAAGTAGGAGATGCGCGCGATCGCCGCGATCACGTCGGTGGACTTGTCCATGACGATGAGACCGCCGGTGCCGAAGCTGGAACCGATGGCACGCATGCCATCGAAGTCCATCTGGGCATCCATGATCTGATCGGCACGGACAACCGGACAAGAGGCGCCACCGGGGATGACCGCCAGGAGATTATCCCAGCCACCGCGCACGCCACCGGCGTGCTTTTCGATCAGATCCTTGAAGGGAATGCCGAGCTCCTCCTCCACCACGCAAGGCGTGTTGACGTGGCCGGAGATCATGAACAGCTTGGTGCCCTTGTTGTTGTCGCGGCCGAAGCTCGAGAACCAGGCGGCGCCGCGCCGCATGATGGTCGGCGCTACGGCGATGGACTCGACGTTGTTCACCGTCGTCGGACAGCCGTAGAGACCAACATTGGCCGGGAACGGCGGCTTCATGCGCGGCTGGCCCTTCTTGCCCTCCAGGCTTTCGAGCAGAGCCGTCTCTTCGCCGCAGATATAAGCACCTGCGCCGTGATGGACGAAGACGTCCATATCCCAGCCGGAACCGCAGGCGTTCTTGCCGAGAAGGCCGGCGTCATAGGCCTGATCGACGGCGGCCTGAAGCCGCTCGCGCTCGCGGATGAACTCGCCGCGCACATAGATGTAGGCCGCATGAGCCCCCATGGCGAAGCCGGCAACAAGGCAGCCTTCGACGAGCGTATGCGGGTCATGGCGAAGGATTTCGCGGTCCTTGCAAGTTCCCGGCTCGGACTCGTCGGCGTTGACCACCAGATAGTGCGGCCGGCCGTCCGACTGCTTGGGCATGAACGACCACTTGAGACCGGTTGGGAAGCCGGCACCACCGCGTCCACGCAGACCGGACGCCTGGATTTCCTTGATGATGAAATCCCGCCCCTTGGCCAAAATTTCCTTGGTGCCGTCCCACTGGCCACGCTTCAGCGCGCCCTGCAGGCCCCAATCGTGGCGCCCGTAGATGTTGGTGAAGATGCGGTCCTTGTCCTGCAGCATGACTGAGGTTCCCAGGGTCTACGGTTCGGACTCAGACGGGCTTAGCGCCGTCCTTGGACGGCCGCCAGCCAGTCGCCAGCTTGCCGGACTGCTCGATCCACTTGTCGCGGAGAGCACGGCCACGGAAGCTGCCGAGATGCTGATCGACCCATTGGATGTTCATTTCGTTCCAGCCGGCGATCTGGTCGAAGTGATAGATGCCGAGCTTATGCAGCATTTCCTCAAGTTTCGGGCCAACACCGGCAATCAGCTTGAGATCGTCGGGCTTGCCATCACGCGCCGCCTCAAGCAGCGACGGCTTGTGCTGTTCCGGCACCTTCTCGCTGTCGGCCAGTCCCTGGGTCTCAGCCACCTTGGGTATCGGCTTTTCAGCGGCCGGCTTCGCTGCGGCAGCCGGTGCTGCTGCTGCCAGCGCTGGCGCAGCCGGTGGGGCCAATTCCTCGCGGTCGAAGGCGCGGTATTTGCCGATCACCGAGCCGTCGAAGAGCGTCGGATCGGTGAGCGACGTGTCGCCATTGCTCGGCGCCGAGAAGAATCGGTCGCTCTGCGGGCCGGGCGTCGGCGGATTGCCCGAGGCAAGGCCGTCGATCAGCGCGTTGAAGGTCTCGGTGGTCAGATCCTCGTAGGTATCCTTGCCCACAGTGACCATCGGCGCGTTGACGCAAGCGCCAGCGCACTCAACCTCCTCCCAGGAAAAATCACCATCGGAAGAGAGATCGAAAGGATGGGCGGCCAGCCTATTCTTGCAGATGGTGATGAGCTCATCTGCGCCGCGCAAACGGCAGGGCGTGGTGCCACAAACCTGGATATGGGCCTTGCGGCCGACCGGCGACAGCTGGAACTGCGTGTAGAAGGTCGCAACTTCCAAGACACGGATGTCCGGCATATCGAGCAGCTTTGCCACCGCCTCGATCGCCGGTTGGCTGATCCAGCCTTCCTGGCTTTGAGCAACCATCAGCGCAGGAATCACCGCCGAGGCCTGACGCCCTTCCGGATAGCGGGCGATCACCTTCTGCAAATAGGCGGCGTTCTCTCCGGTGAAGGAGAAGCTCTCCGGCTGTTCGGGATGAAGACGACGGACGGACATCAGCGATCCACCTCACCAAACACGATGTCGATCGAACCGAGCACGGCCGACACGTCGGCCAGCAAATGGCCGCGACAAAGGAAGTCCATGGCCTGAAGATGGGCGAAGCCGGGGGCGCGGATCTTGACGCGATAGGGCTTGTTGGTGCCGTCCGACACGAGGTAGACGCCAAATTCGCCCTTCGGCGCCTCGACAGCAGCGTAGACCTCGCCCTCGGGCACGCGGAAGCCTTCGGTGTAGAGCTTGAAGTGGTGGATGAGCGCTTCCATCGAGCGCTTCATCTCGGCCCGGCGCGGCGGCGCATACTTGCCCTGAAGGGTCAGAACCGGCCCCTTCTCGGTTTTCAGCAGGGCGATGCACTGCTTCATGATGCGAACCGACTGCCGCATCTCTTCCATGCGAATGTGATAGCGGTCGTAGCAGTCGCCGTTCTTACCGACGGGAATGTCGAAATCGAGCTCGCCGTAGATCTCGTAGGGCTGTGATTTCCTGAGGTCCCAGGCGGCGCCAGAGCCGCGGACCATCACGCCCGAGAAGCCCCACTTCCAAGCATCTTCCAGACTCACGACGCCAATGTCGACGTTGCGCTGCTTGAAGATGCGGTTCTCCGACAGAAGCGCGTCGAGATCGGCGACGGTCTGAAGGAAGGGATCACACCAGGCTTCGATGTCGGCAACGAGTTGATCCGGCAGGTCCTGATGAACACCGCCCGGACGGAAGTAAGCGGCGTGCATGCGCGAACCGGAAGCACGCTCATAGAAGATCATCAGCTTTTCGCGTTCCTCGAAACCCCAAAGCGGCGGCGTCAGCGCGCCGATGTCCATCGCCTGGGTGGTCACGTTGAGGAGATGCGAAAGAATACGACCGATCTCGGAATAGAGCACGCGGATGATCTGAGCGCGGCGCGGCACGACGATGCCAGCGAGCCGTTCCACGGCCAGGCAGTAGGCGTGCTCCTGATTCATCGGCGCGACATAGTCGAGGCGATCGAAATACGGCAGGCCCTGGAGATAGGTACGCGCCTCGATCAGCTTTTCCGTGCCGCGATGCAGGAGGCCGATATGCGGATCGACGCGTTCGACCACCTCGCCATCCAACTCCAGCACCAGACGCAACACGCCATGGGCCGCCGGATGCTGCGGGCCGAAGTTGATATTGAAATTTCTGACCTGGGCTTCAGCCATCGATCGCGCGCCTCAGTTCGTCTTGACCTTCTCGTCGCCCGGCAGCACGTAGGTCGTGCCCTCCCAAGGCGACAGGAAGTCGAAATTGCGGAATTCCTGGTTGAGCCTGACAGGCTCGTAGACAACGCGCTTCTGGGCGTCGTCGTAGCGGACCTCGACATATCCGGTCATCGGGAAGTCCTTGCGAAGCGGATGGCCATCGAAGCCATAGTCCGTCAAAAGGCGCCGCAATTCAGGATGATCGGAGAACAGGATGCCGAGCAGATCGTAGGCTTCGCGCTCGAACCACAGCGCACCAGGGAACGCCGAGGTGATGGAGGGCACCGGCATCTCTTCGTCGGTGGTCACCTTCAGTCGAATGCGGGCGTTCCGGGTCGGCGATAGCAGGTGATAGACAACGTCAAACCGCTCGGCACGCTCGGGATAGTCCACACCACAAATGTCGATGATGTTGACGAAGCCGAGGTCCGGCGCATCACGCAACCGCGTCACGACCTCGACAATCCGCTCACGCACGACGACGGCGGTCACTTCGCCAAAGGTTACGTTGACCGAAAGCGCATCGGTCCCCAGGGCGCTTCCGACGGCTAAGGCCAGTTCGCCGATCAAATCCTTCGGGGCTTCGCTCATGTTTCAACCAGCCTTATATCGCTCAGCGCTCGATCGTGCCGGTGCGCCGGATCTTCTTCTGAAGCAGCAGCACGCCGTAGAGCAGCGCCTCGGCGGTCGGCGGACAGCCTGGCACGTAAATGTCGACCGGCACGATACGATCGCAGCCGCGCACCACCGAATAGGAATAGTGGTAGTAACCGCCGCCATTGGCGCAGGAGCCCATGGAGATGACGTAGCGCGGCTCCGGCATCTGGTCGTAGACCTTGCGGAGCGCCGGGGCCATCTTGTTGGTCAAGGTGCCGGCGACGATCATCACGTCGGACTGACGCGGCGAACCGCGCGGCGCAAAGCCGAAGCGTTCGACGTCATAGCGCGGCATCGACACCTGCATCATCTCGACGGCGCAGCAGGCGAGGCCGAAGGTCATCCACATCAGCGAGCCGGTGCGCGCCCAGTGGATCAGTTCTTCCGTGGAGGTAACCAGCCACCCCTTGTCGGCCAGTTCGTCGTTGATGCCGGTGAAGAAACCGTCATCGGAGCCGATCGGCTTGCCGGTCCGGGGATCGATGATACCCTTGGGGGCGGGCGAAACCAGCGTCTCTCTTGGGCTCAGTCCCATTCCAGCGCCCCCTTCTTCCATTCATAGGCGAAACCGATGGTCAACACGCCAAGGAAGACCATCATCGACCAAAAGCCGAACAACCCAACCTGCTTGAAGGCGACGGCCCAGGGGAACAGGAAGGCGACTTCCAGATCGAAGATCACGAACAGAATCGACACCAGATAGAAGCGCACATCGAACTTCATGCGAGCGTCGTCGAAGGCATTGAAGCCACATTCATAGGCCGACAGCTTCTCCGGATCGGGATTCTTGAAAGCCAGCAGGAAGGGGGACACCAGAAGCGCCAGACCGATGGCCAACGCTACGCCGAGGAAAATGATCACCGGCAGGTAGTCCCGAAGGAGTTCGTCCATTGTGACCTCATTGGTTCGGACGCAACCCATTTGCGCAACGCAACAATTTCGTGAAGAGTCGCGTGGGGTCGCCGAATTGCTTGTGGCACGGTTAGCGGATAGACCTTCACTTCGCAAGGGCGTCGAAGGTCCCTTTCTAAGGTTTATTACGCTCAGGGGTATCCCAGAGACAACCCCAGATTCCTGACTAGAAAACGCATGTTTTCACAAGGTCGTTACCCTGCCCGCGCCCGTTGGCGGCTACGGCGGGAAAAAGCGTGGAAAAACAAATGGACGACACCGACAAGCCCATCACTCTCGAGCGTATTCGCGCCGCAAGGGAAGCGATTTCTGGTCAGGTGATGCATACTCCATTCTTGCCGGCGCCGCGTCTCGGCCGGCTGACCGGGGCCGAAGTGTTCGTCAAATACGAGAACATGCAAGTGACCTCGGCCTTCAAAGAGCGTGGCGCCCTAAACCGTCTTCTGACGCTCTCGGCCGACGAGCGGCGACGTGGCGTGATTGCCATGTCCGCCGGCAATCACGCCCAGGCCGTCGCCTATCACGCGGTGCGGCTCGGCATCGCGCCGACCATCGTCATGCCGGTGACGACACCGCACGTAAAGGTGTCGGCAACGACCGGCTACGGCGCCCGCGTCGTCTTGGAGGGCGAGACGGTGGCCGAGGCGGCATTGGCCGCCGCGCGCATCGGCGCCGAAGAGAATCTGGTCTTCATTCACCCCTATGACGACAGCGACGTGATTGCCGGCCAGGGGACGCTGGCGCTGGAAATGCTGGAGGAGCCGGCGGCCAAGGCGCTGAAACCCGAGATCGACGTGATCGGCGTCGAGACGCGTATGTATCCCTCGATGTGGGCCGCCGTGAAGGGCATCGACGCGATGGTCGGCGGCGCGACTTTGGCCGAGGGCATCGCCGTCAAGGTGGCCGGCCGGAAGACGCTGCCGGTGGTGCGCGAACTCGTTGACACCATCGTGCTGGTCGACGAGAGCCACCTCGAACGGGCCGTCAACGCCTATCTGACGCTGCAGAAAACCATGGCCGAGGGGGCCGGAGCCGCCGGTCTTGCGGCAATGTTCGCCGAACCCGATCTGTTCCGACGCAAGAAGGTCGGCCTCGTGCTGTCGGGCGGCAATATCGATCCGCGCATTCTCGCCTCGATCATGATGCGCGAGCTCGCCCGCGAGGAGAAGATCGTCGCCATCCGCCTTGCCATTCCGGACCGGCCAGGCACGCTCGGCGCCATCACCACGCTGATCGGCGATGCCGGCGGCAACATCCTCGAGGTTTCGCACCGACGCGCCGTCTTGGAGATTCCGGCCAAAGGCGCCTCCCTCGACATCACCCTCGAAGCGCGCGATGGCCACCACGCCGAGGAGATCATCGCGGCGTTGCGGGCAAAGGGGTACGGCGTCGAGCGAAAATCGCCCGAATAGCCGGCAACGCGGGCCGAAGGCACATTGAAGTCGCAGGCGGCATTCCCATATGCGGCTCATTGTTCTCAATGGAGACTTCCATGTCCAACCGGACCTATGACGCTGCCGACTATATCATCGACGAAGGCCGGCCCGGCCCCGGCGCCGTCAGCGGAATCCGCACGCGCCGCGTCCTCGCCTTCCTGATCGATGCCGTCATCATTGCCTTGCTGACCTTCGCGGTCGGTGTGGTGGTGTTCTTCCTCGGCATCGTGACGCTCGGCCTCGGCTGGATGCTTTATCCGATCCTCTGGCCGGCGGTCGCTCTGGTCTACTGCGCCTTCTCGCTCGGAGGGCCCTACTCCGCGACGGTGGGCATGCGCACGCAAGGCATTGAGGCCCGCTTCATGGATGGTAGCCGCCTCAATCCGGGCGTCGCCGCGGTCCACGCCGTGCTGTTCTATTTTTCAGTGTCGGTGCTGACGCCGCTGGTGCTGTTGGTATCGCTGTTCACCGAGAACAAGCGCCTGCTGCATGACATCGTGCTCGGCATCGTCTTCGTCAATAGATATTGATTATCGGCCTCAAGCGCCGGCGGGCCTCCGGCCCTTAGGCTTCCGCTCCGCTTCCGTCTTTCGAGGCTTCGTCCCGAAAGCCTCGCTGCGCGCGGCGCCGCTTGGCGCCGGAAGCCGCTATGCGGCTTCGAATATGCCAGGGCACCCCACTTCCGGTGATCTTGGTATCTCGCCAGAGCCGGCGAAAGATGCCAAGATCGGCAGACCAGACCGACGCATGAACCGATGACGCAACACCCGACCGACGCGCCTCAATTCTTTCTGACCGCGCCGTCCGCTTGTCCCTATCTGCCGGGCAAGACGACCGGCCAGCTTGCGAAGATTGTCGTTCCTGCGTGTCGGTGCGCGTGCGCGTTGACGACTTCCGTCCCGACAAGAGCCAGCGGCGCAACTATGCGCGCAACAGTCGTCTGGTTGGCGCCGAGCTGCCGCCGGCGGCCACCGGCGAGCAGTATTCGCTCTTCCGCTCCTATCTCGACGCCCGCCATGCCGACGGCGGCATGATGGACATGACGGTGGGCGACTACGCCGCCATGGTGGAAGAGACGCACGTGTCCACCATGATGATCGAATACCGGCGGCGCGGCATCAACACCTTTCTGAGCGGCATGGGCGACGGACCGCTGATCGGTGCCGCCTTGACCGACGTGCTGATCGACGGCCTGTCGATGGTTTATTCCTTTTACGAGCCCGACTTGCAAAGCGACGGGCTTGGCACATTCATGATTCTCGACCACATCGAGCGAACGCGGCGGCGCGGCCTGCCCTATCTTTACCTTGGTTACTGGGTACAGGGCTCGCGCAAAATGGACTACAAGCGCCGCTACAAGCCTCTGGAATATCTCACCCCCACCGGCTGGGCGATTCTGCCGGATGAGCCGGCAGGGACCGAATTCGCATAAAGAACGCCCCGGCAGCTGCGGCAAAAACCGATCGAACCGATCCGACGCTTCGCTTCAGCCGTTATCTTCCGCAAGGGCTTTCACCGGAAAGCCTGCATGTTCGGGTGGGTGCTCAAACTTTCACCGGACCAATTTCGACCGGCGGCATCCACGGAGACGCCTTGATGACCGACAGCATTCTCGAAACCATCGGCAACACCCCGCTGATCCGCCTGCGTCACGCATCTGAAGCGACGGGTTGCGAGATTCTCGGCAAGGCGGAGTTCATGAATCCCGGTCAGTCGGTGAAAGACCGGGCCGCTCTCTATATTATCCGCGACGCCTTGGCGACCGGACGTCTCCAGCCAGGGGGTACCGTCGTCGAAGGCACGGCCGGCAACACCGGAATCGGCTTGGCACTGGTCGGAAGCGCCCTCGGGCTCAAGACGGTGATCGTCATTCCTGAGACCCAGTCACAGGAAAAGAAGGATTACCTTCGTATGGTGGGTGCCGAACTGGTGGAAGTGCCGGCCGTTCCCTACCGAAATCCCGACAACTACGTGAAGCTGTCCGGTCGGCTCGCCGATCAGCTGGCCAAGACAGAGCCGCGTGGCGCCATCTGGGCCAATCAGTTCGATAACGTCGCCAACCGACAGGCGCATATCGACACCACCGCCCGTGAAATCTTCGAGCAGACGAACGGCAAGGTCGATGGCTTCATCTGCGCCGTCGGGTCCGGCGGCACACTGGCCGGTGTCGGCATCGGCCTCAAGGAACGGAAGCCGGGCGTGAAGATCGGGCTGGCCGATCCCTATGGCGCCGCGCTCCACTCTTGGTATACAACCGGCGAACTCAAGGCCGAAGGAACATCAATCACCGAGGGTATCGGTCAGGGTCGCATCACCGCCAATCTCGAGGGGGCGCCGGTGGATTTCTCCTGTCGCATCTCCGATGAAGAGGCACTCTCGATCTTGTTCGATCTTGTGGAACACGAGGGCCTCTTTCTCGGAGGCTCCTCGGGCATCAATATCGCCGGGGCCATTGCCCTTGCCCGCGAACTCGGCCCGGGACACACCATCGTCACCGTGCTTTGCGACGGTGGCGCGCGTTATGCGTCGAAGCTCTACAACCCGGCCTTCCTGAGGAGCAAGAACTTGCCGGTGCCGAACTGGCTCGATGCTCCCAGGAAATTCAGGCCGCCGTTCGAGGCGGCGTGACGGAGGAAAGCGATGACCGAGGCCATGTACCTCGACAACCCCTACCTGGAACTTGCCGAGGCGACGGTGACCGCCGTTGGCACCGACGGGGGGCTTTATGTCGACCGGTCGATCTTCTACCCACAGGGTGGCGGCCAGCCCGGGGATAGCGGATCGATAGAATGGGGAACGGGGCTCACGACGAACATTAAGAACGCCATCTATAGCCCTGATCGGTCTTCCATTGTTCTCGTTCCTGATAGCGGCCAGGATTTGCCGCAGCTCGGCCAGACGATCATTCAGCACATCGATTGGACGCGCCGTCATGCCCTGATGCGCATGCACACGGCCATGCATCTTCTCTCCGTGGTGCTACCCTATCCGGTGACCGGCGGCCAAGTGGGGATCGACGAAGGGCGGCTCGACTTCGACCTTCCCGACGGCGAGATGGTGGAAAAGGTATCGGCCACGGATGCTCTCAACGCGCTAATCCGCGCCGACCATGCGGTGACCACGGAATGGATCACCGATGAGGAACTCGCTGCCAATCCGGCCCTCGTCAAGACAATGAAGGTAAAGCCGCCAACCGGTGCCGGCCGGGTGCGTCTCGTCCGCATCGGCGTTGACATCGACTTGCAGCCCTGTGGCGGCACGCATGTCAAATCGACCGGCGAGATCGGCGAGATGCATATCGCCAAGATCGAGAACAAAGGCCGGATCAATCGTCGCGTTCGACTGCGTTTCGGCCCGCCCGCCGAAGCCGCGTAACCCTTCCGGAGGCTCCGATGCCCGTGCATCCCGATCGCCATTTTGTTACCGCCGATTGGCTCTTGCGCCACATCGACGATCCCGATGTGGTCGCCGTCGACGGTTCCTGGCACATGCCGGCGGCCAGTCGTCGCGGCCGGGAGGAGTATCTCGCGGGCCATATTCCCGGCGCCGTATTCTTCGATCTCGACAGCATCGCCGATACCACGTCGCCGCTGCCGCATATGCTGCCGACACCGGACGCCTTTGCCGCCGCGGTGGGCGCGCTCGGCATCCACGAAAACCAGACCATTGCTGTCTACGACAGCGTTGGCATGTTCTCGGCGGCGCGTGTCTGGTGGACTTTTAAGATCATGGGCGCGCGCGACGTGGTGCTGCTCGACGGCGGCCTGCCCACCTGGATCGCCGAAGGGCTGCCGCTCGAAGCTGGCGAGTCGCCGCGTGCGCCAGCGGTTTTCACGCCGCATTTCGACGCCATCGCCGTCCGAGCGTTCGAGGACGTGAAGGCCGCACTCGGCGGCAAAACTCAGATCGTCGACGCCCGATCGGCAGGTCGCTTCTACGGTCGCGAGCCGGAACCACGCGCCGGCCTGCGATCAGGTCACATGCCGGGGGCCATCAACCTGCCGTTCGGAGAGACGATCGAGGGCGGACGGCTCAAGTCGGCAGCGGATCTTCGTGCGCTTTTCGCCGCCCGTGGCACTCGCCCTTGATGTAGTCGGCGCGCGCGACGTCGCCATCTATGACGGCTCCTGGACCGAGTGGGGTGGGCGCTCCGATTCACCGGTGGTCACCGACTGACGCGAGCCGCCTTTCGACAAGGTACGGATGAGGCTTTCGGCGGCATCCGCCGACTGGGCGGTGACCAAGCCGAACGAAATCACAAATTTGGCGGCGTCTTCGACCGTCATGTCGAGGACGATGACGTCTTCGCGCCGGATGAACACCAGATAGCCACCCGTCGGGTTGGGCGTAGTCGGCACGTAGACGGTGAGCATGTCGTCGCCGCCTTCCAGCCGCTCCGCCACTTCGCCGCGCGTCGCGCCAGCGACAAAGCCGATGGTCCAAATACCGGTGTGAGGAAAGCGGACCAGTGCCGCCTGCTTGAAGGCGTTCCCCTTGTCGGCCAGTACCGACGAAAAGATCTGCTTCAGGCCCTTGTAGAGATTGCGCACCAGCGGCATGCGATCGACCAGTTCTTCCGAGAAGGAAAAGATCGAGGCGCCGACGATATTGGCCGTCAAAAAGCCAATCACCGTGATGACGAGAACGGCAACCACCAGGCCGTAGCCGGGAACGCGAAAAGGCAGATAGGTATCGGGGTTATAGGCGGTCGGCAAATAGGGCTTCACCCAGCTGTCGATCCACGACACCATCGACCAGGTGATGTAAATGGTGATGCCGGCCGGGCCGGCGACCAACAGACCCGTCAGGAAATAGTTCCTAAGTTTCGTCACGCCCCGGTCCTTCCATTTCGTCGTCCCGCGCCCGCATATTGCCCCTCAGTGGGCAACAAGTGAAGTTTTCCATTCGATCGGGCTTTCCTTTCAGGCCGCCGCCGTCGTAACCCATGAAACACCCGTGGGTAAGCACGCCGGCTAAGGCCGGCAACGACTCATTGCCCTTGAGTGAATCGGCTTCCTCATCCTTTATGGAAGAGACTGGCCGAAATGCGGCCTTTCGGCGTTTGGGGTGCTCTCGTGACTGGCTCGCTATTGCGGCGTTGGCAGTGTTGTTTGCCGTGGTTGCCCTCGTCTACGGCAGTCCGGTTCACGACGTGGCTGCCCAAGCGCCAAGTCCGGTCGCCTATGGCGGTGGAGCGACGCTCTTGCGGGGGACGCAGACGCCCGACGCCACCTCGGCTGCAATGACATCGAGCGGCCGCAGCGACATGGTGGGTGCTCCAGCGTCGGCCCATGAGGGCGATCTCGCCACCGAACTGGCGAAGGTGCGGATCGAGAACGCGGCGCTCCGGCAGGCGACTGAGCTGTTGCGGGGCCAGATTGATGCGTTGTCGGAACGGGTCGGCAAAATCGAAACCCATTTCTCCGAGATGACGGGCAGCATCGGGTCGCCATCGGCGCTTGCTTCCGGCGCGAATACGCCCCTCCCGTCGGCGACACCCAATTTCGACGATCTTGTGCCGCCGGATACCAGTTCACAAAGCGGAGCGCCCTATACCCAATTTGGCATGGAACTTGGGACCTATGGCGATCTCACCGCGCTCAAGAAGGCGTGGTCGGATTTCGTGAGGCAGTATCCTGCCCTGTTCGAAGGCCTTGATGGGCTTGCCACCATCCGCGACCGAAGCGGACGCACCGAGTTGCTGCTGATCGCCGGCCCGTTTCGCAATGCCGCCGAGGCGGCCGAACGGTGCGGCAAGGCCGAAGCGTCCGGCCTCAAGTGTCTGCCGGCCTTTTATTTGGGACAGCAGCTGTCTATGCATTAATTCAAGGAAAACCGCCGGCTCCCTTTCAGGGAGCCTTGGCCGGACAGGCTGTTGCCGGATCGACCGAATAGGCATCGCAGGCCGGCGCCGCGACAGGCTTGAAGGCCGCTTCCGTTTCCTGAATCAGAGCCTGCGCTTCTGCAGTCTGCTGCTGACGCGCCGCAGACAGCGCCATCACCGTTGAGGTATCTTCCGACGGCATCCGATAACCGCGAGTCTGCGCAGCCAGCGCGGCGGCAAGCGCCGCCTGTTGGTTGGCATCACGAACAATCGGCTTTTCCGCCTTCGGCTCGCTCGCCATAGACAGGAAATCGGACGGTCCGCCAGCGCAGCCCCCCAGCGAGAGGGGTGCGAGAACGGCAGCTACAGCTGCGAGGGACTTAGGAAATGTCGAAAAACGCATGAAGCCTCGATACTCTCGTTATAGTCCGGATCATACACTAGCACCGAAGTCTTTGCGATTTCCTTTTAAGAGCGCCGCAAAAGGTGATCGTTGCGTGAACCTCCGCGTTACCATCCAAACCGCGACATTCCGGCTAATTCGCGTCGGCCATCTTGACGGCGGTGCAAAAGCTCTCCATGCATCACGGCCTCGAAAGCTCAGGATTCCGCCGTAAATGACCATCGACGCCAGCTCAGACACTGTTCCAAAAATCTCCTTCGTCAGTCTCGGCTGCCCGAAGGCGCTGGTCGATAGCGAGCGCATCGTCACTCACTTGAGGTCGGAAGGCTACGAGATCGCTCGTCGCCACGATGGAGCCGACGTGGTCATCGTCAACACCTGCGGCTTCCTCGACAGCGCCAAGGCCGAGAGCCTCGACGCCATCGGCAAGGCGATGGCCGAAAACGGCAAGGTCATCGTCACCGGCTGTATGGGCGCCGAGCCCGAGCAGATCCGCGATGCCTTTCCGGGCGTCCTCGCCATCACCGGCCCGCAAGCCTATGAAAGCGTCATGAGCGCGGTGCACGAAGCCATTCCGCCGGCGCACGATCCCTTCGTCGATCTGGTGCCGCCGCAGGGCGTCAAGCTGACGCCACGCCACTATGCCTACCTCAAGATCTCCGAGGGCTGCCACAACCGCTGCAGCTTCTGCATCATCCCCAAGCTCAGAGGCGACCTGGTATCCCGGCCGGTGGTCGATGTGCTGCGCGAGGCGGAAAAGCTGGCCAATGCCGGCGTCAAGGAACTGCTGGTCATCTCGCAGGATACGTCGGCCTATGGCGTCGACATCAAGTACCAGACCGGCATCTGGAAGGACCGGGAGATCCGGGCACGCTTCTATGACCTTGCCAATGCCCTCTCCGAATTCGGCATCTGGGTGCGCCTGCACTACGTCTACCCCTACCCGCACGTCGATGAAGTCATTTCCTTGATGGCCGAGGGCAAGGTGCTGCCCTACCTGGATATTCCTTTCCAGCACGCCTCCCCCAACGTTCTCCGCGCCATGCGCCGGCCGGCCCACCAGGAGAAGACGGCCGAGCGTATCGCCAAATGGCGCGAGATCTGTCCCGATCTCGCCATTCGCTCGACGTTCATCGTCGGTTTCCCGGGCGAGACGGAGGAGGATTTCGAGATGCTGCTCGACTGGCTCACCGAGGTGAAGCTCGAGCGCGTCGGCTGTTTCAAGTACGAGCCCGTGAAAGGCGCCGCCGCCAATGACCTCGGGTTGCCCTTGGTCCCGCCGCAGGAACAGGAGCGCCGCTGGCACCGTTTCATGGCGCACCAACAGGGCATTTCGGCAAAGCTGCTGCAGCGCCGGGTGGGAAAACGCATCCCGGTGATCATCGACGAAGCGAACGGCACGGTTGCCAAGGGGCGATCCAAGTGGGACGCCCCGGAGATCGACGGAGCCGTTCATCTGCAGAGCCGTCGTCCGATGCGTGTCGGGGATATCGTCACCGCCAAGATCGAGCGGGCCGATGCTTACGACCTTTGGGGAACGGTGGGCTGAGCGCCCGCGACCAGCGTCCAGCTTTACTTGTAACTACCCAGAAAACCTGGAAAATCGGGATACAATAATCTCTGCCTGACTTTGGGAGAGGACACGTCAAAAGGCTGACGCGCGATCATGCGCGCCTCCCAACCGGGAGCATATCGAAGCCATGAGCGTTTCCTCCCTGACCTCGTCTTCCTCTTCCCTATCGCAATTGCAGTCGCTGTTCGCAAAGGTCGACACCGACAAGAGCGGCAGCGTGACCACAGAAGAATTGTCGGCCGCCGCGAGCAGCATTGGCTCAGATGCCTTATCCTCCGCCGTATCCAATCTTGTGTCGACCGCCGACACGGATAGCGACGGTGCCCTCTCCGGGGCGGAATTCGAAAGTGCGTTCAATCAGCTGTCAAGCGATATGCAATCGACGTTGATGTCGGTTCAGGAGAACGCTGGCAGCGGTCCCTCTTTTTCCGATCTGGACAGCGACGGCTCCGATAGCCTGAGCCTGGAGGAATTTTCCGCGGGGGCGCCCGACGATCTTTCCTCCAACACCGCAGCGCTGGAGCAGCTCTACGCGGCGATCGATACCGACAGCAGTGGCTCGGTCAGCCAAGATGAGTTCACGACTTTCACTGAGAGCATGTCGTCGGCCACGACCGCTAGTTCGACCGACACCTCCTCCACCACCGACAGTGCAAGTTCTGCTGGCGGCACGTCGGCAAGCAGTTCGTCTTCAACCAGCGACACCTCATCGTCCAAGGAAGTCGAGAGCGAAAATATCGTCTACAATTCAGACGGCAGCACCACGACGACCATCACGTATACGGACGGCACCAGCTCCAAAACGACGACCAAACCGTCATCCACCTCTGCCGCCGGTCGGCAGAATGAGGATGATAACGCGGCGCAGGCGGCGCAAAGAAATCCTGCAGTTGGGCCGGCTATTTCGGCCTACGAGGCGGTACAGTCGGCCAGTGCTGATGCCAACACGAGCCTTGACGTCGCCGCTTGAACCCAAAGCGGGAAAGACACAGGCCGGGCAAGGACACCTGCCAGACCGCCTGGGGATCAACGAGGTACGCCGACCTGAATGGCGTACCTTCAAACCACGAGCAAATCCTTTAGCGTCAGCGCGATCACCTCAGTCGCCGCCTTGAGATCCGAGAGCTGCACATGCTCGTCGGCGGCGTGAGCGTTGGCCTCGAGGATGGAACGTGGTCCGGCACCATAGAGAACCGTCGGGATACCAGCCGCCGAATAGTGCCGGGCATCGGTATAGAGCGGCACGCCGGTCGGTTCGACAGCGACGCCGAGCACATCCTTGGCGTGGCGCGAAATGGCCGCCACCAGACGGTCGGCGCCGGGCAGCTCACGAAGCGGCTCGGCCAGCATGATGCGCCGGCACTCCACTTCCAACCCGTCGACCTTGGGTGTGGCTGCCTCGATCAGCGCGATCAGCTTCTCTTCGACCTCGGTGCCGACCTCCTCGGGAATCAGGCGGCGGTCGAGACGGAGCACCACACGGTCGGGGACGACATTTGTGTTGATACCACCGGAAATCAGGCCAACGGTGAGCTTGGGAGAGCCGATGCCCTTCTGAGCCGACACGGTGCCGCCGAGGCGGTGGCGCTCCTCGTAGAGCGCTCTCAGGATCGGCACGGCGTGCTCCAGCGCGTCAACGCCAGTCTCCGGCATCGCCGCGTGGGCCTGCCTGCCGCGCACGATGATTTCCATGTGCAGCACGCCGTTGTGCGCCGTGGTGATGGCGTAGGAAAAGCCTGCCGAAATCGCATAATCGGGCTTCGACAGGCCCTGTTCGATCAGCCAGGCCGGGCCAACGAAGCCGCCGGCCTCCTCGTCAAAGGTCAGGTGAAGTTCCACCGTCCCATCGAGGGGAAGACCCGAGTCGATCAGCGCCTTCAGCGCAAAGGCATAGGTGGCAAAGTCGGACTTCGATACGGCGGCACCGCGGCCATAAATTGCTCCGCCTTTTTCCTCCGCGCCATAAGGCTTCATCGTCCAGCCGGAGCCCGGTGGCACCACGTCGCCGTGGGCATTGAGGGCGATGACCGGCCCCTTTGCCGTTCCAAACACATGGCGGACGATCAGGTTGGTCACCGAGCGCATGCCGTTCTGGCGTACGAAAGGTTCCGGCACCGGATGCCGCTCGACACGAAAACCCAGGGCTTCGAGTTGGCTGGCAGCCGTTTCGGCAATGGGGGCGCAATCGCCGGGCGGATTGTCGCTCGGCACCTTCACCAGCACTTTCAGGAAGTCGACCTCGGCGGCAAAGGCGGCTTCGATAATGGCTTTCATGTCGGGTCCCCTGAAGATATGGCGTCTGCCGCCAGCCGTTCGACGGCCTTGATCAAGGCTTCCACGGCGAGGCCCATGTCGTCAATGGTGGCAAATTCGGCCGGGTTATGGCTGATGCCGCCGCGGCAGCGCACGAACAGCATACCGACGTCGGTAAGATGGTGCATCGCGTGACCGTCATGACCCGCGCCGGAGGCGAGCCGCCGATCCGCCACGCCGAGATCGCGAGCAGCGCCGGTGAAAGCCTCTTGCAGGCGCGGGGCGCAGGGCGTCGTCGGGCTTTCGTAGAATTTGTCCATGATCACCGAGGCACCGCGTCCGGCTGCGATCGCTCGAAACCGCGCCTCCAGTTCGGCGATGGCGGCAAGACGAGGCGCGTCGGCATCGGCTCGGATATCGAGCGTGAAGACCACCTCGGCTGGAATGACGTTGACGGCCCCGGGCCTTGCCGCGAGACGGCCGACGGTGGCCACCATCTGATGAGCGCTGCCGGCGCGCGCCACATCCTCGATGACCAGCATCATCTCCGCGCTCGCCGCCAGCGCGTCGCGGCGCAAAGCCATGGGAACCGTACCGGCATGCCCCGCCTCGCCGGTCACAGTGATGGAAAAGCGCGACTGGCCGGCAATTGAGGTCACGATGCCAAACGGAAGCCCTTCAGCTTCCAGCACCGGCCCCTGCTCGATGTGCACTTCGAGATAGGCGAGCACTTCATCACGAGCGTACGTGGCAGATGGCACAGCGTCCGGATCGCCTCCGAAGGCGACCAAAGCGTCGCGCAGCGCAACGCCATCGGCATCGCAAGCGTCGAGGTCGGACGGCACGAGACAACCGGCCACCGCCGAACTGGAGACCAGCGTCGTTGGAAAACGCACGCCCTCTTCGTCACCGAAGGCCAGCACGTCGATCCCGAACGGCAGTTGGATGTTGCGCGCGCGGATTTCCTCGATCGCCAAGATGCCGGTAACCACACCCAGCATGCCGTCGTAGCGGCCGGCGTTCACCACCGTATCGATGTGCGAGCCGATGAGCAGGCGCCGGTTGCCCGCCCTCCCCGCTGCCGTCGGCTTCAGGCGGCCGCGCACGGTGCCGAGCGCGTCGAAACCGGCATCGAGGCCGACATTCCGCATCCACCCGGCGACGTGATCCGCCGCCGCGCGGTGGGCCGGTGACAGGTAGAGACGGGTAAGGTTGCCGTCACCGTCGGTAAAGGCGGCGAGCTCGGCAAGCATGGCTTCAGCACGGGTGCCGAGTTGCGTCGGCGTCCTCACGATACGACCCGGTCCTCGATGCGGAAGCGGAAGATGCGCCCGATCTCATCGAGGGCGCGCTCGAACTCCACTTCGGAGCTGTTGCCCAGCCGCTCCTCGAAAGAGGCGAGAATATCGACCTTGGTCGCCCCCCGCACGGCGAAAATAAACGGGAAGCCGAAGCGTTCGCGGTAGGTCGTGTTAAGCGTTTCGAAGCGGGCAAATTCCTCCGGCGACAAAGCGTCGAGCCCGGCGCCGGCCTGCTCTCTGCGAGAGTCGTCGGCAATGGACTTCGCCTTGGTGGCCAGATCTGGGTGGGCGCGGATCAACGCCAGCTTGGCGGCACGGCCAGCGGCGCGTAGCGCCTGCTCGAAGGCGGCAACAATGGCGTCGCGATTGAGGAAGGGACGCATTTCCTCGGCAGCCTCGGCCACCCAGGGAGAATGTTCGGCAACGTCGCCGAAGGTGGCCATGAAGGCCTTGGCACCCAGGCCGTTCACGTCCTGGACAGTCATCGGAAGGGTCATCGTGGTCCCCATTCGGACTTACAAATCATTTACTGCAAGAGGTTGGCAAAATCACAGAGGTTCCGCAATAGGCCTCCGGATAGGCCTTACGGGTAGACGAATATCATGGATCGAGGTGTGACCGTCGATCCGGGCGAGATGCAGCAATCGATCTTCGCCGAACAACCTGCCAGCGACGATGCGGAATGCACCGGCCTCGGAAAGCTCGGTCAGCGGCAGGTCGGGCACCTCGCCACCGGTTGTTTCTCCGGAGACGATCACCGTCGCCTCGTCCACCATCCCGGCTTCCAGCAGCGACCGCGACAGACGAGCCCCGCCCTCGGCCAGCACCGAGGCGATGCCGAGCCCGCCCATCTGGAACAGGACATCGGCGAGATCGATGCGGCCGGACGCCTCCCGTTCGGCCGTCAGCACCAACACGCCGCGTTGGAACAGAGCTTTGACCCGATCTTCCGGCGCGTCGGGAGCCACGAAGATCCAGGTCGGCGAGGTGCGAGCCAGCGCAACGACATTGGACTCCACCGGAGTGCGGGCCTCGGCATCAACGATCACCCGCACGGGCGAACGGGTCTCGCAGCCCGGCAAGCGAGCGGTGAGCCGGGGATTGTCGGCAATGATGGTGCCGCTGCCGACCATGACCGCGTCATGCAGCAGGCGCAGGCCGAAGCCATGCGCACGGGCGGCGGCGGATGCGATCGGCCGCGTACCCTCGCCGGTGCGCTCGACGCAGCCATCGGCGCTCAGCATCAGCCGCAGATGGACGTGCGGACGATCGAGGCGAGAGCGGGCGATATGACCGGCATGCAGCAGCGCCGCCTCGCCGGCACGAACGCCACTGGTGACCCTGATGCCGTTGCGCTCGAGAATGGCGAGGCTGCGGCCGGAATAGCGGGGATCGGGATCCTCGATACCGACCACCACGTGAGCGACGCCGGCATTGACCAACGCGGTGACGCAGGACGGCGCCGGTCCGCCATTGAAACAGGGCTCCAGCGTCACATAAAGCGTCGCACCACGGGCCTTGTCGCCAGCAGCAGCCAGCACGAGAGCTTCAGCGTGCGGCCTCCCTCCAGGAGCCGAGACGGCGCGAGCGATCACCTCGAAACTCTCCGGCCCCTTGCGCACCAATATGGCGCCTACAGACGGATGGGGTCGGGCGACACCGGCATTGCGCCAACCCAGGGCAATGGCGGCGGCCATGAAGCGGCGATCGAGTTCCGTCGGCTGGCCGCGAGCCACCGTCATGGCCGCCTCACTCGCTGTCGGCGTTGAGCTCACCGAGCACGCTTTCGAAATCCTTGGCCTCGCGGAAGTCGCGGTAGACGGAGGCGAAGCGCACATAGGCGACGTCGTCGAGCGTCTTCAGCCCTTCCATCACCAGCCGGCCGATCAGCCCAGCCTCGATTTCGCTCTCACCCATGCTTTCGAGTTGGCGGACGATGCCATTGACCATGCGCTCGACCCGCTCGCTCTCGACGGGACGTTTGCGCAGCGCGATCTGCACCGAACGCATCAACTTGTCCCGGTCGAACGGCACACGGCGGCCAGAGCGCTTGATGACGGTCAGCTCGCGGAGCTGGACGCGCTCGAGCGATGCAGACACGACGACGCCGGATCGCGGTCCCATCCTCCGTGGGGCGGCTGTCCTTCACCTGGCTGTCGTCGTTGCCGCAATAAGGACACCGCATGAGGCTCACTCTCCGTCGAATCTGCTAAAGCGTTACTATATCGATGCGGGGTGGGCGATGCCACAGAGCCGAAGGACACGAGCGCCGGAGATCGAGACCGACCGGCTGCTTCTGAGAGGACACCGACGCGACGACTTTCCGGCGCTGGCCGCCATGTGGGCCGACCCGGAGGTAACCCGCTTCATCTCCGGTCGACCGGCAACCGAGCACGAGAGCTGGATGCGCTATCTGCGCTACGCCGGTCACTGGATCGTCATGGGTTACGGCTTTTGGGCGGTGATGCGGAAGGATACAGGCGCCTTCATTGGCGAAATCGGCTTCTCCGATTTCAAGCGGCCGATCGACCTGCCGGTTCGGGGATTGCCAGAGGCTGGATGGGCCTTCGTGCGGTCGGCCCATGGCCAAGGATACGGCACTGAAGCGCTGGAAGCCTGCCTTGCCTGGGCTGATAGGGTGGCGCGCTTTCCGCTCACCACCTGCATCATCGAGCCAGAGAATGCTCCGTCGGTCCGGCTGGCCGAGCGAGCCGGCTATGCCCAGGTCACCACCATCGCCGGCACCGAGGGCACCCCGGTTGGTCTTTACGAGCGCGCCCGGCAGAAAGCCAAATAAAAGCCCCGGAATCCTGAGATCCTGGGGCCGTAAAACATCACCGCTCTGAGATCAGCCGAACAGCTTGGTCGCGATCTTGGCGACGTGGGCGCCCTGGTAGCGCGCGGCTTCCAGCTCGATCTCGGACGGCTGACGCGAACCATCGCCGTCAGTAATGGTGGAAGCGCCATAGGGCGAGCCGCCCTTGACGGCTTCGACACCCATCTGGCCCTGGAAGGCATAGGGAAGACCGACGTAGGCCATTCCGTGATGCAAGAAGGTGGGGATCAGACCGAGGATGGTCGATTCCTGGCCGCCATGCTGGGTGGCCGACGACGTGAAGGCGGAGGCGACCTTGCCGACCAGCTTGCCCTGGGCCCAGAGCGCGCCGGTCTGGTCAAGGAAGTTGCGCATCTGCGAGGCCACCGTGCCATAACGCGTCCCGGCCCCGACGATGATCGCATCGTAGTCGGCAAGTTCGTCCGGCTTGGCGACCGGCGCCGCCTGATCGACCTTGTAGTAGGATGCCTTGGCGACGTCCTCCGGCACCAACTCCGGCACGCGCCGTGGCACCGGTAGAACGGGCGCCCTCGGCGACGGCGTAGGCCATCGTCTCGATGTGACCGTAGGCGGAATAGTAGAGTACAAGAACCTTGGCCATTTTGAGTATTCCCCCGATCAAAGCCGGCATTGCCGGCGAAGGCTGTGGCTTGAACTTATCTGTCCGAGAGGCTACGCAAAGTCACGTAATGCGCGACACATCTTTCACCCAGGGTGAACAATCACCCCCTTTCGCCTTTGCATTTCCGCATCCAAATTGATTGCCGACCACCGATGCACCACTAACGGTCGCGTAATACGCCACCCTGCTCTCAACCGGGACACTAGACCATGGAATTCGGCATCGACAGTTTTGTCTCGACCAATTGGACGCCGGCCAGCGAAACCGGTGACGCCGAGCGCATGGCGCGGCTTCTCGTGGAAATCGAGACAGCAGAGGCGGCAGGACTCGACGTATTCGCGATCGGCGAACACCATCGCGAGGAGTATCTCGCCTCGTCGCCGGCGGTGATCCTGGCCGCTGCCGCCGCGCGCACCAAGGCCATCCGTCTGGCCAGCGCCGTAACGGTGTTGAGTTCGGACGATCCGGTTCGCGTGTTCCAGCAGTTCGCCACGCTGGACCTGATTTCGAATGGCCGGGCGGAAATCATCGTCGGCCGCGGATCGTTCATCGAATCCTACCCGCTGTTCGGTTTCGACCTACGAGACTACGACGAACTGTTCACCGAAAAGCTCGACCTGCTGCTGACCATACGCGACAACGTCAACGTCACCTGGTCGGGCAAGCACCGGGCCGCGCTGGCCGGTCAGGGCGTCTACCCCAGGCCCGTGCAGAAACCGTTGCCGGTGCGCATCGGCGTCGGCGGAACGCCAGCGTCCTTCGCCCGCGCCGGCTTCATGGGACTTCCGTTGGTGGTCGCCATCATCGGCGGCGAACCGCATCGATTCCGACCGCTGATCGATCTCTATCGCCGGGCAGGTGCCGAGGCGGGCCATCCGCCCGAGAAGCTCAGCGTCGGCGTCCATGCGGTCGGCTTCCTTGCCGATACCTCGGAACAGGCAGCCGATATCTATTGGCCCGGTTACGAGCGCACCTTTTCCAAAATCGGCCGCGAACGGGGCTGGGGACCGACGACGCGCGCTCAATACGACGCACTACGCGGACCGACCGGGGCACTGATGATCGGCAGCCCCAGCGAGATCATCGCCAAGGTGCGCCACGTCGACGAGTCGCTCGGCGGCATCGACCGTCTCACCTTGCTGCTTCAGGGAGCAAACTTACCGCATGACGCGGCGCTTCACTCCATCGAACTGCTCGGCAACAAGGTGAAGCCGGCAGTCAACGGCGGTACAGCCTGACCCGCGACCTGCTTCGATGGCGGAGCTCTCTCCGCCATCGTTCAGATCTGAAAGATGGTCTGCGAATACGGGCAATATGAATCGTTTTTTCCAGCACCTATATCCACCTCCGTCAACACCTTCGGAGGCGACCATGCAGGACATCCTGACCTTCATCATCACGCGCGAAGGCTTGCGGCGGCCAACATCGTCGCATACCGCCGAGGCCGACCAACACTTCTACGATACGGCGGCGCCGCTTGCCGGCAAGATCCGTGCGGCCCGACAGCAGTTGTCCCGCTGGAGGCACCGCTTGCCCCGGCGCGAAACGGCTGGTGGCTGATCGAGGAATCGAGTCCGCTCGGCGCGGCCCAACAGCATCGGACCGAAAAGTGGAAACCGGTTTTCGGAAAAACCGATACGACGGCAAAAGCTGGATCGTCAGCTTGCGTCCGTCAGGACGCAGGACAATCTGGTAACCGATCGAAGGGCGGAACGAAGACCGGTGGCTGAGGCCGCCGGTCTTTCGCGTCAAACGATGTTTTTCTCCCTGACCTGCCGCCCGTCGCGGATGCGGACCGGTGACAGCTCCGACAGATCGAGGCTGCGGTAGCCGCCATAAATGACGAGTTCGGACAGACCGCGACCAACCGCCGGCGCCTGTTGGAGGCCATGCCCCGAGAAGCCGTTGGCGAGCAGAAAATTCGGTAGTTCCGGCATGGCGCCGAGCAGTACGTTGTCGTCGTGGGCGCACATGTCATAGTAACCGGCCCAGGCGGCGCCTGGCTTGATGCGCTCAAAGGCGGGAACCCGGGTGGCGATGGTCGGCCAGATGTGATCCTCGAACAGGTTCCAGTCGACCTCGAAATCGTCCTGAACCTCGGGGTCATCCTCGCCTGAGGGCGCCCAGCCGCAGATGAAGCCGTCGCTGTCGCCGCGCACATAGGTGCCGTTGGGATCGATCAGAAGCGGACAGCGCGCGATGCGGTCCTCCGACTTGAACGTGAAGATCATCCGCTTCTTCACTTCGATCGGAATGTCGATGCCGGCCGTGGCGGCGAGCTTGCGACCGTCGGCGCCGGAGGCATTGATCACCGTGCCAGCTTCGATCACCTCGCCGTCGTCGAGGCGAACACCAGTTGTCTTGCCATTCTCGACTTCGATGGCAGCGGCGCGCGCCGGCCGGTAGTCGACGCCGAGCGACCGCGCCTTCTTGCGGAAAGCCTGCATCATGCCATAGCCGTCGAACCACCCCTCGCCGCTTTGGCCGAAGCAGCCGGCCGAGATATCCTCAAGGCTGAGCCAGGGAAAGGTCGCCGCCAGATCGTCCGGCTCCAGGAAGGCGATATCGGCGCCGAGTTGGACCTGTAGCTTGTGGTTCTCGGCGAGCGTTTCCCGCCCCGCATCGGTGGCCAGAAAGAGATAACCGTCCTCATGGAAGCCGATGTCGGGCCGATCGCCATCGACCTCGAGAAGACCGCCTATATTCCGAATGAATTCAATTCCATATAGGGAAATCTTAATGTTCACCGCCGTGGAGAATTGCTGGCGGATGGAGGCTGCGGACAGAGCCGAAGCACACTTGCGGTAGGAAGGATCCTTCTCGAGCACCAGCACCTTGCCGGAGAAGTCGGGATTGAAAGCCAAATGATAAGCGGCCGACGACCCCGTCACGGCGCCGCCGACGATCACGACATCATAATGAGCCATTTGAGAACCTGATTGCCTTCGGGGCGCGCAAGCCGCCCGGAGAGGCCATCAGAAATTCCCCTTACACCGCTGTCAAGCAGGTGGCAGCTCAACGCTCCGGCAAGCGTTGCACAAACATTGCGCCGATGCCCTCACACTGAGCTATGTGTGGCGACCGACCGTCCAGGACCGCTTATTGCCCCGGACGATGGCGTTCGTCCGGGGCTTTCTTCATTCGATGCGTCAATCGGCGGTCTTTTCCACGTAGCGCGGGAAAATGCCGACCGGCGCCGGCAGGGTGACGTCGCCGGCAAGCGCGCCGCCCTCACCCAAACGATCGAAGGCGCGTCGATCCGCCGGCACCGCCAAGAGGTCGAGCAGCTTCTCCATCGACGCCGGCATTACCGGCTGGATCAGGATGGCGACGTTGCGAAGCAATTCGGCCGTCACCCACATGATGGTGGCAAACCGCGCCTCATCGGTCTTGCGAACCGTCCAGGGCGCCTCGGCGTCGAAGTAGCGGTTGGCCTCGCCGAGCACCGCCCAGATGGCGTTGAGCGCCTGATGGATCTGCTGGCCCTGGATCGCCTCGCGGCAGGTCGGCAAAAGGCTATAGACGCTCTGGAGGATCGCTTTATCGGCCTCCGTCAGCGGCCCCGGCGCCGGCAGCACGCCGCCGAGGTTCTTGGCGATCATCGACAGCGACCGCTGCGCCAGGTTGCCGAGGTTGTTGGCGAGATCGGCGTTCATGCGGCCGACGATCGCCTCATGGCTGTAGCTGCCGTCCTGGCCGAAGGAGACCTCGCGCAGGAAGAAGTAGCGTACCGGATCGAGCCCGTAGGCGTCGACCATGTCCTTCGGTCCAACGACGTTGCCGAGCGACTTCGACATCTTCTCGCCGCGGTTGAACAGGAAGCCATGGGCGAAGACGCGCTTTCGTGCGGGAGATCGACAAGTCCTTGAGCCCACTCCTGACGAAGCTCATCACCTCGTTGCGGCGCTCGTCCGGGCCGATAAAGTCGGGCTGCTCCTCGTAGAGCTTCAGGAGCTTTTCCTGATAAGCGCTCAAGCGGAAGAAATAGCTCTCCTCCTCCACCCATTCGACGGGCGTTCCTTGCGGACCGAGGCGAATGCCATCGTCGGAGACGACGATCTCTTCCTCGCCATAATAGGCTTCGTCGCGCACCGAATACCAACCGGCATACTTGTTGAGGTAGATGTCGCCGTTGGCCTCCATCGCCTTCCAGATGGCCTGGCAGGCGATGCGGTGACGCTCCTCGCTGGTGCGGATGAAGTCGTCGTTGGAGAGGTTGAGAAGGCTCGCCATCTCCTGGAAACGGGCCGAGTTGCGGTTGGCGAGCTCGCGGGCGGTGATGCCCTCCTTGCGCGCCGTCTGCAGCATCTTGATGCCGTGCTCGTCGGTGCCGGTCAGGAAACGAACGTCATAACCGTCGAGCCGCATGAACCGCGCCATCACGTCGGTCGCCATCGCCTCGTAGGCGTGGCCGATGTGAGGAGCCCCGTTGGGGTAGCTGATCGCGGTTGTAATGTAGAACGTCGGTTTCATGAGTTCGCTTCAGGGTTTCGATGGTGCCGGACGGAAGGTCGCAAGGCGCGTCCGATAGGAACGCCGGCGGCACATCTTGTGAATAGCTACTTAGCGACGCATCCCGCAAGGCTTTGCATCACCGAAATGACCGCCTGCCTGCGATCGAGGTTGATGCCATCGGTTTCCGCGACGATGCGATTGACCGTTTCCCAGGCCATGGCATAGCCATTGAGGCGGTCGACGCCGCCCCTCAGCGTCAGGCGCATATGCTCTGAAAGCCAGCCACGGGCGAGATCGGCGCAGAGGTCGAAACTGTCGGCGCCCTTGCGGCCGGCGACCGCATCGGCAAAGCGATAAAGGCGCGGCCGGTCAAGGCGGGGAAATCCGTCGGCAAGCGACCGGAACTGACGGTAGACTTCGAGGCCGTCATTCTCGATGCATTCGATCGCTCGCCGTACCGAGCCTTCGGCCAGGGCGGCCAGCGCCGGTTTGTCACCCTCGGGGACCGAAAGCCCAAGCGACGTCAACGCCGCGTCGAGATCATCGGGGCCGAGCGGATCGAGGGAAAGGCGACGGCAGCGCGAGCGGATGGTCGGCAACAGTCGTCCCGGCGCATGCGAGAGCACGAGGAACAGCGACCGCTTCGGCGGTTCCTCCAGCATCTTGAGCAGCGCGTTGGCGGCCGAGACGTTCATGTCGTCGGCGGCATCGACGATGGCGATGCGATAGCCGTCTATGCCGGCGGCATTGCCGAAGAAGGTCACCGTCTTGCGGATCTCATCGACGGTCAGCTGCGTCTTGACCTTCTTTGCCTTGTCGTCCCAGGGGCGGCGAAGGTGCAAGAGATTGGGATGGGCGCCGGTCGCCACCATGGCGGCAACCCGATCGCTCGTCGGCAGCAAACCGGCGGCGGGCGGTGGCGCCTTCGTTGGATCGGGATGACTTAGCACGAAACGAGCGAAGCGGAAGGCCAGCGTCGCCTTGCCGATACCCTTGGGACCGGTCAAGAGAATGGCGTGATGCAGGCGGCCACCGGCGTAGCCTTCGTGCAGTTCGGCAGCGGCGACAGAATGGCCGATCAGGTCCGCCTGCTCGCGCGGCAGGGGCAGCCCTTCGAGCCAATCGGCCTCGGTGACGCGTTCGTCCTCAATCGCCACGGGCGCCGTCCCCGAAGAGCCCGAAGCGTTCCGTTACCAGCGCCAGGATTTCGGCGGACACCACGTCCTTATCCCGGCTGCCATCCACGACGACGCAGCGGTCCGGAAAGCGATCGGCAAGCGCCAGAAATCCGCGCCGCCTCTCCTCGTGCACGGCCACGGCTTCGCTCTCGAACCGATCGGCGCCCTCCGAGCGATGACCAACCCGTGCGAGTCCGATCGGTACGGGGACATCGATGATGATCGTCAGATCGGGAATGGTGAAACCGATGGCCGCATCGACGAGCTCATCGACCACATCGGCCGGCAGCCCACCGGCAGTGCCTTGGTAAACCCGGCTCGAGTCGGCAAAACGGTCGCAAATGACGAACGCTCCGCGCGCAAGAGCGGGCTCGATCAGCTCGGCGACGTGATCGATGCGGGCCGCGGCAAACAGATAGGCTTCACCGAGCACGCCAAGCGGCCTCGCCCGACCGGACAGAAGAAGACCACGAATGGTCTCGGCCGCCGGCGAGCCGCCGGGCTCGCGCGTCAGCACCACATCGAAGCCGCGCTCTTCGAGAGCCGCGACGAGGCGTCTCGACTGCGTCGACTTGCCGGTGCCCTCGCCGCCTTCGAAGGTAATGAATCTACCCCTGGTGCCGTCCACGCAATGCTCCCAAGTTCACGATATCCTCGATCGATATAGACCCGATCGTCCTATACCACCAGCCGGCGAACATCTCGGCGAAACCATCGAGCGCT
>JAGSYV010000034.1 GCA_018262505.1 Pseudomonadota bacterium
CGCGCCATCGAGCACGCCGTTCTTGATGAAGAACAGCACCCAGCCGTAGAGGCGGACGTTTTCGGAGACGAACAGCGGGAAGACGAACAGCACCGACACGAAGCCGGACCACTTGCCGAACACCTTGTTGAGGCCGAAGGCGATGGGGTAGCAGATGATGAGCAGGATGGCGACGCAGGCGAAGGCCAGAGCCAACGACCAGACAAAAGATGTCCAGACGGTATTGTTGGGGTCGAAGATCGCCGAGAGATTTTCGAGCGTGAATGAACGAAAGACTTCGAAGCTCTTGGGCGTTGCGAAGGCGTAGGCGGCGACGGTGAGAAGCGGCGCGAGAAAGCCGGCGGTCAACAGGAAAAGTACCGGCAGCGACGCCCGCAAGCCCGGTGACAGCTTCGGCCCAGGGGCGGAAAGGGAGGCGTCTGCCATCTCAGCCTCCCACCACGATGGCGTTCGCGGCGTCCCAGCCGATCGTCACTTCGCCCTCGCCCTTCCAGGCGGCGGCGCGCGGCACCTCGACCAGGAAGGTGCGGCCGGTTCGGCTTCTCACCTGATATTGCAGGCGCGAACCAAGCGAGTATTCGTTGAAGATGGTGCCGGTCAGTGTGTTGTCGGCACCGACCCCGTCGGTGACGAAGCGCATGTATTCGGGACGGATGACGACGCTGGCTTCGTCGCCATCGATGGAGACGCCTGGCGCCACTGCCACCGGCTTGCCGTCTTTGCGCACCCAGCCGCTTTCGGCACGGCGGATCGGCACGATGTTCACCTCGCCGAAGAATTCGGCGACGAAGCGGTCGGCCGGCGCCGAATAGATCTGCTCGGGCGTACCGATCTGCACCACCTTGCCGGCGCGCATGACGCCGATGCGATCGGACATCACCATTGCCTCTTCAAGCGAGTGGGTGATGTAAACGAATGTCTTGCCGCTTTCGCGGTGCAGATCCTTGAGCTCCTTTTCCAGGAGCTTCTTGAGTTTATAGTCCAGAGCGGACAGCGGTTCGTCGAAGAACAGAACGTCGGGGTCGTAGGCGAAGGCACGGGCCAGCGCCACACGCTGCTTCTCGCCACCCGAACAGAGCATGACATTCTTGGAATAATAGTCTTCCGGCAGGCGCACCTTGGCCATCAGTTCGATCGCCCGCTTGCGCCGTTCCTCGGGCGCCATCTTACGGACGCGCAACGGGAATTCGATGTTGTCGCCCACCGTCATGTGCGGGAACAGTGCCAAGGACTGAAAGACAAGACAGGTCGGCCGGCGGTTGGACGGCACGTCGTTGATCAATTCGCCGCGCAGCGTGATGTAGCCGTCGCTGGGGCTTTCGAGGCCGGCCAGCATGCGGAGCAGCGTCGTCTTGCCCGAGCCGGACGGACCGACGATGGTGACGAACTCGCCCTCTTCGATATCGAGGTTGATGCCATCGACCGCCGCGAAGCCATCAAACACCTTGCGGACGTCGACGAGCTGCAGCACCGGCCGCGGCGTCTTCGGGGCGGCGGATGAATCGGTCATGGGAGAGGCGGCGACAGACGACATGGGCGAGCGATCCTGAAGGCATGACTTGAAAGGAGCCGCCCGCCGCGTTTGGCGGACGGCACTGTTGGGATGGATGATCAGCCGCGCTGGCGCTTGGCGCCGAGCATGATTTCCAACGCCTTGTCGTAGTCGGGCACGATGTCGTACGCGGCCGAGCGAGCCATCTCCTCCTCAACGCTGTCCCACTGGATGGCGTCGAGTTCGTCCTTGGTGAACAGGTCGAAGCAGGCCTTGTTGCCCATCTGCGCCACCGGATTGAAGGTGCCTTCGGCGAAAGCCACGGTGTGCGCCACCTTGGGATCCTGGACGTATTGGAGGAACTGGGTGGCGAGCGGGGAAAGCTGCGGGTTGTTGACCGTCGAGGTGATCTCGATCCAGGACACGCCGCCCTTGCCGTTGATCGGTCCCTTGAGCGGCGTCACCGCGCGCAGGTTCGGATAGCCGTCGGCGCGGGCCGGTGACACGGAATAGGTACCGCCGGTGAAATGCAGGTCGATCTCACCGGAGATCAGCGCCTGGTTCATGGTGGCGATGTCGCCGATCATCTTGGCACCCTTGAAGATGCGGACGGCCGTTTCCTCGAACAGCTTGAAGTCGGCGTCGGTGTGGGCCACGAACGGGTTGATACCGGCGGTCAGGAAGGTATCGAAGACGTTCCAGTCGTCCGATTCGAGGATGCCGTACTTGCCGGCGAGCGACGGATCGTTGAACAGGTTCCAGCCCTGCTCCTCGGCCGTGGCGCGACTGATCTTGTCGGTGTTGACGACGAAGGAGTAAGGCCCGAAGCGCTGGGCCATGCCGAGCAGATCCTTGCCATCATCGCTCATCGCCCAACGATAGGGCGCCTTGAACTCCGGCAGCATCTTGTCGAAATAGGGCTCGAAGGTTTCACGCGGCAGCGGCTTGATCAGGCCGGCCGGCGCCATCACCTTGCGTGCCCAGGGATTGTTGACGTTGATCAGATCCCAGACGTTGGTCTCGCCGGCCCTGAGGCGGTTGATCATCGTCGGGTCGTTGGTGAGGCTCTCAGCCTTCACCGTAGCGCTCTTGGCCGCCCGGAACGGGTCGAGCACCTGAGCCGAGTTGTAGCCTTCCCAGCAAAGGATGTTGAGCTCGCCCTCGCGGGCTGCGAAGGCACGGCTCGCCGAAAGAAGCGGACCGGCGAAGGCCGCCGCTCCCATCATCTGCAACATGTTGCGCCTGGACATCGACCCCATGGGACCCATCGGAAAACCCTTTCCTGCTGACGGTTGGTCTGTTCCCTTTTGTTATGTTGGAAGTCTGTCGCAAAAATGTGTTGTTTACAACATCAATTTCATTGGGCATGTTGATCGGCATCGAAGGGCAGCCGTGCAGTGAACGAGGGGCTCGAAGGTTGCAGGAGCCGGATCCATACCCGCCAGAATTCCTTGTTTTCCGGGGAATTATGCAATCTCTTCGCCGGCCGCATGTTTTTTGTTCGGTCGGTGCTGCAAGCGTAATCGGTCTGCCGGAATTTTGATCAAACGACCAACAAAAGGTGGAACGGAATGTTGAAGTCACTACACGGAAGGACGGTGATCATTACCGGCGGCAGCCGGGGCATCGGCAAGGGAATTGCTCTTCGCTTCGGCGAAGCCGGCCTCAACGTGCTGGTGGTGTCGCGCAGCGAAGCCGATGCCTCGGCTATTGCCAAGGCGATCGGCCCGAATGCCAGCGGCTTTGGCGCCGACGTATCTACGCCGGAAGGTTGCGCCGCCATGGCAAAGGCCGCCGTCGATCGCTACGGGGCCATCAACGTGCTGTGCGCCAACGCCGGTATCTTTCCCGCCGCCAAGCTCTCGGAAATGACACCAGCCAACTTCGACCACGTCATTTCCACCAATCTCCGGTCTACCTTCCTCAGCGTGTCGGCAGTGCTGCCGGCGATGACGGCGGCCGGCAGCGGCCGCATCGTGATCACGTCATCGATCACCGGCCCGGTCACCGGCTATCCCGGCTGGTCGCACTACGGCGCCAGCAAGGCCGGCCAGCTCGGCTTCATGCGCACGGCGGCCATCGAGTTGGCGCCGAAGGGCATCACCGTCAATGCCGTGCTGCCGGGCAATATTTTCACCGAAGGCCTGGAGGGAATGGGGCCGGATTACATCGCCAAGATGGAAGCGTCGATCCCGCTGAAGCGGCTCGGCACGGTGGCCGACGTTGCCAACGCCGCACTGTTCTTTGCCTCCGAGGAAGCGGCCTACATTACCGGCCAGACCATCACCGTCGACGGCGGACAGATCCTGCCGGAGAGCTTGGGCGCGCTTGAAGCGATGGACGGCTGAAACCTGCCCCTGGCTCGTTGCCGAATTTGAAAGAGGGACGGCACCGAGGTGTCGTCCCTTTCTTTTGCCGGTTCTCGGAAGCGAAATACGAGCGAGGACTATCGCTCCGTCAAAATCACCTTCAGCGTCTCGACGAAGAAGTCGGCATTCTGCTTTGAGAAGCAGAGCGGGGGCCGGATCTTCAGCGTACTGCCCCAGAGGCCGGCGGCACCAATCAGGATGCCGCGCTCCTTCATGGCATTGATGACAAACGTCGCCAGCCCCTGGTCGGGTCGGCCATTGGCATCGACGAAGTCGAGGCCAATGAACAGGCCGGCGCCGCGCACCGCGCCGATGTCGCGGCGATTGCCCATCACCGAGGCGAGGCCGGACTTGAGATAGGCGCCGACATCGTGGGCGTTGGCGATCAGCCCTTCCCGCTCGATGACGTCGAGCACAGCCCCGCCGGCAGCGGCCGCCACCGGATTGCCGCCGAAGGTATTGAAATAGCCGGTCTCCTCGCAGAACTGCGACAGCAGTTCGGGACGGGTGACGACACCGGCCATCGGAAAGCCGTTGCCCATCGGCTTGCCCATGGTGACGATGTCGGGAACGATGCCGTGCCGCGAGAAGCCCCACAGCCCGCCGCCCGTACGGCCGAAGCCGGGTTGCACCTCGTCGGCGATGAACAGACCGCCCGCCTTGTGCGCCACCTCGACCACGGCCTGAAGGAAGCCCGGCGGATCGGCGAAGATGCCGTCAGAGGAGAAGATCGTATCGACGATGACGGCGGCAAAGCCGACGCCCTTTTGTTCGAGATCGTCGATGGCCACCTGCAGATTGGCCGCGAAAAAGGCCGCGACATCTCCGTCCGGCGCCAGCGCCGGATCAGGCTCCGGGATGACGCGAACGAAGTCGGGAACCGGTTTCGATTTCATCGACGACGGCGAGATGGCCGTCACGTGCTGCGTGTTGCCGTGATAGGCGGCGCGGGTGACGACAAATCCACGCTTGCCGGTCGCCGCCTCGGCGATGCGCATGGCGAGGTCGTTACTCTCCGAGCCGGTGCAAGTCATGGTGAGGTTGGAAAGCGGCGCCGGGAACTTTGACAGCAGCTTCTCGGCGTAAGCCTCGACCGGCTTGGTCAGATAGCGCGTGTGGATGTTGAGAACGGCGATCTGCTTGGCCACCGCTTCGGCAACGGCCGGATGGGAATGGCCGATCGACGGCACGTTGTTGTAGACGTCGAGATAGCGCTTGCCATGAGCGTCATACATGAAGACGCCCTCCGCCCGCACCATCTCGATCGGCTCCTTGTAAAAGAGAACCGACGAGGCGCCAAAGGTGGACTGCCGTTTGGCAACACGCGCCGCCAGTTCCGGTGACAGCGCCGCGCTATCCGATGCCTCGAAGCGGTTAAGGGCGAGGATCTGCTTGGTCGAGCTCATGCGATACCCTTCAGGAAATCGGCAGCAAGATAGCGTTCGGCAAGTTCGACGGTACCGGCGGTATAGGCCGGCCCCATCGCCTCAGCCGTTGGCGTTTCGGAATGCGAGGCGATCCAGGCGGTCAGCTGCATCCGCCGGAGTATCACCAGCATGGGCAGAGCCGCCGCCTGCTCGGGATCGAGCGGGGCAACGCGGGCGTAACCATCGAGCCAGGCGGCCATCAATTCGGGAATGAAAGCTTCGGTCTCCATGAAGGAGATCGAGGCGGCGAAATCATAGGCGAACCAGGAGAAGCCGCAGTCGTCGAAATCGATGATGCCAAGCCGATCGCCGTCGACCAACAGGTTGGCAGCCCGCATGTCGGCATGGATCAGACCAAAACGATCGGGCGTCGTGCCGAAGGCGGCGGTCTCCCGATGAAGCCGCGCCGCTACCTTCTCAAGCACGGCTCTGCCGGCGACATCGAGACCGAGCGCTGCGCGCCAGTCGCCCCAATAGGCGTTCGGCCCAATGATGGTGTCGAAGGTCCAGGTCTTGCGAGCGAAGCCCTTGGGCAGTGACCAGGCGCGGCTGTGGGCATGAAGGCGTGCCGAAATCTCGCCCAGATGACCGTACCACCGTGCGAGGTCACCGGCCTCGTCGGGTGCCCGACCGCTCATGAACTCGAAGGCCACCGCTTTGCGATGGGTCTCGCCATCGAAAAAGCTGGCGAGCAACCGGCCATCCCTAGCGTGAATCGGTGCCGGCGTAGCAATGACGCCCACCGTCCGCAGGGCCTCGATCCATTCCAGCTCCGAGACAATCTCTTCATCACTGTGGTAGGTCGGACGATGGACACGCAGGATCAGCCGACGATCGCCTTTGTTATCGTCCACCAAAAAGGTTGCATTTTCCGAGATGGTCAGCAGCGAAAGCCGAGCCGTTTCGTCGATATCCCAGGTCGGTAGCGCGGAACGCAGTCCGTCTTCGATACGGGCAAGAAAGGCTTCGTCGTAGAGCATGCTGACCGGATCCGTCTTTGTCTATGTTTGGGAATGCAACAACATTTATGTTGGAATTGCAACATCAAAAAGCGGGCAACCCCTGCCCACCCCACTGGCAGATAAAACCCATCGCCCGGAAAAGAACATCCCCGGGAAGCGGCGCTTCCCGGGGATGCAGTTTAGATCCAACGAATTGGGATGCGACTCAGCGCTTGGCAGTCCAGCCCTTGTAGTCGGCGATATTGTCGCGCGTCACCAGCTTGGACGGCAGCAACGTCACCTGCTGCTCGGGCTTCTTGCCGTTCAGGAGGTCGATGCCGATCTGGGTGGCGAGCTGAGCCATGGCGTAGGGATCCTGGCTCGACGAGGCGAGAACCAGCGACGACGTGTCCTTGAGTTCGGCCTCGATGTCCGGCGCGCCGTCGACGGCGGTGATGAACAGGTTCGTGCGGCTGGCCTGCTTGGAGGCGAGGCTGGCGCCGATACCCGTCGGGTCATTGATGGCGAACACGGCGTCGATCTTCTCGAAGCGGGTCAGCATCGACTGCATGACGTTCATGCCGCCGTCGCGCGAGCCCTTGGCGTCCTGGTCGTCAGACAGCACCTTGATGCCGGCATTGGCGGCAAACACCTTCTTGCAGCCTACGACGCGGTCGATGACGGCCGACACTTGCGGACCATTGATGATGACGACATCGCCCTTGGCGCCGAGCTTGTCGACGATGTACTGGCAGGCGATCTCGCCAGCCTGGACGTTGTTGGTTGTCACGGTAGCGTCCGCGCCATCGGCGGCGGTGTCAACAGCCACGACCGGGATGCCGGCGGCCTGGGCGCGGGCGATGGCAGGCGCCACGGCCTTCGGATCGGCCGGATTCAGCAGGATCAGATCGACGCCAGCAGCGATGAAGTTGTCGATCTGGGTGAACTGCTTGTTCAGATCATAGTCATAGCCGAGGGCAGTGACTTCGACGTTGGGATTGATTTCCTTGGCCTTGTCCGTCGCACCGGTGGCGAGCGCCACGAAGAACGGATTGCCCATCGAACCGAGTGAAATGCCGATCTTGTTGAGGTCCTTGGCGGCGGCGGCGCCGGTGAAGGCGACGGCGGCGGCGGCGGCGAGCAGAATGCTGCGAGACTTCATGACTTAATTCCTCCTTGGGATACCGGCTGAGCCTGGCGGATCTCCTCCCGCCCGACGCGCCTGCTATGTCCGGCTGGCCATATGGCGGTCCTGCCGGTGGACTACAGGGGCATTGTGGTTGTCGGATCAGACCGACTGATACGCCACCCCAGATGCGGGGGCGGGACAGCCCGCCACCGAATTCCTTGCACGGAGCAACCGATCTTTGCTCCCGTTGTTTGACGCATCCGCTTTGTGCGAAAAGTCTCCGACTTTTCGGGCAGATGCTTAGGTCCGGGCACCACCTTGCGAACGGACGCGGTCGAGCGCCACGGCGATGATGATGACGAGGCCCTTGATGATGTACTGCCAGATGTCGCTGACACCGACGAGCACCAGACCGTTGGACAGCACGGCAATGATCAGCGCGCCGATCAGCGTGCCCCAGATGGAGCCGACGCCGCCGGTGAACGAGGTGCCACCCAGGATGACGGCGGCGATGGCGTCGAGTTCGTAGGACTGGCCGAGCTGGGTGCCGTTGGCTGCGAACAGACGCGCCGCGCTCATCACGCCGCCAAGGCCGGCCATCAGCCCCGAGAAGCCGTAGACGAACAGGAATACCGCCCAGACCTTGATGCCGGAGAGACGGGCGGCGCTCTCGTTGCCGCCGGTGGCGTAGATGTGCACGCCCAACACGGTCCGTCGCAGGATGACCCAGGTCATGATGACCGACAGGAAGGCGATCATCACCAGCCAGGGAATTCCGAAGATGTAACCGTTGCCGATGAAGGCGAAGGGCATGTGCGAGTTGAACACCGTGGTGTCGGCGCCGAACAGGCGCGCGACGCCGGACTTGGCGATTGGCAGCGGCCTTTTCCTGGGCGAGTTCGGCTGCCGACGAGGTATCCTGGGACATGGCGGTTCCCTTGCTTTTTGTACTATGTGACGTCAGGCAGCCGGGGCGCTGGGATGAGCCAGGCCGGCAGCCAAAGCGATGATGTTTTCCTGGGTGATCGCGATGCCGGTGGTGCCACCGACTTCGCCGACGATATGACCTTCCCGCATCACCAGCACGCGGTCGGCGATACCGACGACTTCCGGCATCTCCGAGGATATGACCAGCACACCGACGCCGGTCTTCACCAGGTCGTCGATGATGCGATAGATCTCGGACTTGGCCCCGATGTCGACACCGCGCGTCGGCTCGTCTAGGATCAGCACGCGCGGCCGTGTCTCCAGGAGGCGCGACAGAAGGACTTTCTGCTGGTTGCCGCCCGACAGCGACCCCACGTCGACGGCCGGCCCAGTGACGCGGATCGACAACGCCTTGATGGCATCGACGGCGCGCGTCTTTGCCTTCTTGAGGTCGAGCAGGCCGCCCATGCCGGCATCGCGGCCGATCACCTGCAGGTTGATGTTTTCCTGCACCGTCATGTCGAGGAAGAGGCCCTGCCCTTTGCGATCCTCTGTGAGATAGACGATGCCGGAGTCCACCGCCTGGATCGGCCTGTTGACCTCGACCGGCTTGCCATTGAGCAGCACTGTTCCGCTCTTGCGGCTGTCGGCCCCGTAAATCAGTCGCGCCAGTTCGGTACGCCCCGAGCCGACAAGGCCAGCCAGGCAGAGGACCTCACCACGGTGCAAATCGAAGGAGCAGCCGCGCACGCGGTGACCGTCGCTCATGTCGCGGACAGAGAGGATTACCTCACCGCGGCTGCCGTGAGCGTCGTGGTCCTTCTTGTAGAACTTGGAGAGATCGCGGCCGACCATCATCTTGACCAGCTTCTCGGCCGACAGTTCTTCCCGCATCAGCGTGCCGACGTAGCTGCCGTCGCGCAGCACGGAGCAGCGGTCGGCCAGTTCGTAGACCTCGGCCATGCGGTGCGAGATATAGATGATGGCGAGGCCGTCGGCGCGCAGCGTGCGAATGAGGGCGAACAGCTTGTCGGTCTCACGCGACGACAGGGCCGTCGTCGGCTCGTCCATGACCAGGATGCGGGCATTGGCATGGATGGCGCGGGCGATCTCCACCATCTGCCGCTCAGCGATCGACAGCGTCGAAACCACGGTCGCCGGCCCGAAGGTGGCGCCGAGCCGATCGAGCACGCCCTGGCATTCGACGCGCATGCGGGCTCGGTCGACCTGCCCGCCGGATGACAGTTCGCGGCCGAGATAGATGTTCTCGGACACCGTCAGGTTGGGCGACAGGCTGAGCTCCTGATAGATGACGGCGATACCCTTCGTCTTGGCGCTGAGCGGGCCGTCGATGTGGATCACTTCGCCGTTGATGCGAAGCTCGCCGCCGGCATCCGCTTTATAGGCGCCCGACAAAATCTTCATCAGCGTCGACTTGCCGGCGCCGTTCTCGCCCATCAGGGCATGCACTTCGCCGGGGTAAACGGTGAGCTCGACATTGGCGAGCGCCTTCACACCGGGGAAGGTCTTGGAGATGCCACGCATCTCAAGGATGGGGGTTGGCTCAGGCGCGGACGGCATAGTCTCTGAACTCCCTGAACATGGGCGCCGTGCCGGTCAGGATCGACGAGCGCGGCGAGAAGTTGAAGAAGAGGGGTAGCGTGGCCGCGCCCAGCGCACCCGCGCGAGCCCTGAAAGAGCCGTCGAGCACCTTGGGAACCGGCACGCTTTCGGGTGTAGCGGCAGCGAGCGCCGTGGCGAGGCGCTCGACGATGATCTCGATGAGACCGCAGTCGAGGTCGCCCTCAAGAATGACGTGGTCGACGTCGAGCGTCGCCGCGGTGGCCAGAATGGCCGGCACGAAGGCGGCGACGGCATCATCGATCCATTCGTCGAAAGCAACCGGCCGCGGCACACGGCGAAACAGATCGCCGATTTCCGCTAACGTCTCGACGTCGTGGCCGTGCCAGCGCAAATGCCGCCTGAGGCCTGCCAGCGACGTGCGGGTCAGCAGCACATCGAAAGAGCGCTCCGGCTTGGGCACCGAAGGCAACGTCGAGGCCGGTACCGGCATCATGGCGAAGTCGCCGGCGTTGCCACGGCTACCGCGCAGACAATCGCCATCGAGCACGATGCCGCCACCGACGGCGCCCCCAATGAAAAGATAGATAAAGTCCGACAAAGCGCGGCCGTGACCGTAAAACAGTTCGGCGATGGCGGCGGCATTGCCATCGTTCTCAAGGAAGACCGGGATGCCGGTCTCCGTCTCGAGCGCGGCGGCGAAATCGAAATCGTCCCATAGGCGGAAGGAGTTGGCCGGCAGTTCCAGCTCTCTCAGCCAACTGCCAAGGTGATAGGGTTGAGCGAGACCAATGCCGGCCAGCCGCTCCCAGCGCTCTGGCCCGATCTCCCTCTCGATCGACTTGATATCGCTGATCACTGCGGCCAGCATGTCTTTCGGCGGCGGCAGCAGCGTGTCGTGCGACCGGCTGGCCAGGATGTGGCCGCCAAAATCCACGCAGACGGTCTCACAGCCAACACGGTCGATGCGAACGCCGATGGAGTAGGCCCCCTCGGGCGCCAGCGCCAACATGGTGGCCGGCTGACCGCGCTGGCCCTCGCGCTTCTTGCCAAGTTCGATCACCAGGCCGGCACCGCCGAGATAGGCGATGATGACACCAATGGCGTTGTTGGTCAGGCCGGCCGCCCGTGCGAGATCGGCTTTCGACGCTTCGCCAAACCGGCGCAGCGCCTGCAGCACGATCCGCTCGTTATAGAGACGAACCTGAGCAGAGTTTGACCCCTGCCCGGTCCGCGTCTTGCGGGCCGACATTCTCACTCCCCCCGGAGCTAGAGACGAAGCAACCAACTTGTCGGCTGTTGAAGGTAGCGACGACGGCCTCCCAACCGTCGTCGCCCAGCCGAGGCAAGTTCTCCCGTGCTTCCCTCGATTAATTAATTCACGATGATGAACCTAGGTCCGAAGAGGCAGACCGTCAATTCAGCCAAAAGAATGAATGAGGGATCGTTGAGTAGCTCAACCGAAGCGGGGCAAACGGACCGTTCTCGCTTTAGCTGCGTCAGATCTCGACACGATCGCTCCCGTTCGAGCCGTCGGAGCGTCAACAGGTGGCGAGAGTCGCCTCCTGCAGCGCCGCGGCGAAGAGGTCCGGGCGGTCGAGATTGATGTAGTCGACGCCGGCAGCGGCGATCTCGCGGTGAATCGCCATGTCGTTGCCGTCGTAGAACACCATTACCTCCAGCCCGGCCGCGCGGCAGGCGGCAAGCAAGCCTGGGCGACGCATCTGCTCCACCGAGACTTCAATGATCGACGCGTGATGCAACGCCGCCACCAATGTCGGCGACTTTCCGATGTCCAGCGTCATCATCTTGCGAAATTCCGGCGCCACCGCCTGCAGGCCGCAACGCATCTCCTCGGAGAAGGAGAAGTAGAAGGTCTCTCGCGTCATGCCGAGGCGGCGGACGAGCGTCGCAACCTTGGCCGGGTCGCAATATTTCAGCTCGAGATAGACGCCGCAGCGGCCGCGCAAATGCTCAAGATAGGCGTCGAGACGCGGTATCACGGCCCCCTTGAAGGCTTCACCATACCAAGCACCTGCATCAAGAGCATCGATCTCGTGCGACAGGGCGTGACCGAGCGGTCCGCTGCCATTGGTCGTGCGCTCCAGGCCCTCGTCATGGAGGACGTAGAGCACACCGTCGGCACTCTCGCGCACATCCAGTTCGATGTAGTCGGCGCCTTGTTCCAGGGCTAGGTCCGCCGCGGCAAAGGTATTTTCCGGCGCGAAGCGGTTGGCTCCACGGTGCGAAACGATCTTGGTCATTGAGGTTCCGTTATGACTGAGGTTCCAGTTGGCCGGCGCTTACAAGCGCGACCGGCGAGAGATCGACGCTCAAGTCGGCGATGCGCCGGCCTTGCTCGTCGAAGACGAGTGGCAGGCCGGGCTTGCAGGTGAGGCCGACGCGGTCGCCTAGGGCATGACGGGCGGTCTCGCCATGTTCGAGCACGTTGAGGGCGCCGGCCGACGTCGACAAGGTGTAGAAGACTTCGCGCCCCATTGGCTCGATCACCGCGACTTCACCGACGAGACGCGCCGCCTCGGGCGCCACCAGCGCGATATCCTCCGGGCGAATGCCGAGAGTTATGTCGCCATCATGCCCGGCGCTCAGCGCCAGTGTCGTAGTACCGATCTGCGCTCTGCGGTCACTGGCGGTCGCGGTGAGGCGATTCATCGGCGGCGAGCCGATGAAGCCGGCGACGAAGAGATCGTTCGGGCGACGATAGAGATCGGCGGGCGAGCCGATCTGGGCAATGGCGCCGGCGTTCATACAGATGACGCGGTCGGCCATGGTGGTCGCTTCGATCTGGTCATGCGTGACGATCAGCGTCGTGATGCCAAGGCGCTTCTGGAGGCTCTTCAACTCGGCGCGCATGGCGGTTCGCAGCGTGGCATCGAGATTGGACAGCGGCTCGTCGAGCAACAGGACGTTCGGTTCCTTGACCAGCGCGCGCGCCAGGGCGACGCGCTGCTGCTGACCGCCGGAGAGCTGCGCCGGGCGACGATCGAGAAGCGCTCCGATCTGCACCAAGTTGGCCGCCTCGGTCACGCGTCGGGCCGCCTCGTCACGAGGCATCGACTTGAAGCGCAAGGGAAAGGCGATGTTCTGGCGAACCGTCAGGTTGGGATAAAGAGCGTATGACTGGAAGACGATGCCGACATTGCGGTCACGCGTGTCGATGCGATTGACGCTGTGGCCGTCGAAGGCGATCGTACCGCCGGTCGGCGCGTAGAGCCCCGCGAGCAAGAACAGCGTCGTCGACTTGCCGCAGCCAGACGGACCGAGAAGGGCCACGAACTCGCCTTCGGCGATCTCCAGGTTCATAGGCTGGAGCACTTGCGTCTCGCCCCAGCTCTTGCTGACGTTTTCGAGCGTGATCCTGGCCATGATCGTTATCCCTTGATCCCGCCGAAGTTCATCTGCGTGATATATTTTTGCGTGAAGACGTAGAGGATCAGGACAGGCAGGAGGTAAACCATGCCGACGGCGGCGACCATGCCGTAGTCGGCGCCCATGCTGTCCTGGGCGACATAGAAAAGATAAAGGCTCATCGTCATCTGGCTCTTGTCGATGAGTAGCGTCTGAACGAAGACGTATTCCTCCCAGCCGCGCAGAAAGGTGAAGGTGGCGACTGCGATCAGGCCGCCGCGCACTTGCGGCAGCACGATCAGGCGGAACACCTGGGAGCGGGTGGCACCGTCGGTCAGGGCGCTCATCTCGATGTCCCAGGGCACGGTGTCGAAAAAGCCCTTGAGAATGAAGATGGCAAACGGCAGCTCGAGGGCGCTCATGACCAGCACGACGCCGGGCAAGGCATTGAGCAGGCCCATGTAGTGCAGTTGCACGAAGATGGCGACGGTGAGCGCAAGGGCCGGGAAAGCGTGCAGGAGCAACAGCCCGCGCAAAAGATTCTCGCGCCCGGCGAAGGCGAAGCGCGACAGAGCGTAAGCGGCCGGGGTGGCGGTAAGCATGACGAGCGTGGTTTGCGCCACGGCCAATAGCAGGGAACTGGTCAGCGCCGCCCAGACCGACGGCATGAGATCCTGACGGGATGTACCAGTCTCGCCGATGTCCCGGTGCCAGAGAAAGCGATAGTTGGCCAGGGTCAGGTGAGGCAACACGAACACCGCCGTCAGCAGGACGACGACGGCCGCCAGAGCGAACCATAGCAGCGCCGGATGACGCAGGCGCGCGGTCGACAACGCCAGGATCAGCGCGCCGGCATAGGCCAGCACGGCGATCAGGCCAACGCGCCACAGAACGAGGTGGCCGATCCTGTCGTCCGAGGTGGTGAACGACTTCACCGCCAGCCACAGATAGGGCAGCAGCAGCGGCATAGACACGACGGTGAGAAACACGATCACCGCTGTGAGAAGGCCGGTGCGATTGACGAGCCCGCGACGTTCCAGACGGGCCCAGTCGGTTGACGGCACGGCAACGAGAGCGTGGTTCGCCATTACAGAATCTCGATCTTTGGGGCGGCAAAGGTGGCGTGCATGCGGCTGACGCGCCATTGCAGCAAGGTCAGCGCGACTCCGATGGCCATCAGGCCGAGGGCGAGCGCGGCACCATAGCCATAAGCGCCACTTTCGAAGGCTCGCCGGTAGATGTAGAGCGCGTAAGGAGTGGAGTCGTAGACCGGACCTCCGCCGGTGATCAGCAGGATGTACTCGTAGGTCGTCAACAGCGACAGAGCCTGATAGAGCGTGACGACGCGGATCGGTGCCGACAGGGCGGGGGCGACCACATGGCGCAGCACGCCCCACTCGCTGGCGCCATCGGCGCGCGCGGCGTGAGAGAGATGCTGCGGAATGGCGCGGATCGAAGCGGTCAGGATGACCATGGCGAAGGAAGCGCCGACGACGCCGTTGGCGAGCACGATCAGCAGCAGTGGAAAATCGTTGCGCAGATTGACGGACGGCAAACCAAGCGGCGCCGTCACCATGGTCAAAAGACCGGAAGGCGACGGATCGGCGATCCAGATCCACAGGATGCCGTAAAGCACGGCTGGGCTCATGCGCGGCAGCAGCCAGAGACCGCGAAAGAGATTACCGAGCCGGTCCGGGATTGCCGTCGAGGCGATCGCCAGCAGGGCGCCGAGACCGACGTTGAACAGAAGGAGCGTGGCCGCGACGTAGATCAGCGTTGTCATCAACACCAAGGGCAATCGCGCGTCGCGCTGGACAATGCGTAGGAAGTTCTCGACCGTGAGAGTGCCAACGCGCAGGTTGGGCCCCATGTCGGTGAAAGCGATCACGGCATTGACGAGGATCGGCGCGACGAAAAACACCGCCAGAAGGATTAGGGCCGGCGCCAGATAGAACATCGGCTGGGCCGGCCGATGCGGGCGCAGCTGGGCTGTCGGAATCATGGAAATGGTCGATCCGAGGGAGAGCCGCCCGGTCGGATCCGGGCGGCGGAATGGGCTAAGGTCACTTGGCAACAGCGTCGCGAATGTCGATTTCCGCACCGAACTGGAGTTGCAGTTCGTCGGCGATGAAGTCAACCGCTTGCTCGGGCGTCATCTTGCCCGTTTCGACAGCCTGGAGGCCGCTGAAGAGCACCTTGTTATAGCTGCTGAACTTAGTGTGGTTCGGCACGAACCGCGCATGCGCCATCATCGGCGAGGCAGCGGAGAGCGCCCAGTTCTCCTTGTAGATCGGCATCGCCGTCTGCGCGTTGCTGATCGCCGTGTGATAGGACGTCACAGCGTGCTGGTTGTTGAAATAGGGCAGCGTGGCGAGCGCGACCAAGTCTGCGGCGAGATTGGCATGCTCGCCCTTCGGGTTGACCATGTAGAGCAACGGATGCGACAGGTTCATCGGCTGGCCGCCTTTTTCGGCAGCAGGAGCCGGGATCCAGCCAATCTTCTTGAAATAGCCTTCGCCGTCGCTCGGCCAGGTGGCGCCCATTGAGGTACCAACCTGCCAAGCGAGCGCCCAAACACCCTGATGGAAGATGAAGGCCTTTTCCTGCTTGAAGGCGCTCTGGATGGCGTCCCAGCTCATCGCGGTGTTATCGACGGGCGTGACGCCTTCCTTGGCGTTGCGGCCGTACCAGGCGAGCGCCTTGGTCATCTCGGCTTTCGGGAAAATGAGCTTGCCGGTCTGCTCGTCGGCAAACCTGACGCCAAAGGACTGGAATACCATCAGATAGTCGATGCCAACGTTCGGGCGATGCAGCATACCGTATTGCGCGCCCCCCTTGTCGACGACCTCCTTCGACAAGGCGGTCAGGTCATCGAGGGTGAATTCACCGCGCTCGACCTTTTCCGGCAAACCGTTGATGAAGGCTTCGTCCTTGCCGATCTTGCGCAGCATGTCCTTGTTGTAGAAGAACATGCGGATCTCGGCATCCTGCGGGATGCCGTAGATCTTGCCGTCGGCCGCCTTGGCGGCGTTCCAGAGAACCGGAAGGATGTCGCCGTAGACCCAGGGCGTGGCGGCGATCCTGTCGTCCATGGCCATGGCATAGCCGTCCTGGGCGAACTGGCCAATCCATTCGTGCGGCAGGACGGAAATGTCCGGCCCCTGGCCAACGGCGAAGGCCTTGAGCAGCTCGAGCGCCAGATCATCCCAGCCCTTGGCGGAGCTGCTCTTGGCGTCTATGACGATCTGCTTGTCGACGCCGGCGGCCTTGAACTGCTGGTTCATGATTTCGGCGGCGGCTTCGATATTGGTAATGCGGGCCGGCGCGCTTCGTTCGGCGAGCGTCGACAACTTGATGGTGATGGTCTCGGCCAGCGCCGGGCTAAGGGAGAGTACGGAAATCGCAACGGTGGCGAAGAGCGCAAAAGGTCTGGTCATTGGCGTTACATCCGTGTTGGAATTATTTAATTAAGTAGATTACTTAAATAACGTTTGTGTGACATCATCGAAAGATGGGAGAGAGCGGGTGACGACGAGGGGCATGTCTCGACCACACGGCATCGGCGGAACGCAAACAGCCCTGCTACGCTACCTGCGGCAGCGTGGCGCGGCATCCCGGGTGGAAATCGCCGAAGTCTGCGGCGTGACGCCGGCGGCCGTCAGTTTGCTGACGCGTGATCTGCTGACGCGTGGCCTCGTCATCGAAGGTCCGCGCCGCAAGGGCGGCCGTGGTGCGCCACACATCGACCTCGAACTGCAAAAGTCCGCTGGCTACGCTCTCGGCATCAACGCCACTCGCTATTCCATCCTGTTGACCCTCCTGGACTTTGGTGGCACGGCGATCGCCGACCATCTTCTGCGCGGACCTTTTGATGCCTTTGCCGACGTGCTGACCGCCATCGATAGCGGGGCGCGGGCGCTTGTGGCAGCGCAGGGACTGGGGAGGGATGCCCTGATCGGCGCGGGCATGGCTATGCCGACGCGCTTCCGGCAGGAGACGCTGCCGCTTGATCTGGCCGAGGAAGTGAAGTCTTGGGCCGGCAGCGACCTGTCGAACCAGTTAGGCCAGGTGCTGGGGTGTCCGGTCCTGATCGAAAACGATGCCAATGCCGCCGCCATCGGTGAACTGACCCTCGGCAATTCGGCGGACCACGCGAATTTCGCCTATCTCTACCTCTCCGAAGGCATAGGCAGCGGGATCATCATCAATCGGACGCTCTATCGTGGCAATCTCGGCAACGCTGGAGAGATCGGCGCGCTGCGCGGACGGACGCTGAGTCGCCCATCGTTCGAGGACCTCGCAAACTGGTTTGCGGCGCGAGCGGCGAACGTGCCGCCGGGCCGCGATGCTGAGGCGTGGACATCCTATCTGGCCGACCATCCGGACCTGTTCGAAGCCTGGCTTCAACGAGCCGGCCCAGAACTCGCCCGACTGGCTTTTGCCCTCACCGCCGTGCTCGCGCCATCGGCGATCTATGTCGGCGGAACGTTGCCGCAGATCGTACGGAGGCGACTGGCGGACTGGCTCGATTTCGAGCGGTCGAACCCGTTCGACGACGCGCGCGTCATGCAGCCGGCGATCCTGTTGCCCGAGGTCGTGGCAACTGACGCCGTCGCCTGCGGCGCTGCCGCCATGATCCTGGATCGTGCCGGCAGCCTAGCCTGAGCCTAAGCGGTCAGACAATCCGCGAAAACGGCACGTTTCGAGCGAGCCAACAACCGATGACAAGCCCCCCAACGGCTCCGTCCACGGTTCGGCGCACCTGAACGGTCCAATCGCCCGGAGCCGGCGCATCCATGCCGCGTGGTGTCGAAAGCCTCCAGACGTCGCCGGCAAATGGTCTGAGCTGATGCATCGGACCACGGCCAAGAAGGCCATCAAAACGTCCGGCAAAGGCCGACCCGACCGCCTTGATCTCAAGGGTGGATTCCGTTTCCGCAGACCAGTATCGACCGGCAATATCCTGCGCGGCGTCGCCGTCAAGGCGCACGGCCAAGCCGCGAAGGTTATCGCCCGGTCGATCGAGCCAGAGACCATCGCCTTGGCGAGAGATGGTCATCCCGGCAGAGCGCGCCACGCCATCCTCACCGAAGGAGAGAACCTCGGTTCCGCCACCAAGATTGGCGAGAATTGCGTTGCCGTGGACAGTCACGTCAATCGAAAGGCCCGAAGACGGCTCCAGATAGCTGCCGGCCCAACCCTGATCGGCGGGCACACCGCTTCGCGGTGCCGACGGCCGACCGAGAGCGGCGCGCATCAGGAAAATGGCGGCGGCATGCGCGTCGGCCTCGTGGTTGAACATGACGACCACCGACAGCCGCTCGGTCGCTGCGTGCAGACGACGAATACGGAAACCGCGCAACGCACCGCCATGGCCGGTGATGGCCACATCGTCGATTCGATCGCGGGCGAGCCCCATGCCGTAGCGAGCCGGATTGCCATCGGCGAAAGCGGACGGCGTTGAGAGCCGCCCGTAGAGTCCGTCCGCATCGTTGCGGGTACGATCAATGAAACGCTCCCAGGCGAGCATGTCGTCAAGCGTCGCCGCGACGCCCGCGTCGCCCGTCCAGACAATGCGATTCGTCGCGGGGAACCACCCGACAGAGGCGTTCCCCTCGTGCCCAACGGTGCCATTGAGGGGGCCTGCCGTATCGGACGCAAGGCGCGCGTCCCGCATGCCGGCCGGAGCGAAGATATGATCGGCGTAGAGATCGGCCAGCGAACGACCGGAGCGCTCTTCGAGCAGATCGGAGAGGATGCGGAAGTTGCCGTTGGAATAGGAATATTGGCTGCCCGGTTCGAAATGGGTGGTCTTCATGCGGGCGAACAGCGGCCGGGCATCCTCTCGGCGGAAGGCGCCCTCATGGTGAGCGCCGTGGAGCACGGTGAGCGCCCAATAGTCGCGCAGACCCGAGCGATTGTCACAGAGTTCGCGAACGGTCGGCCGCCGCCCTTCAAGGTTCGGCAGGAAAGCCGTGAGCCTTTCATCAAGGGCCGACGGGTCGCCCACCAAGTTGAGGAGCACACCGCACGTCATCTGCTTGCTGATCGAACAGATCGGCATCAGGCGAGAAGGCGTCATCGGCAGGCCGACATCGGGATCGGCATAGCCCCAAGCCTCCCGAACGATCACTTCGCCATCCTTCATTACGCCGACCACACCGCCCGGTCCCTTGAAACGCTCCGGCAGCGAGGCCACGGCGGCGGCAAGGGCGGCACGATCGATCGACAACATCTTTCACTCTTCCTTCGGATGAACCTTGCGCACCTAAAGCGGCAAACTCCTACCACGCAAGGCTTTCTCTGCCGAAAACGGTTCTCTCGGCATAGATGGGCGGCCACGGCGCAACGCCCTTGTCACAAACTCATGCCGCATGACCGAAGGTCGCCCGCAGCCAGTCGTGCGGCAGCGCCGGCACGAAGTTGCCATCGCGGCCGGTCATGTCGGCATTGGCGACAAGAGCGTTGAGGATGGCCTCTTCCACCGCCTGAACGGTGGCATCGAAGAAGGGATCGATGTCGACGTCGGGAATAGAGGTCATTGACGCCAGGCGTCCGGACCGGCCCGCCGCGGCTTCGCTGTTGGCGGTGGAGAAGGCGAGGAAAATGTCACCGGACGAGTTGTAGCCAAGACCGCCAGTCCAAGCGATACCGAGCGGCACGCGTCGGGCAAGGCGCTTCAACTGGTGCGGAAGAAGCGGCGCCTCGGTAGCAAGGATGACGATGATCGAGCTTTTCTCGGCACGCGGGGTGCCCTGAACGATGCGGGGCTCGGCGAGGTCCGCACCAACGCGACGACCACGAATCATGAAGTTGCGCCGCTTGCCGAAGTTGCTCTGCACGAACACGCCGACCGTGTAGGTGTCGCCGGCCCAGCTGACGCGACGCGACGCCGTGCCGGAGCCGGCCTTGAACTCGAACGTGGACATGCCGGTGCCGCCGCCTACCGAGCCCTCTTCGATCGGGCCGACAGTGGCTCCCTCCAAGGCCGCGAACACATGGGCCTCCGTGAGGTGATGGCCGTTGATGTCGTTGAGAAAGCCGTCATAGGTCTCACCGGCCACCGGCAGTCCCCAGGCCGAGGCGAGCGCCTCCGGCCTGTTGGCCGCCACCCATTTCAGCGTCGCATCGCGAGCGACGCCGAGGGAGTGGGTGTTGGTGATGGTGATCGGCAAGCTGAAGGCACCGACCTCTTCGATGAGATGGATACCCGTGAGTTCGCCGTTGCCATTGCCGGAGAAAAAACCGGCATAACAGGGAGAAGAGATGTCGGCGGGCGGGCGCGGCAGAATGGCCGTCACACCGGTCCGCACGGGACCATGGCCGACTTCGAGCGGCCCGTTGCCGGAAATCAGGGTCGTATAGCCGACGCTGACGCCGGGAACGTCGGTAATGGCATTGAATTTGCCCGGCTCGCCGTCGAAGGGAATGGCGAAAGCCCGCGCGCGCGGCAGGCCTGCGGGCGTCGAGAAATGGAAATTGGCCACGATCGATGCGTCTCCAGCGCTCGTTTGGCGGAAGACGCAGGATAAGCGCAAGCTAGGCCGGAAAGGCAAGAGTGGTCGATCGACGCCGGGTCAACGAGGAGGCCACTCTCGCCGGCATCGATCGACCGACCCGACAAGACCAGGAGATGCGGCGGACCTGGCTTCACCGGGTTGTAGTTTGGAAAGCAACTGTATCTCTTTCCAAAATCTCATAAACTATCAACACTGTTGTTTTAGCTTTTTAACGAGTTGTTTACAACGTCGTCTTCACCAGACCTGACGTTTCAATGAGTTAATCATAAAGAGGTAACCTTAATAGCTGCGCCTGCGCCCAGCGGGGCATGCTACATTTGGACGGCCAGAACCATGAAAGGAAATGGGGATCGCCTCATTCCCTTAGTTTCTCACGTGCGGCCTATCGGAAACGTCATCGATCCCGAGGCAGACACCACAGAGTCCAGATCTTGCAAGAGTGGGGTGGCGATGCGGCCTCAGGCGGCGGCAAGCACGACGCGATTACGGCCTTCCGCCTTGGCGCGATAGAGGGCGTTATCGGCGCGCTTCAAAAGCGTCTCCGGCGTATCGCCATCATGCAGGATATAGGCGGCGCCAACGGAAATCGTCACATCGACGAACTCCGCTCCGCCGTGAATGGCGAAGGGATCGCGCGCGATTTTGGTACGCAGGCGCTCGGCCACGATGGAGGCGATGCCGTAATCGGTTTCCGGCATGACAATCACGAATTCCTCGCCGCCGAAGCGACAAGGCAGATCGAGAGCGCGCAGGTTGCGGCGGATACGAGTGGCAAATTCGCGGAGGATCTCGTCGCCGGCATCGTGACCGTGGGTGTCGTTGACCCTCTTGAAGTAGTCGATGTCGACGATCAGCAGCGACAAGTCGCCTTTTTTTTCGGACGCCCGCTCGACGAGCGCGGCGAGATGCGAATCCAGGTACCGGCGATTGTAGAGGCCGGTCAGCGCGTCGGTGATGGCAAGCTCCATCGTCTGCAGCACGCTGGCGCGCAGCCGGTCGGTGTAGCGCTTGCGTCGGATTTGGGTGCGGCAGCGGGCGATGAGCTCTTGGGCATCCACCGGGCGGATCAGATAATCATTGATGCCGAGTTCGAGGCCACGCGCGAGTCGGCTGCCTTCGTCCGGATCGGAAATCAGCAGGATGGGCAGCAGGCGCGTCCGGTCGAGCGACCGCAGCTGCGAGCAGAGGCGCAGCGCGTCATAATCGTCGAGGCTCAGGGAAATCATCGCCAAATCGTAATCGCCCTCGGCGGCGCGGAACAGGGCCTCCTGCGGGTTGGTCTCGATATCCACGGCCATCTCGCTGGCCAGCGCCTGGGCGATGCGCACATAGGCCGAGCGGCGATCTTCCACTAGCAATACGCGGCCAGGGGCGCGGGCGGTGAGGTCGGCATAGGTCATCGCCCGATCGAAGGCGACCGAGCCCTGATTGGCCCTGAGGTCGAGTTCGTCGGTCAGTTGCTTCAAGCGAACCAGGCTTTTGACGCGGGTGATAAGTTGGGTGTCGGACACCGGCTTGGTGAGGAAATCGTCGGCGCCGGCTTCGAGGCCGTGAACACGGTCGGCCGGCTGGTCGAGCGCGGTGACCATGATCACCGGCAGCTGTGTCGTCTTGGGGTTGGCGCGGATGCGGCGGCAAACCTCAAAGCCGTCCATACCCGGCATCATGACATCCAGCAGAACGATATCGTAGGTGGCGTTGTCGAGCATCGCCAGCGCCTCGGTACCGGAGGTGGCGGTGTGGACATCGAAGTATTCGGCGGTGAGGCGAGCCTCCATGAGGCGCACATTGACCAGGATGTCGTCGACAACAAGAATACGCGCTGTCATCACACTCTTCCGTTCCGGACGACGATCACTGGTCGCCGATATAGGTCCGCACCGTCTCGATAAATTTGGAAACCGAAATCGGCTTGGAAATATAAGCCTCGCAACCGCCCTGACGGATGCGTTCCTCATCGCCCTTCATGGCAAATGCGGTGACCGCAACCACCGGAATAGAGCGCAGTTCGTCGTCTTCCTTGAGCCACTTGGTGACCTCGAGCCCCGACACTTCCGGCAATTGGATATCCATCAGGATGAGATCCGGCCGGTGAGTGCGCACCAAGTCCAAGGCCTCAATGCCATTGCGTGTTTGAATCGTGCGATAACCATGCGCTTCCAGGAGATCATGGAAGAGCTTCATGTTGAGCTCATTGTCCTCGACGATGAGAACTGTCTTGGTCATTCGACTCTCTTTCCGCCTTGCGCCGGTGTGACCGGGTGCTGGGCGGTTTTCATCCCTGCACACTCATGCGCAGAAACGCCTTTCCCTAGGGATAGGTTGCCGCACTGATTCCAGTATAACAAATATAGTACGGATTCCTTTAGCAATCCCAAACGGTGGTCCGAACATGCCAATTGGTAAAAGGCTTAGCGTCGACGCAGCGGAAGAGCTGGCGATTTCCGCCCTCGCCTATCTCGCGGGAAACCCGGATGCGCTCGGTCGCTTCCTGTCACTTTCCGGTATCGGTCCGGCCGATCTTAGGGCGGCGGCGCGTGAGCCCGGCTTTCTTGCCGGCGTACTGGAATTTTTTCTTGCCGATGAATCGCTATTGCTGTCCTTCGTCGAGGCGGCTCAGGTGAGGCCGACCATGCTGGCCGCTGCGCGCCACGCATTGGCTGGCGAAAGCGAATTCTGATCGGCCGGCATGGTTTCGTGAGGCGCCCCGGGAGGCAAGCATGTCTGAGGCGGCGGGTGGCTTCTGCAGGGACTGCCTCTCACTGGCTCCGGCCGAGGGGCGCCGTTGCTTGGCCTGTGGCAGCCCGCGCCTTATCCGCCATCCCGACCTGAACCGCCTCGTCATCGCCCACGTCGATTGCGATGCCTTTTACGCCTCCGTGGAAAAGCGCGACGACCCGTCGCTTGCCACCAAACCTTTGATCATCGGGGGCGGCAAGCGGGGCGTCGTTTCGACCGCTTGCTACATCGCCCGCATCAGCGGCGTGCGCTCGGCCATGCCGATGTTCAAGGCGCTGCAACTCTGCCCCGATGCGGTCGTGATCCGGCCCAACATGGAGAAATATGCCCGCGTCGGCCGGGAGATCAGGCGGCGGATGCTGGAGTTGACGCCGCTCGTCGAGCCGCTCTCCATCGACGAAGCCTTCCTTGACCTGTCCGGCACCGAAAAGCTGCACCGCGCCAGCCCGGCTCTGGTGCTCGCCCGCTTCGCAAAAGAAGTGGAGCAGGAGGTCGGCATCACCGTTTCGGTGGGGCTCGCCGCCAACAAGTTCCTCGCCAAGATCGCCTCCGACCTCGACAAGCCCAGAGGCTTTTCGGTGATCGGACAGGCAGAAGCCGCAGCGTTTCTGGCGCCGCGGCCGGTGACCACGCTCTGGGGAGTCGGCCGTGCCTTCTCCGAGCGACTTGCCGCTGATGGCTACCGAACGGTCGGGGACCTGCAGGCCGCCGATCAGGCCCAGCTCGCCAGCCGTTATGGGGCGCTCGGCCTCAGGATTGCGAGGTTGTCGCGCGGTGAGGACAGCCGGCAAGTTGTCCCGAACTCGCAGCGAAAGAGCGTCGGCTCGGAAGTGACCTTCTTCGAAGATCTCGCCGACCTCCGCGACCTCCGGCCGATTCTGCGCGAGCAGGCGGAACGTGTTTCCTTCGGACTCAAGCACGAGGATATTGCCGGTTCGACGGTGACGCTGAAATTGAAGACCACCGATTTCAAGCTGAGAACACGGGCGCGGCGCCTCAACGACCCCACACAGTTGGCCGATCGCATCTTCACGGCCGCCGACGCGCTGCTGGCCGAGGAAGCGCACGGCCAGAAATATCGGCTGCTCGGCGTCTCCGTTGCCGACCTCTGCGAAAGCCGCTTCGCCGACCCGGCCGATCTCGTCGATCAGAAGGCAACGCGCAAGGCCGCCGCCGAGCGGGCCATGGATGAAGTCCGCCAGAAATTCGGCAAACAGGCGCTCGAGACCGGCCTCGTTTTCGGCAATCACCGCCGCCACAAGGAATGACCGACGACCGTCTTGCCCGCCGTTCCTCTCGCAACGACATCAACCGGAGCTCAAGCGGGCACGCGTCGTGCGGGGCGTCGTCAAAAGCAGGCTGGTGTCGGACCCGGTAATGCCGGGCAGCAGACGAATCCGGCGCAGCACGGTGTCGAAGTCGGTTAGCGTTGCCGCCCCGAGTTCCACAACAAGATCCCAGCGGCCGTTGGTGGTGTGGATCGCCGCCACTTCGGCAAAGCCCTCGAGTTGGCGGATTACCTTGTCGAGGACGTGCCCCTCGATCTCGATCATCATCACCGCCCTGACCGGTGCTTCTATGGCGTCGTTACGAAGGATCACCGTGTAGCCGAGGATGTCGCCGCCACGCTCAAGCCGCTCCATGCGGGCGCGGATCGTAGCCCTGGATACTCCCAGTTCGGCGGCGAGGTCCGATACGGTGCGGCGTCCGTCATGACGCAGCAGCGTTATGAGTTGCTGATCGAGCCGATCCACGCTTTCTCCGATTTGCTCAATGAAACTGCCGTTTTGATAAGCCAATCCGTTTATATTGCCAATCCCGCCTGTTCACTTCGCCAGTCGAAAATGGCCTGATGCCAGAACTCCAACGGCAAAAGGCGAACGGGCATGAAGGTGAGACTTCTGGGGATACCGGTTGAGGATGGCGCCGCTCGCATGGGCTGCGAAATGGGTCCGAGCGCCTATCGCACGGCCGGCATCGTCGAAGCGGTCGCCGAGCTCGGCCACGATGTCGAGGATCTCGGCAACGTCGCCCGCGGCCCTCTGCCGGTTGTCGCGCCACCCTACCCGCACCTTCGGCGCCTTCCCGAGATCGCCGCCTGGATCGACACGGTGACCGAGGCGGCCCACAGAGCCGGCGACGATGCCCTGCCGGTCTTTCTTGGCGGCGATCATGCGCTCGCCTGCGGCACGGTCCCCGGCGTGGCTCGCCGCGCCGCAGAGGAGGGACGCCCTCTTTTCGTGTTGTGGCTCGATGCCCACACCGACTTCCATACGCTCGACACCACCCAGAGCGGCAATCTTCACGGTACGCCGGTGGCCTATTTCACGGGGATGGACGGGTTTCAGGGCTACTATCCGCCGCTCTCTCACCCCGTACCGCCGGGCAATGTCGCCATGGTCGGCATTCGCTCGGTCGATCCGGCCGAACGGCGGGCGCTCGCCGGCTCCGGCGTTACCGTCCACGACATGCGCGCCCTCGACGAGCACGGCGTCGGCACGCTGGTCGACCGCTTTCTCGAGCGGGTCGTAACAGTGAACGGTCGTCTTCACGTCAGCCTCGACGTCGACTTTCTTGATCCGTCCATCGCCCCGGGCGTCGGGACCACGGCGCCGGGCGGCGCCACCTTCCGCGAGGCACACCTGATCATGGAGATGCTGCACGACAGCGGCCTCGTCTCCTCGATCGACCTCGTCGAACTCAACCCCTTCCTCGACGAGCGCGGCCGCACCGCCACGCTGATGGTCGACCTTCTCGCCAGCCTGATGGGCCGCACCGTCATGGACCGCCCAACCCGGAGCTTTTCAGCATGAAAGCCATTTCCCCGCTCGCCATCGTCCCGTTCGTGTCGGTCGACAACATGATGCGGCTGGTGCTCAGCGTCGGCGTCGAGCGCTTCCTCACAGAGCTTGCGACCTACATCGAAGAAGACTTCTGCCGCTGGCCAACTTTTGACAAGACGCCGCGCGTTGCCTCCCATTCGGCGGACGGCGTCATCGAACTGATGCCAACGTCCGATGGGACGCTCTATGGCTTCAAGTATGTCAACGGCCACCCGAAGAACATGCGCGAAGGCAAGCAGACGGTGACGGCCTTCGGCGTGCTGGCCGATGTCGGCTCGGGCTATCCGATGCTGCTCTCCGAGATGACGCTGCTGACCGCGCTCCGGACCGGCGCCACCTCGGCGATGGCAGCACGCTGCCTGGCACCGAAGGGATCGGTCACCATGGCGATCATCGGCAACGGCGCCCAATCGGAATTTCAGGCATTGGCCTTCCGGGCGATCCTCGGCATTGCCAACCTGCGCCTTTACGACATAGACCCCGCCGCAACGGAGAAGTGCCGGCGCAACCTTGCGCCTCTCGGCTTTTCGATTACCGTCTGCCGCTCCGGCCAGGAAGCCGTCGAAGGCGCCGACGTCATCACCACCGTGACCGCCGACAAGCAGTACGCCACCATTCTCACCGACAACATGGTCGGCTCCGGCGTGCACATCAACGCGGTTGGCGGCGACTGCCCGGGCAAGACGGAGCTGCACCGCGACATTCTCAAGCGCTCGTCGATCTTCGTGGAATATGCGCCGCAGACGCGCATCGAAGGCGAGATCCAGCAGCTTGCCGCCGATCACCCGGTCACCGAGCTTTGGGAAGTTCTCCGCGGCGCAACGCCGGGCCGCACCGCGCCTGACGAGGTAACGTTGTTCGACTCCGTCGGGTTCGCCATCGAGGATTTCTCGGCGCTACGCTTTGTGCGCGACAAGCTCGCCGGCACTTCCTTCTACCAAGAGCTCGATCTGCTTGCCGACCCCGACGAGCCGCGTGATCTCTACGGCATGCTGCTGCGCGCCGGAACGGTCGCTATTTGAGGTGATCCTGAATCGCCTGGAACCGAATGGCCAGTTCGTCGCTGTTGCTCGACGTGCCGGTGGTCTTGGCCGGTAGCGAATAGCCGGGCACCTCAATGCCCTGCGCAAGCATCTCCTTGACCGTCACGACGCCGGCGTCGACGATCTCGCCGGTGCTCGCGTTGGTAATGTAATGCCGGTAGGTGCTGCTGCCGACTTTCCAGTAGGAGTGGGTTTTCTTCATCTCAAGATCGGCAAGGCTGGGCGGGGGGCGAGGCGCCGGCGCCGACGAGGCAACAGGAAAAGGCCTGACGTTGAGCCAGATCGTGGCGACGACTGATGCGAGCACCAGGGCAACGAAGCCGGCGATGACGAAGGAACGAGCGTCTTGGTGGCCGCCGCCTTTACGGCGTCGGGCGGACGTGGTCATGCCGCTCTTCTTCCTGGCAGGACTGCCAATCGAAGTGTGCTGCGAGGCGACGACCCTTGACGGCATGACACTCCCCCCTCGATGCGCTCTCTTCCTCCACAGGCCGAACCAACCCGTCGCATAAACGACACGACACGCAGAGCCGGTTCAGCCAGTCGTTCTCCGGGGCTCTGCAACACATATGCGCGGAAAGCTTTTCTTTCCCTTGCAAGGCGAGTTGTTCCGACAAGAAAAGGATTTCAGGCTAAACAATCGGTTAATGGCACCCCGACGTTTTCCCCCGCTGGGAGCCGGCGCTTTGCACACCGTCCAAGATGCTGGAGCCGCCTCGAACGCCTCGTGCGATGCGACCGGCAATGTGCAGACCGTCGCTTCGGCGACTGAGGAACTGGCGGCTTCAATCGGCGAGATATCCGCCCAGATCCAGCGTACCGGCACCATCGTGGCCGATGCGGCGCGCGGCACGCGCGACGCCGATGTCAAGATCAACCGTCTCGCCACTGGCGCGACCAAGATCGGCGAAGTCGTCACGTTGATCCGGGCCATCGCCGAGCAAACCAACCTCCTGGCGCTCAATGCAACCATCGAAGCCGCACGAGCCGGCGAGGCGGGCAAGGGATTTGCCATCGTCGCCGCCGAGGTGAAGAATCTCGCCGGGCAGACCGCCAAGGCCACCGAGGAAATCGCCGCTCAGGTCGATAACATTCAGGATGCGACTGCCGACGCGGTGGAGGCGATTCAAACCATCAGCGTCACCATGCAGGAAGTCGATCGTTACACGGGAGCCATTGCCACGGCGGTGGAAGAGCAAGGCACTGCCACAGGCAACATCAGCCGTTCGGTCAGTGCGGCTGCTGCCGGTTCGCAGCAGGTGGCAACCAACGTCAGCGCGGTACTCAAGACGGCCCGCGAAACCGAGATGGCGGCGCAAAAGCTCGATCAGGATTCACGAGAAGTCGCCGACGAGGCGGACCAGCTTCGTTCGACCATCGACGCCTTCCTCGGCGCGGTGATCGCCGCCTGATAGCCAGCCAACAGGCCCTCCTCCACTTGGCGGCGATCGACCGCAAAAAAGTGACTGGCAGGGCTTGCATTGCCGGGGCGATCCAACTAGGTTCCGCGCCGTTACGTGCAGCTGTAGCTCAGTTGGCTAGAGCGTCGGATTGTGGCTCCGAAGGTCGCTGGTTCAAGCCCAGCCAGCTGTACCATTATCTCCCAAGTTTCTGTTGTTTCCGCCGGATTGGCGAGACGCGGTTCCTCGCGACCGGGAATGCGTTAGCCGACCCGGCAGAGCACTGCCGTCTTGATATCAGATCCCAGTCTCGGGCCGTGCTGATCGGCATGGATTTGCCCTGCCGCAGATGACCTCGATTTGGCGAGCATCGATCCTCATGATCGATATCTCCTGGAAACGGCTCCTGGCTTACGGTCGCCCACGTTGATCGGAACCACCCTGCGGAAAAGTGTATCAAACTCTGTCTCTGGGACTGCCATAGCCTGGAAGAAAGCCCCCTAGGCGTCCCAATCTGCGATGGCAAAAGCCAAAATAAAGCCCCCTTGCGACTTCCTTCACGCAGTTGTGTAGGTTCAGTCGCCGCGATTTGCTCCAGTCATCACGTTTTCACACGATCTTGTGAAACTTCTTCACGAAACCCGTCCCGTCATATTGACTTGTCGCCCCCTTTTTCCGTGAAGAGCTACGGCATAGATCATACTCATCGAAGCGAGACGAATGTCCGGGGCTGGATATGAACTTCCAACGGCCTGACGACGCTATCGAGTTACAAGGAGTATGGAAATGAAGACCTTCGCTCTTGCCGTCGTTGCTGT
>JAGSYV010000147.1 GCA_018262505.1 Pseudomonadota bacterium
AAAGCAGACAGCCAGCTCTCGCGCGGAGCCGTCAGCCCCAAACGCCAGCAGATGCCATCGCGCAGCACCAGCCGCTGTGCCGCCTCGTCGTCGGCGGGAGCGCGGCAAGCCGAAGAGGAAGCTTCCTGGGAGAGGATAAGGCGCACGGAAGGATCGGCGGCCGTCGTTTGACGCGCAAAGGCAACCACCGCCCCTTCCCCGTCGGTGGCCAGAAGTTTAGCCGCCGTCGCCAGAACAAACTCCTGTTTTGCTTGGATTTTCAAGTCATTCGGCGGGAAGACCCCCACCGCGTAGCTGATGCCGAACACCACGGCCGTCGCCAGGGCCGTGACCAGCCAGACGACCACGGACAATCTCAGGAACAGCCTGCTCATTGGATCGAACCGTCCTTGATCAGTTGATAGCCTTGGCCGCGAACGGCGCGAATCCAGGATTGTCCGTCCGGATGCAGCCCGAGCTTCTGCCGAACGGAGCTGATGTGAACGTCGATCCGCCGGTCGAAGGGCGTCAGCGGCCGGCCGAACGCCCGTTTCGACAGGTCCTGCTTCGACACCAACTGGCCGGCACTGCGCGCCAGCACCTCAAGCAGGTTGAACTCCGCTCCAGTGAGTTCGAGCGGATGGCCGCTCCATTCGGCCGTCCGCGTGCCGGGCATGAGGGCGAGCGGCCCGGCCCGAACGATTTCCACGCCCTCTTCGCCATCCCGGTTCTGCGCCGTCCGGCGCAAGATCGCCCTGAGACGGGCGACAAGCTCGCCGGGCGAGCACGGTTTGGGAACGTAGTCGTCGGCGCCGAGGTTGAGGCCCGAAATCCGGTCGACTTCATCGCCGCGCGCCGTCAGCATCAACACGGGAACGTTGCTGGTCCGGCGGATGCGCTGGAGAGTCTCGATGCCGTTCATGCGCGGCATCATCACGTCGAGCACGACGATATCGACCGTCCTGGTCGACAGAAAATCGAGCCCCTTCTTGGCGTCCTCAAAACAGGTGACTTCGAAACCCTCGGCGGAAAGGTAATCCTTGAGCAGGGTCGTAAGCTCGTTGTCGTCGTCTATGAGAAGAACGTTCATCATGGCGGCCCCGATGTCATTCCGCGCCAGCAGGTCGAGCCAGATCTGATCCGTTGGAAGAGGCCGAACCGAGCGAAAAGAATATCATATTCTCAGTGAGAATAGCCGCTTAGCGATCGCAGGTCGCAAACTTTACATTTCTTTGCTCTCGCTTGACCGCACTTAACATAGGCCCTGCTAACGGTTCGTCGCGACCTTTTCGGGAACGAACCAAATGAAAATAAAGCTCGCCTGGCTGACATCGGCCGCCCTGGTCGCAGGCTGCGCAAATCTGCCAATGGCCGAGCCGCCACAGTTGGACCTGTCCGCAAATTGGCATGCGACACTTCCCCACCAGGGAAAGACCGCCAATCTGGTCGCCTGGTGGGGAAGCTTCAAAGATCCAGCGCTCACCGAGTTGATGACGGTGGCGGAGGCCAACAGTCCCAATCTTGAATCAGCGATTGCCTCGATCGACAAGGCAAGGGCGACCGAAGCCTCGGCGCGCTCCGGTCTGTTTCCGTCTCTGACCGGCAGTGGATCGATCGAGCGAAGCGGCACCAACGGCTCGAAAGAAAGCAAGGTCGCTGCGTCGAACACCACCAGCGGCGGCCTCGATGCCTCCTGGGAAATCGATCTTTTCGGCAAGACCCGCGCGCAAGTGTCGGCCGACCAAGCCCGTGTCGAGGAAAAGGTCGCCGACTGGCACGACGCGCGCGTTTCGCTCGCCGCCGAAATGGCTGACGACTATGTCCAATACCGCGCCTGCCGCCTTCTCGAACAGACCTATCGGCAAGAGCTCCAGTCTCAGCGGGAGACAATTTCCGCCACGCAGACCTCGGCGACGTCCGGCTTTACGTCCACGTCGGACCTGGCCCTCGCCCGGGCCAGCGCGGCCAGCTCGTCGTCGACGCTGACCTCGCAACAGGCCGAATGCGAGGTTCTGGTCAAGACGCTGTCCGAACTCGCGGCGGTCGACGAAACCAAAGTTCGTAAGATCCTCGGCTCGCAGACCGGACGCATTCCCACCCCACCTCGCATCCAGGTGACCAGCGTTCCCGCCGATCTTCTGCGCCAGCGGCCCGACGTCGCCAGCTACGAGCGGGAGATGGCAGCGACTCTCTATGAAGTCGGCTACGCCAAAGCCGACCTCTATCCAAGCCTGTCGCTGTCGGGCAATCTGACGATCAGCCATTCCACCCTGACCGGCACCGGCGTCCCCTGGTCCTTCGGGCCGTCGGTGTCCATTCCGCTGTTCGATGGCGGTTCCCGCCGCGCCGCCGTCAACAGCGCCGAAGCCGCCTACCGGTCGGCGGTCGCCAGCTACAAGTCCGGGGTTCTTTCCGCCGTCGATGACGTGGAGACGGCGATGGTGCGGGTGGACTCCACCACGCGCCGCATTGGCGATAGCGCAACCGCCGCCAGCAACTACCGGACCTATTTCAAGGCCATCGACGACAACTGGCGCGCCGGCGGCACGAGCCTTCTCGATCGAGAAGAAGCACGCCGGTCGGCCCTGTCGGCTGAAATCACGCTGATCGAGGTGAGGCGGGACGCCGTGCGCTACTGGATCGCGCTCTACAAAGCGCTCGGCGGCGGCTGGCAAAAATCGTCCGCCACGCTGACTCCCCCGCCGTCCGCGTCTCAAGGAGCTTCCCAATGACCCCACGCGTCCTTGTTTCCACGTTGTTCGTCTCGATCGCGGCTTGCGGCCTCAGCCTCGCGTCCCCGGCGGCTGCCCAGCAGTCCGACACCGCCAAGAGCAGCGCCCTCACCGTGCGCACGGTTCAGCCTGAGGTCATGCAGTGGGCGGAATCGGTGCCGGCCAGCGGTTGGCTCAAGGCCTGGCATGAAGCGGCGATCGACGCCGAAATCGGCGGGTACCGGATTACCGACGTTCTCGTGGACGTGGGAAGCGTGGTCACCAAGGGCCAGGAGCTGGCCCATCTGTCTCAGGACGCGGTTCTGGCCGATCTGCACAAGCAGGAAGCGGCCGTGGCCAAGGCCACCGCCGATCTCGCCAAGGCCAAGACCGACGCCGATCGGGCGCGCAAGGTGACCGGCACCGGCGCCCTCTCCGAGCAACAGATCAACGAATACATCATCACCGAAGAGACGGCCCAGGCGAGTCTGGCCTCCGAGCAGGCGGCGCTGGAAAGCGAGAAGATCAAGCTGAGCCAGACGGTCATCCGGGCCGTCGACGATGGGCTGATCTCCTCGCGCTCGGCAACGCTCGGCGCGGTGGTTTCCTCGGGAACCGAGCTGTTCCGCCTCATCAGGCAGCAGCGGGTGGAATGGCAGGCCGAGGTCGCCGCGCGCGATCTTCTCTCCGTGCATGCCGGCCTCAACGCCCACATCGACCTTCCCAACGGCACGAAGATCGAAGGACGCGTCCGCCTGGTGTCGCCAACCGTCGACACCGATACGGGGCGCTCGATCATCTACGTGGAGCTGCCGGTCGATCATATAGCCAGGGTTGGCTTGTTTGCCTCAGGCGGCATCGATCTCGCGACGACCTCCGCCTTGACCCTGCCGGAGACCGCGCTCGTGTTCCGCGACGGGCTCAATTACGTCTTTACGGTCGATGGCAATCGCAAGGCGAACCGCATCCTGGTCGAGGTCGGCCGCCGGCAACAGGATCGCGTCGAAATCGTCTCCGGCCTCTCAGCCAGTGCCAATGTGATCGAGTCGGGAGGCGCCTTCCTGTCGGATGGCGTCGAGGTCGACGTGGAGAACAGCGGCAAATGAACATTTCCGCCTGGTCGATCCGCAATCCCGTTCCGCCCATCCTTCTGTTCATCCTGCTGACCGTGTGCGGCTTGCTGGCCTTCGAGCGGCTGGCTGTGCAGAAGTTTCCGGACATGGACCTGCCGACGGTCAAGATCTCGGCGTCCTTGGAAGGCGCGGCGCCGGCGCAGCTCGAAACCGAGGTGGCGCGCAAGATCGAGGACGAGCTCGCCTCGCTCAGCATGCTCGATCACATCACCACCACCGTTACCGACGGCTCGGTGTCGATCAGCGTGTCCTTCGAACTTGAGAAGGACGGTGAAACAGCTCTCAACGAGGTCCGGAACGCCGTCGACAGCGTCACCGATCTACCCGCGGACATGGAAACGCCAAGCGTTTCCAAGGTGACGGTCCAGAGCTCGCCGCTGCTGGTCTATGCGATAAAGTCGTCGAAGCTGAACGAGACGGAACTGTCCTGGCTCATCGACAACGATTTCAAGAAGTCGCTGCTCGCCGTGCACGGCGTCGGCGATGTCAAGCGGGTGGGCGGCATCGACCGCGAAGTCCATGTCGACCTAGACCCGGTGATCATGGCGTCGCTCGGGGTGACGGCCTCCGACATTTCCGCCCAGCTGAAATCGGTTCAGGTCAACTCCTCCGGCGGACGCGGCGAGGTCGGCGGATTGCGCCAGACGATCCGTACACTCGGCGCGGTCGCCTCGGTCCAGGAAATCGCGGCGCTGCCGATCCCCCTGTCAAATGGCAAACAGATCCGGCTCGACCAGATCGCAACGGTCAGCGACAGCTTCTCCGACCGAAGCTCGCTCGCCTATTTCAATGGCCAGCCGGTCATCGCCGTCGAGGTCTATCGATCCAACGGCTACAGCGACTTCGGCGTCAACGAAGATCTCGGCTCGGTGATCGCCGCCTTTGCCAAGGCGCATCCGGAGATATCGCTCACCCAAGCCTACACGACGGTGACGCCGATCATCTCCAACTACGATAGTTCGATGGAGATGCTCTACGAAGGCGCCATCCTGGCCGTCATCGTGGTCTTCGCCTTCCTGCGCAACTGGCGCGCGACGATTCTGTCGGCCGTCGCCCTGCCGCTGTCGATCATCCCGACCTTTCTGGCGATGTATTTCTTCGGCTACAGTCTGAACACGGTGTCGCTGCTGTCGCTGTCGCTGGTAGTGGGCATCCTGGTCGACGATGCCATCGTCGAGGTCGAAAACATCGCCCGCCACCTGCGCATGGGCAAGAAGCCCTACGACGCGGCGATGGAAGCAGCCGATGAAATCGGCATGGCGGTCATCGCCACCACCTTCACGCTGGTCGCGGTCTTTCTGCCCACCGCCTTCATGAGCGGTATCCCCGGCCTGATCTTCCGGCAGTTCGGCATTACCGCCTCGGTGGCCGTCCTCGCCTCGCTGATGGTGGCGCGCTTTCTGACGCCGATGATGGCCGCCTACACGCTCAAACCCACGGCGGAAACCGAGCACACCGGATTGGTGATGCGCACCTATCTCCGCCTGGTGAAGACCTGCCTGCGGTTCCGCTTGATCACCGTGCTTGGTGTTGCCTTGTTCGTGGCCCTGTCGTTCAGCGCCATTCCGCTGCTCAAGACTGGCTTCATGACCGCGTCCGACGATGCGCAGACCAAGGTCACGCTGACCCTGCCGCCTGGCAGCCGGATCGAACAAACCGACAAGGTCGCAATGCTCGCCGCGGACCTGGCCTCCAGTGTCGCCGAGGTACGACAGGTCTTCGTCGCGGTCGGCACCGCATCGAGCGGCGGTGGTCCGGATTCCTCGTCCACCTCCGACGTGACTTCGGCAACGCTGACGATCGACCTTACACCGCTCAACAAACGCAAACTCAGCCAGGCCCAGGTCGAAGACGAACTGCGGCGCGCGCTGAAACAGCTGCCCGGCGTCCAGGTCGAGGTGGGAAGCGGAGGCAACGGTACCAAGCTCGAGCTGACGCTGGCCAGCGACGATTCCAGCGTTCTCGACCAGGCAGCGACCGAATTGGAAACCGAGCTGCGGGGCCTCAAGGGCATCGGCGCCGTGACCTCCAGCGCCTCCCTGCAGGCGCCGGAAGTACAGATCACGCCGGATTTCGCCCGTGCCGCCAAGCTCGGCATCACCTCGGAGGCGATCGCCAAGGCGGTGCGGGTTGCCACCAACGGCGATTATTCGACCTCGATGTCCAAGCTCAACCTGCCGCAACGGCAGATCTCGATCCGCGTTCGCTTCGCCCCCAAGACGAGAACCGACCTCCAGTCGATTTCTGAGATCCGGGTTGCCGGGACCAACGGTGAAGTGACGCTCGGCTCCATCGCCACCGTCCGCATCGGCGGCAGCCCGGCAGAAATCGACCGCATCGATCGTTCGCGCAACGTCACGCTCACCGTCGAACTCAACGGGCGGACATTGGGCGAAGTGAACGGCGAAGCCCGGGCGTTGCCGGTCATGCGCAACCTTCCCACCGGCGTCCATCTCGTCGAGCAGGGCGAACTCCAGCGTATGTCCGAACTGTTCACCAGCTTCGGCACGGCGATGGCCATCGGTATCTTCTGCGTCTACGCGGTGCTCGTGCTGCTGTTTCACGACTTCCTGCAGCCGGTGACCATCCTGATGGCGTTGCCGTTGGCGCTCGGCGGCGCGCTCTTGCCGCTCCTCCTCACCGGCACGAGCTTCTCGATGGCAGCGGTGATCGGCCTACTTCTGCTGATGGGCGTGGTAACCAAGAACTCCATCCTGCTGGTGGAATATGCCATCGTCTCCCGACGCCGCGGCCTGGACCGGATCGACGCCCTGGTCGATGCCTGTCACAAGCGAGCCCGCCCCATCTTCATGACGACGATCGCCATGGGGGCCGGCATGGCGCCGGCCGCCCTCAGCCTGGGCGGCAGCGACCCGAGCTTCCGTCAGCCGATGGCCATCGTCGTCATCGGCGGGGTGATCACCTCGACCATGCTCAGCCTGATCGTCATCCCCGTCATCTTCACCTTCGTCGACGACTTTCTCGGCATCGTCCGCCGGCTGTTCGCCAAGAAGAAGACGGCTTGAAAGAGTTCTGTGCCGGGCGTCGTCGCATCGAAGTCGCGATGCCTGCCCGGCAGCAACGATAAGGCGGCGCACCCTCTTCGGCTGCACCGCCTCCTCCACGTCCAACAGACCGGCAGGGTCGTCGCGATCAGGGCAAACCTGCCACCGTCACGGTCGAGGGTGCCGGCGCCGCCTTGCACAGGGCGATGTAGTGCAGCGCCTGGTCGCGAAGTGCCTGAGCGCGCAATTTCTCGGCCTCGAACAATTCCTTCTCGGCGTCCAGAATGCTGAAGAACGTATCCGCGCCAAGTTGAAACCCGCTGTTTCCCATGCGCAGCACCTCCTGGGACGTCGATACGAGTTTGTCCTGCGCGGCGAGGTTCCGTCCATCGCGATTATAGGCGGCGAGCGCCTGCTCGACCTCGGATATGCCTTTCAGGACGGCGGCCTGCCAGGCGGCACGCGCCTCGTCGAGCCGGGCGTTCGCCACGGCCAGATTCGCCTTGTTCTTGCCGCCGTCGAAGATCGGCGCCGAAAGCTCGCTCCCGATCTGCCAGATGTTGACGTCCGCGCTGTGCAGGACCGCCGTCGGCGTCAGATAGCCGCTCAACCGCAACGAGGGATAGAACGCCGCCTCGGCGACCCCGACCCCTTCGGCTGCCGAGGCAAAGGTGTATTCCGCCCGACGAACGTCGGGGCGGTTCCTGACGACGTCGGCCGGTATTCCCACGCCGATCTTGTATCTTGCGCGCGGCTGCTCGGCCGTCTTCAGAAGGTCCGACTTGAGTTGTGCGACGGGTGCGCCGGTCAGACTGGCGAGATCGTCGGTCAAAGTGTCGAACTCCACCTCCAGGGAGGGCAGCTCGGACTCCGCCTTTGCGACCAGCTGTTCCCCCTGCACGACCTGCAAATCGGTGGTCTCGCCGGCGCGCGCGCCTTCGTGCAGCAGCGCCAAATTCCGCCGGCGGTTCTCGACGGTCTGATGGGCGAGCGCTATTCTCTGCTGGGAATAGCGAAGCTTGACATAGGTGGAGGCGATCTCGGCCAGCACGCCGAGACGAACGTCGTCCCTTCGCGCCGTGGCCGCCAGGAGCTGGGCCTCGGATGCCCTTTTCTGGGCCCGCGCGCCGCCGAATATGTCCAGCAGCCACGACCCCGAAACAGTCCCGTAAGTTCCCGCCGAGACGGTGCCGAAGCCGTATTTGTCGCCCCTCGCCGCGCCGCCGCCGCCGGAGATCGAGGGCAGCAGCGCCGATGCGGACAGATCGACACCGGCTTGCGCCTGTTTGATTTGCGCCTCCGCCTGCCGCAGATCCTGGTTGCCGGTCTCCCCGAGCCGTTCGAGTTCGGTGAGCTCGCGATCGGAAAATGCCAGCCACCACTCCGCCTTGATGGGGGATTCCTTTCGGCTTTGCTTGGCCCCGACGAAAGCGTTGGGCATGTCGGCGTGGAGCGGCTCGACCGGCGTCGACCTGCAACCGCCGTTCAGTACGGCGAGAGCCAGAACAGAGGTCGCCACGATCCGGAAATCCGGCAGCCATTTCTGACCGTATCGGACAACGCCTTCCTCCGCGCGGTCGGTCTGGCTCGGATTCACACCCCATCGTGAGC
>JAGSYV010000148.1 GCA_018262505.1 Pseudomonadota bacterium
GGAGAGCGTGACTTCGATGAAGCGACGGGCATTGAGATTGTCGTGGGTGCCTCGCCGGCGCACCAGAGCCGCCTTCACCATGGGCATGGTCGCGGAAATTTGCCGCGCCTCTAGGCGAAGGCCATCCAGAGACCAGGGGCGAAACACAAGATCGGGCAAAATGGCAACGCCGACCCCGCCAGCTACCAGCGCACGCACCGCTTCGACCGAGCGCGAGCGAAACGCGATGTGTGGGCGTAAGCCGGAACCGCGCCAGAGGTGATCGACCGCTTCTTCGATTTCATCGATATTGAGTGTAATCTGAGGAAATTCCGAAATCATCCCAAGGTCCAGTTGATCGCGCTCCGCCAGCACGTGGCCGGACGCCACCCATAGTCGGTAGCGATAGGCTTCGAGCTCGTCGGCCGCCAGGGACTCGGGATTATGCAGGCCGGACATGGTGACGAGCGCCAGATCGATCTCGCCATTGAGCAGCAGGTGCTCAAGATAATCGTGCCCGTCTTCCACGAGATCGACGCTGACGCCGAGCGCCAAACGCCCCGTCACCTCGGGCGCGACATTGGCGAGTGCGCCCCGTGCGTCGGCCACGTCCAGCCAGATGCGCTCGGCATGCCGGCGAAACAGCTGCCCCTTGTGCGTCAGGCTAAGACCTCGCGACTGGCGCTCAAGTAGCTTCACGCCGAGATCCGCCTCCAGATCCTTCATCGCCTCGGTAATTGTCGACTGCGACGTCGAAAGTTGCGCCGCTGCCTTCGAAACGGAGCCGGTCTCGGCGATCGCAAGGAAATACTGAAGCTGACGCAGCGAAAAGGACATGGTCGCGCCCGTGGGGTGATGGTGGTGGCGGTTGGTCAGCGAGGCACGACGGGATCATCGCCGATGGATGCGATGGTTTCCAGTATCATCTAGCAGGGGCGCTGCACGGCCCATTCATCATTCTGTTCCAAAAGGATGGCACCAACCAAACCGACTAACGTCTCTTCGTCGGGCAAGAGGAGATGATCCAGCTCCGGATGTCTTGAGCAGTGGTTGCGGCCATCTCGGCGGTAGCCCATAAATCGGCGCCCCGAGTGTTCTGACGAAAAGGCCGCCCCCGTGAACGATCCGCGAACTCCCGTGCCAAAAGACCAGCCGCGCTGGCTCGGCGCCGTTCCCTCAGGGCGCGTGCCGATCGTTCCGCTGATCGTCGCCGCGCGCTGGCTGCTGCTATTGATCGTCATCGCCGGGATTTATTTCTTCGGTGGCTTCGTCGTTCCGGTGCTGGCCGCCCTAGTGATCGGCTTTGCCACCTGGCCGCTATTCCGTGATCTGACGCGGCTCTGCGGCGGCAACACCAAACTCAGCGCGTCAATCGCCCTCATCTGCATCCTGCTGTTCCTGATCGTGCCGATGCTGGTGGCGGTGAGCTTTGCCTTCGACGAATTCAAGGTGTGGTTCAATTGGCTACAGGAGGCCAATCGCAGCGGCGCGGCCGTACCGCCGTGGATAGCCACGTTGCCGATGGCGGGCGAATGGCTCGCCCAGCAATGGAGCCTGCATGTCGGTCCGCCGGGCGCCATAGGCGAACTTGTTCAGATGACCTCCGGCGCCAATATCGGCAACATATACCGGGCCGTCATGACGGCGGGCGGCGAGGCCTTCCGTCTTGTCCTGATGCTGCTGTTCATGATGATCGCCCTGTTCTTCGTCTACAAGGACGGCAGCGCCCTGGTGGCTCAGATCGATCTGGTCGGCGAGCGCATCCTGCCGACGCGTTGGGCTCGCATATCGCGCATCGTGCCGGCCACCATCAGCTCCACCGTGACCGGCATGACGCTGATCGCCATCGGCGAAGGCATCGTGCTCGGCGTCGCCTACTGGATCGCCGGTGTCCCGTCGCCGGCCATTTTCGGCGTGATCACCGGCATCATGGCGCTGGTCCCGGGTGGCGCGCCGCTCAGCTTCACGCTGCTTTCGATCTACCTTGTCGCCAGCGGGCATATGGCCGCGGGTGTCTCGCTGTTTGCCTGGGGAACGATCGAACTGTTCGTCGTCGACAAGACGCTGCGGCCGCGCCTCGTCGGCGGTCCCATCAAGCTGCCTTTCCTGCCGACCTTCTTCGGCCTCATCGGCGGCGTGAAGACCATGGGGTTCCTCGGCCTGTTCATCGGCCCGGTGCTGATGGCGCTGCTCGTTGCCATCTGGCGCGAATGGCTCATCGAACTAAAGGGCGAGGATATGTCCCCCACCGTCCCGCCGACCGAGCCCCCGGCTTGATGTTACTCAGGCGCCGGGCAGGAGTTAGCGCGTCTGGTTGGCCCGCCTATTTCAAGGGTATGGCGGTCTGCTGTTTGCCTTGCTGGTAGACCGCAGACAGCGCCGCGTATTCCGCTCGGATGCCGTCGGCGCGCACCTGAAAATCCTGGCGGGCGGCAGCATCGCAAACCGCGATCAGATCGGCGATGTGCTCGCTGTGCCAGAAAGCATTGCTGCGTCGGTAGCCGCCGGGTTCCAGCGTGAACACTTCCTTGAGTATGCGAAGGTCGTGCGGAATGGAGAAGGCGTCTCGCGAATCCTCGTGGCTGAAGAAATAGGAGAAGTTGTCAAAGCCGGCCCAGGTGATGGCCGACAGACACATGGAGCAGGGTTCGTGTGTCGACAGGAACAGCAGGTCGCTCGTATTCGGCCGGTCCTTGATTTCATAGAATTTCTTGATGGTGTGCACTTCGCCGTGCCAAAGCGGATTCTCCGTCTCGTTGTTGGTCCCGGCGAGAACCACCGAATAGGTCTTCTTGTCGAGGAGGGCGGCGCCGAACACCTTGTTGCCGTTGGCAACGCCGAGCCGGGTCAGGGGCAGGATGTGGCGCTCGATCGTTCTCAGCAGTGCATCGACGAGGCGTTCCGGTTGTCTCTCGGCCATGCCTGAATTCCCTTCCACTTGCTCTCTCGGACGATCATCGCTGGTCTTTTGGCGCGCGCGCAAGACCCTCGGCGCAAGAGGCATCAACGCGTCCGAATCGCAATGCATGAATCGCTCGTCAGGTTCCGAGGGCGTCTGTTTCTGGAAGCGCCTAGGCCAATTGAGCTGTCAGGCCGGATCGCGCAAAACAGCGCCAAGGCTTCAACAGGTTGACTTCGCTGGAGAAAAACTGGCTGGGGTGGCAGGATTCGAACCTACGGATGGCGGAATCAAAATCCGCTGCCTTACCACTTGGCGACACCCCATCCGGCGGCCTCGGCCGCAGTCCGCACGATATAACCGCAACATGATCCGACTGCAACAAGGCTGGCGATGACTCGTCATGACAATGAAGCTTGTTATCCGTCGGCTATATCGACCTGCGGACGGTGGTTCCGCGATGCGATCAAGCGCGCGCAAAATCCCTGATCCACAAGTGTGATTTTGGGGCTTGCGGAGGCGGGGAGGGGACGCTATACACCGCCCACCGACGGTTACGGAGTGTAGCGCAGCCTGGTAGCGCACCTGCTTCGGGAGCAGGGGGTCGAGTGTTCAAATCACTCCACTCCGACCATTTTTTCCCGCGATTTCAATGAAATGCTGTGCAAGCACCCTTGGGGTGCTGCATTTTGTCTGCCTCTCAGCCTTGGCGGAATGCTTTGCCGCGTTTCCGATCGGGACGCCTCAGTCGCGGATGAATGGAACTCGTGGCGCTCGCGCCGTCACGTTGCCGATAGCGCTGGCTCGGAGTTGGTCATGCTGGCGAAGGCGCGCATGGCGTCGATGCTGCGGCGGGCGAAGCGGTCGAAGTCCGAGGGATTGTCATGCTCGGCGACCATCAAGGACGCGCCGGCAAGCACGGCCGCTTTCCATAGCTTGGGCCAAGGCATAACGCCGGTACCGACGTCCGCCCAGCCATCTTCATCGGCGCGGCTGCCGCGTGGCGCAATGTCCTTGACGTGGATGGCGGCAACACGACCCGCGTAGCCCTCGATCCACGGCTGTGGGTCGACCCCGGCAAGCGCCACCCAGGCGACGTCCAGCTCCAAATGGACGGCCGGATCGGCGGCGAGATGCTGGATCGGCAGTGATCCGTCCCGAAGCGGCCTGAACTCGTAGTCGTGATTGTGCCAGGCAAAATCGAACCCACGGGACCGCAGCCGATGGGCGATTGTCGCCAGGCGCTCGCCAAAGCGTCGCCATTCGTCGGTAACGACGGGGCGCGTTTCGACCGGCACAAAGGGACAGACGAGGAGGCGCATGCCCAGGGTTTCGGCGATGCGGCAGGCAGCGTCCGGATCAGCCTCAAGCAAATGCAGCGAAAAGTGGCCGCTCAGGGCGGTCAGGTCGCTTTCATCAAGGGATTCGCGGAGCGCTGCAGGATCGCCATACAGAATGTCGGTCGGTTCGACATTGGTGTAGCCGAGCGCGGCGAGATGCGGCAGATGGTCCGTCACGGGTGGAAACAACCGCGCTGAATGCAGCTGGATCGAAAACGGCAGGTCACGCGCCACATCGTCCTCCCATGGCCGGCCTTATGGGTGGCTGGCCAATGTCTCCATGCGCGGCAGAGCGGAAGCCTCCCCTTCGACCCTGCCTGCAATCGAACCGAAACGTTACAAATAAGCAAATAAAACCCAGGGATCGCCAAACATCGGGCTCACCTGCGGAGTCTCGGCTACCCGGTTCAGGTAGTCGCTCGGCTTCAGCAATCGATTTCATTGATGCTAACTTGGGCTGTCCCGCTGTGGCAAGCTATTCTTTATAGGGGTCGAAAAAACGGCAAACCCGTCAGACGACCGGACAGCGCCGAGCCCGCCAAACTAGCCGGTAGCCTGTCGCATCCCCTGCGGCTGGCCGCCCACGAACACTTCGCAGACATTTCGCTCGCCTCCGAGCGTCATGAGGACGAACAGTTCCTCCTCGATATCGCTGTTGCCGGCGGCCAGGCGATGCGCCATCGCCGGCGTGGCGGAGCTGTCGAGCACCACGAGATCGGCGTGTGCCCCGGATTGGATGCGCCCAAGGTCCGACTCGCCAATCGCCTCGGCATTGCCGCGTGTTATCAGGTGGAAAGCCTCAAGCGCCGATAGCTTCTGTCCCTTGAGTTGCATAACCTTGTAGGCCTCGGCCGCCGTCGCCAGCATCGAGTAGCTGGTGCCGCCGCCGACGTCGGTCGCCAGCGCGATGCGCACGGGATGCGGACCGTTTTCCAAGCCCTTGTAGTCGAACAGGCCCGAGCCGATGAACAGGTTGGACGTCGGGCAGAACACGGCGACGGCGCCACTTTCCGACATGCGCGAGATTTCGCGCGGCGTCAGATGGATCGCGTGTCCCATCAGGCTTCTGGGGCCGATGAGCCCATAGTGGTCGTAGACGTCGAGATAGTCGGCGCTCTCCGGGAACAGGCGCCGCACCGTCGCGATCTCCTCGAGATTCTCCGAGAGATGCGTCTGCATCAGGCAGTCCGGGTGGGCACGCGCGAGGCTACCCAACGCTTCCAGTTGCCCCGGCGTCGAGGTAATGGCGAACCGAGGTGTGATCACCACCTTTTGCCGGCCGCGGCCGTGCCAGTCCGCGATCAGCGCCGCCGTGTCGTCATAGGCCGATTGAGCGCTGTCGAGCACATCCGGCGGCGCGTTGCGGTCCATCGCCGTCTTGCCGACGAACATCGCGGTGCCACGACGTTCGCTCTCGGCGAGCAGTGCTTCGGCCGAGCCCTTGTGAACAGAGCCGTAGCAGACCGCCGTTGTGGTGCCGTTGCGCAGGAGTTCGTCGATAAAGAAGCGGGCTTGAGCCGCTGCGAAAACCGGATTGCCGTAGCGCGATTCGGCGGGAAAGGTGTACCTCGTCAGCCATTCGAGCAGTTGTTCGCCATAGGAAGCGATCACCTGTGTCTGAGGGAAATGGATATGGGTATCGATGAAGCCAGGCAGGATCAGCTTGCCGGAAAAATCGTGCAGGATGACGTCCTTGCCTCCCACGCGTCCGATTTCCCGAGCGTCGACCACATCAGTCACCCTGCCAGCGTCGATGACGACGAGGCCATCCTCGACATAGGTATAAGCGCCCTTATCGCCGGCTCCTTGCGGGCGCCGCTTGAAGCTCAACACGCGACCGCGTACCAGAGTGCGGTCGGAAGGAAGTCGGTCGGAGAAGGTCAACGAGGGCTCCGTGAGGAAGGGGGGACGGCCAGCAGCTGTCTCGCCGCCCAGAAGAGACGAGATGCTGAGCCGAGACAATAGAAAACTCCGAGGCGGTTGCATCTTTTCACTTACTGGCCTCAGTGCGGGAAAGCGACCGCCGGCTGCTGGAAACCATGAGTGCGCCTATGCTTGACGATATCGAGATTGCCCGCGCCGCCCGCCTCAAGCCGATCCAGGAGGTGGCGGATCGCCTGGGTATTCCCGGCGACGCGCTGATCCCCTACGGCCGCCACATCGCCAAGATCGAGCATGGCTTCGTGTCCGAGGCGCGCCGACGTCCGCGCGGCAAGCTGGTGCTGGTCACCGCCATCACGCCGACGGCGGCCGGCGAGGGCAAGACGACCACCACCGTCGGCCTCGGCGATGCGCTCTCTCGCCTCGGGCGTAAGGCGAGCATCTGCCTGCGCGAGCCCTCGCTCGGCCCCTGTTTCGGCGTCAAGGGCGGGGCGGCTGGCGGCGGCTACGCTCAGGTCGTGCCAATGGAGGCGATCAATCTCCATTTCACCGGCGACTTTCACGCCATCACCTCGGCGCACAATCTGCTGTCGGCCATGATCGACAACCACATCTACTGGGGTAACGAGCCACGGCTCGACGGTCGCCGCATGACCTGGCGGCGCGTTCTCGACATGAACGACCGCATGCTGCGCCATCAGGTCAACGGTCTGGGCGGCAGCGCCAACGGCTTCCCGCGAGAGGACGGCTTCGACATCACCGTCGCCTCGGAGGTGATGGCGATCTTCTGCCTGGCGACCGATCTTGCTGATCTTGAGCGCCGCCTGAAGCGCATCGTCATCGGCGAGCTCGACGCCCACTCCTACGCGACGGCAGACATGGTGAGCGCCGCCGGGGCCATGGCGGTGCTGTTGAAGGAAGCGCTGCAGCCAAACCTCGTGCAGACGCTGGAGGGTACGCCAGCCTTCGTCCATGGCGGTCCCTTCGCCAATATCGCCCACGGCTGCAACTCGGTGATTGCCACCGAAACGGCGCTTGGTCTTTCCGACGTGGTGGTCACCGAGGCGGGCTTCGGTGCCGATCTCGGCGCTGAGAAATTCCTCGATATCAAGTGCCGCAAGACAGGGCTTCAGCCCGATGCCGCGGTGCTGGTCGCCACCATTCGCGCGCTGAAAATGCACGGTGGTGTCGCCAAGGAAGATCTCGATATCGAGAATGTCGCGGCGATGGAGGCGGGCTTTGCCAATCTATCCCGCCATCTCGATAACCTTCACAAGTACGGCCTCGACGTGATCGTCGCCATCAATCGCTTCGGCAGCGATACCGACGCCGAGGTCGCCCGCCTCAGCGCGCTGTGCGCCGAAACGGGCGCGCCGGTGGCGCTCGCCACCCACTTCGCCAACGGGGGTCGAGGTGCCGAAGATCTGGCGCGGGCCGTGCTTGAGGTTCTCGATGCCCCGCGTCGGCACCCCTTCAATCTTCTCTACCCCGACGAACTGCCGCTTGTGGCCAAGATCGAGACGGTGGCCCGCGAGATTTATGGTGCCGCCTCGGTCGAGTACGACGGTCGCGCCGCTCGCAAGCTGATCGAATATGAGGAACGCGGCTTCGGCGGCTTGCCCGTCTGCATTGCCAAGACGCAGTCCTCCTTCAGTGCCGACCCACAGCTCAAAGGCGCTCCAACGGGTCACATCCTGCCGGTTCGCGACGTGCGGCTGGCCGCTGGCGCCGAATTCATCGTTGCCATTTGCGGGTCGATCATGACCATGCCGGGCCTGCCGAGGGTACCCGCGGCCAACCGGATTGGTCTCGACGCGGAGGGCAGGGTGGTCGGCCTCAGCTAAGCGCCCAAGCACGCTCTTGTGATGGCCGGGCCCGCGGTTTGCGCTTTCGCACCGGGGGCAATGACCCTATTTCAAGGGACAACGGTATGCTTTTCGAGCGTGATTTGGAGAGTGCGATGTCTGTCGACCTGGGACCTGAGCCAACTGCCGCATCGGGCCGGCTCAACTGTTCGGTCGAGCTTCAGGAGTATCTTTCTGTCGTTCAGCGCGGCCTCAAGGCCATCACCGGCAAGTGGAAGGGCGAGATTCTCTGCCTGCTGTCGGAGGGGCCCAAGCGCTTCAACGAGCTGAGACGCGGTATTCCTGGCGTCACCCAGCATATGCTGGCCGCGCAGTTGCGCGACCTTGAGAAGTCGGGGCTCATCGTTCGTCACGACTACGAGCAAGCGCCGCCGCGCGTCGAATACGAACTGTCGGAAGCCGGCAAAGCGCTGCGCACGGTGGGCGATGCCCTGCACGACTGGGCGAAGACTTACGCTCCGGAGCCGGAGAGCGGCCAGAGCTGATCCGCACCGCTCGCTTACATGAAGCGGAAGCGGGCGTGCCGTGGATCGTGGCTTTCATGGATAAAGATGGGCTCGCCTGTGAACTGCAGGCCAAGCTCCGTCTCTCGACGCCACATCACCTCGGCCTTGCGCAGGGATTGTTCCGTCGGGTCGTAGATGAAGAAGTCCTGGGGAATCTCACGGGCATGTTCGCACCGGATGCGCATGCCACCGGAGCTCGTGTCGCGCACCACGCAGTCGACGATATAGCGATAGTCGCCATAGACGATCTTCGCCGCCCTGAGCGTCCGCCGCCTGACTCCGCTTCTCTGCTCAACCGACATCGCACATGGTCCCGCCTATCGGAGGCCACCGGCTCGTTGATCAGCGTGGTGGAGCCGACGTGCAGCGCTTCGATGGCCGGAAACGGAATGCTGTCGGGGCGATAGGTCCACAGGCGCGCGGCGGTCGCTTCGTCGTAGAAGGCGTAGTGCGGTTCGTTGTTCACGAAGCGGACGAAGGCCAGCGTTGTCTCGTCGTCGGAATGGCGAACATAGCGCAGCGACACGCCCGACGCCGTCATATGATCGGCGATCATCGTGCCGAACATGTCGTTGGACAGGCCGCCGACGAAGCCGGTGAGAGCGCCGAGACGCGACATGGCGACGGCGATGTTGAGGCAAGAGCCGCCGACCGCCGGCACATAGGCGTCCCGGCCGTCGGC
>JAGSYV010000149.1 GCA_018262505.1 Pseudomonadota bacterium
ACCGCGGCCTTGGCGGCCATCTCCTGAAGTGCCTGCTTCTTGTTGGCGGACTTGAGCCGCGGCAGGATTGCGTCGATCACCAGGAGGTCGCTTAGGTCCATCGTCTTGTTCCAGGTTTGGCGGAGGGTCGGTAGCCCGACCCTCGCCTTCATATAGGTCTAGACAACGAAAAGACAGATGGGATGAGCCCCGTTATCCGGCGATTTCGTTGAGCGACGGGTCTATCCAGCCGATATTTCCGTCATGGCGACGATAGACGACATTGACGCCGCCGTTGCCGGCATTGCGGAACATCACCAGCGGCGCCCCGGTGAAGTCGAGTTCGCTGACAGCCGAACCGACGCTCATGGTGCGAATTTTCTGGGTGGTTTCCGCCACGACCGCCGGGGCGAAGTCCTCACCGAGTTCTTCGTCCTCGAACGCGGCGAACACCGTTGCCTGAGCGTCGATGTCACCCCAGGAGCGGCCGCCCGGTGTCTGGTCGCCGGCCGCCGACTCGCCACCCTTGAAGTTCTTCAGCTTGCGCTTGTGGCGGCGCATCCGTTTGCCGATGCGCTCTACCGCTTTTTCCGCCGCCGGATAGGCCTCGAAATCCTCGCCCCGCGATTGCAGCGTCGTGCCGGAGGCGAGTTGGATCGAGCAGTCAACGATATAGGCCTTGCCCTCCTTTTGCACCACGACATGGCCGGTGAAGGGCTCGACGTTCTTTCCGGTAATGCGAAGCGGCATCAGAGTCCTCGTTTCTCGCGCCTATTGAAACGACAGGGTCACCGAAGGAAGAAATCCGCTCGGTACCCGCGTCCCCGGCTGCCCGCTTGAAGCGGGCCTCTGCCGGCACCGGCGAGCGGGGGCGCGGCTTTCCGTCTCGCCGATGGATGGTGGTGTCGCTTCACCCTTTGCCTCGCCATCGTTGGCGAGGCTGGCGTCGATCGGGGTGTGAAGCGGAAAGCGAAGAACCTCCCCTGAGCTGGCGTTGCCGGGCGACGCAACCCGCCTGCTTGAGATGTGGCGTTGGCCGGAAGGGATATCAATCCATCTTCCGGATGAGCGCCGCTTTAGGAAAGGTTACAGTGATTTCACGCGCCGGCAAGCTGCTTGAGGCGCCGACGCTGAACCGAGGAAGGAATGCGTAGCGCTTCCCGATACTTGGCCACCGTGCGGCGGGCGATGTCGATGCCGTCGTCACGCAACATCTTGACCAGCGTGTCGTCCGAAAGGACATCCTCGGCCGTTTCCGCGTCGATCAGTTGCCGGATGCGATGGCGGACCGATTCCGCCGAGTGAGCGTCGCCCCCCTCGGACGAGGCAATCGACGAGGTAAAGAAATACTTGAGTTCGAAGATGCCGCGCGTCGTCGCCATGTATTTGTTCGACGTGACGCGCGACACGGTCGATTCATGCATTCCGATCGCGTCGGCAATCATCCGAAGATTGAGCGGCCGAAGATGGGCCACGCCATGGGTCAGGAAGCCATCCTGCTGGCGAACGATCTCGGTCGCCACTTTCAGAATGGTCTTGGCCCGCTGGTCGAGGCTCTTGGTCAGCCAGTTGGCCGACTGGAAGCATTCTCCGAGGTAGGTCTTCTCCTCGTCGCGGGCGGTTTTCGACACCTCCGCGTAATAGGTCTGGTTGACCAGCACCTTCGGCAGCGTGTCGGTATTGAGTTCCACCGTCCAGCCACCATCGTTGGCCGGCAGGACCATCACGTCCGGCACCACCGTTTGCACGTGGGTCGAGCCAAACGCGTGTCCGGGCTTTGGATCGAGCGCCAGGATCTCCTTGATCATGTCGCCGAGATCTTCGTCGTCAACGCTGCAAAGGCGCTTGAGCGCGGCAAGATCGCGTCGGGCAAGCAGATCGAGATGGCCAACCAGCACCTGCATCGCCGGGTCGAGACGGTCTTTCTCCGCCAGTTGCAACGCCAGACATTCGGCAAGGGTGCGCGCGCAGATACCGGTCGGCTCGAAGGTCTGTAGAATGGCCAGCACTTTTTCGACGTCGGAAAGCGAAGCTCCCAGCCGCTCGGCGGTGGCTGCGAGATCGGCCCGGAGATAACCCGCCTCGTCCACCTGATCGATGAGGTCATGGCCGATAAGGCGCAGGGCGGGATCGGTGATGGCGACGGCCAACTGCTCGGCAAGGTGGTCGGTCAGGCTGATCTCGCCGGCGACGAAGCTCTCGAGGCTGTAGTCCTCGCCCGTCGGCACATCGGCCCGTGCCGGAAGGTCGGCATCGGCCGGCGGCTCGACGACTGGCGCTTCTCCTTCGCCATCATCGGCGCGCTCAAGAAGCGGATTACGCTCAAGTTCCTGCTCGACGTAGGTGATGAGATCCATGTTGGACAGCTGAAGCAGCTTGATGGCTTGCATCAGCTGCGGCGTCATCACCAGCGATTGGCTTTGTCTGAGTTCGAGCCGCGCCGACAGCGCCATCGAGCTACCCCGTCCATCCCGAGTCGAAGCGGAAGCCATGAAGTCAATGAGGCGGCCGAAGGTGGTCCGCTTCTTGCTTCATAACCTAGGCGGGGAGCCGCATCAAAGGGTAAATTGCTCGCCGAGGTAAACGCGCCTTGCGTCGGCGTCGGCGATAATGTCGTCGGGCGTACCTTCCACCAGCAACATGCCGGAATGCAGGATATAGGCGCGGTCGATGAGACCGAGCGTCTCGCGCACATTGTGGTCGGTGATCAGGACGCCGATGCCACGCGCGGTGAGGTGACGCACCAGGGCCTGGATGTCGCCGACCGCAATTGGGTCGACGCCGGCGAAAGGCTCGTCGAGCAACATGAAGACCGGCCGGCTGGCCAGCGCTCGCGCGATCTCGGCGCGCCGCCGCTCACCGCCGGAAAGGGCGATCGCCGGTTGGCGGCGCAAGTGGGCGAGATGAAATTCGTCCAGCAAGGCATCGAGTTCCGCCTCGCGAGCGTCACGATCCGACTCGACCAATTCCAGCACGGCGCGGATATTGTTCTCGACCGTGAGCCCGCGGAAAATGGAGGCTTCCTGCGGCAGATAACCGATACCGAGCCGGGCGCGGCGGAACATCGGATATCCGGTGATGTCATGACCATCTAGGAAAATGCGGCCGCCATTGGCCGGGATCAGCCCGGTGATCATGTAGAACAGCGTGGTCTTGCCGGCGCCGTTAGGCCCCAGCAGACCGACGGCCTCGCCGCGTCGCACCTGCATGGAAACGCCACGCACCACCGGCCTCTGGCCGAAAGTCTTGACGAGATTGAAAACGGCGAGGTCGGACGTATCGGCCGCCTCAGGAAGGGGTGAACTCTCGGTCTGGGCGAAGTGCTTCAGCAAGGCTTTGGTATCCGGCGGGAAGGGGGCGTCAGCCCTTGGCGTCGAGCGACTTCGGCGCAATCAACATCTGCACCCGGCCGCCGAGCATCTTGGCCTGGCTGGTATTGATGTCGATCAGGAGCTTCGAGCCGCGAATGACATTGTCGCCCTGAGTGAGCACCACGTTGTTGATCAGGAGGATCGTGTTGGCAGCGGTATCGAAAGTGCCGGCATCGCCACTTGCCGTCTGGTTGGGCGAGGTGACGAGCACGTTGCCTTTGGCTTCCAGGCGGCTGACCTGTTGCGGGCCTTGTCCGGTGGGCGAGCCTTGATAGAAGACCGTGAGGTGGTCGGTTTTCAACACGGTTGTCCCCTGCCGAACGATGACGTGCCCGCTGAACACCGCCGTCTTGTCCTGGTCGTGCACCTCGAGCTGCTCCGACTCGAACTGAATCGGCTGATCGGAGGACATGCCGAGACCCTGATAAGTCGTGGTCGGCAACTTGGCTGTTTGCTCGGCAGCGGTGGCTGGAGCAAGGGTTAGGGTAACCAGCAGGCCGGCCATGGCGGCCCGGCGGAGGAGGCTGGAGCGGGGCATGCGGACCGTCATCTTCAGTTGCCTTCTGCCTCGTCGAGGCGGCTAGAACTGATTAGCTCGGGCCGAAGCATGCCGAGCCATCCAGATGTTTTAAGGGCTTGGATTTGGAGTAATTTCTTTTTGGTCAGTCTTGCCGGGGCTTGCTTTGCTCGTGCCGCTTGAACCGGCGGTCGGATCGACGGTCATGCGGACGCCGCCGGAGAAGGTCACGGTTCCCGCCTTCTTCTCCACGCCCATCTTCTCAGCATTGATCTTGCCGAGGTTGGAGGAAAACGCGACGGGACTGTCCGAGGTGAGCGAACCGGTGTTGAGGTCGATCTCGGCGCGGCTCAGTGTGCCGCCAGAGCCGTCGGAGTTGGCCAGCCGGATGTTTTCCTTCAGCACCAGCGTCTGCGCTCCCGAGTCATAGATTCCGCTGTCGGCAAGAAGGCGCGCCCGACTGCCATCGGTCTGAATCACGCTCGCCTCGATGTCCTTGAGGCGGATGATCCGAGTGTCGGTCAGGTCCTGCACGGCGCTTCCTGCGCTGACCTTGTAGGTGCGCCCTTTGCCGTCGCTGCCCGAGAGATGCGGCGCGTCCATGGCAAGGCCATCGGTCGTAATCTTCAGGTCGCCGATGCTGAGGCTGATGGAAATGCGCGTGATAACCGTCGCGACGATCACCAGGGCAAAAAGCAATCCGCCTAACATGGGCAGTAAAAAGCGCAAACGACGAACCCGCCGGCTCTCCCGAGCCGCCGTCGCAAACAGCACGGCGCGCAAGGACCCGTCAAACGGTTCCATGCCGCCGCTTCCAAAAGCGCCGTTCGCCGCGATATTCGTCATCCTTCGTACCCGTTTTGCGGACGGGGTCTCCGTCTATAACCCTGGATGCCCCACCGGTGAGATCATCTGGCGAGCAAGGGTTGGTTTTCTGTTCTGCCGGATGGACTCTAGACACAAAAGATAAACCAACGCTTGCTGCGCCGCGAGTGGGCTACGATCACATTCAAGCCATCGCCTAAAAGCGATTGCTTTGCTTTTTCTTGTGGTTCAGGGCCAGCGATGGGCTTTCGGCTTTCCACGCCGCTGGCCGCTTCACAAGACGACTCTTGCCTCGGGACACCACCCACATCGCCTCAAAGCGATTCAGCTATGGGCGAAAATGTCCTCCTCCCCCCAACCGGCAAGATCGAGATCGGCACGCGTCGGCAAGAAGCGGAAACAGGCCTCGGCCATCTCCAGCCGCCCCTCGCGCTCAAGCATGGCCAGAAGGCGCTGACGGAGAGCGTGGAGGTTGAGCACATCGGAGGCAGCGTATTCGAGCTGCGCCTGACTGAGCGTCGCCGCTCCCCAGTCCGATGACTGCTGCGCCTTGGAGATGTCGATGCCCAAGAGCTCCTTGGTCACATCCTTCAAGCCGTGCCGATCGGTGTAGGTGCGAACGAGACGCGAGGCGATCTTGGTGCAGAACAGGGGCGTAACGGTTATGCCGAAGGTCTGCTTCAAGACGGCGATATCGAAGCGGGCAAAGTGGAACACCTTGATGCGCCGGGGATCGGTCAGCAGGCGGACAAGATTGGGCGCAGCGGTCTGCCCCTTGGCGATCTGCACGACATCGGCCGAGCCGTCGCCCGGGGAGAGCTGCACGACGCAGAGCCTGTCGCGATGCGGCTTGAGACCGAGGGTCTCGGTATCGATGGCGATGACGTCGCCGTAGGCGTCGAGATCGGGAAGGTCGCCGGTGTGGAGGCGAATGGTCATGGTGAAACTCTGCAAGCTGGCACGTCCGCCCGAAAGGGTGTTCGGCCTTCCGAAGGAACGGATGCGTGAAAAAACCGGCGGCGCGGCCACCGGCCTCGGGAAACAGTCCGTCGTATATGCGAACGCCAGCCAGCCGAGTGCAAGAAAATTATGCCGCCGCATGACTTATGAGAAACTCGGGCCGCTGCCGTGTCGCGATGCGGAAATCCGTAGCGAACGCGGATACTAAAAAACCCGCTTTGTGGAGCGGGTCTCAGTCGCCGAACCTGGTATCAAAAAAGGCCATCTCGTCGATCATGGAGATCGACGATGGTGCCCAGGAAAGGACTCGAACCTTCACGCCTCGCGGCACACGGACCTGAACCGTGCGCGTCTACCAATTCCGACCTGAACCGTGCGCGTCTACCAATTCCGCCACCTGGGCACAGGGGTCGTCGGCTGGCGGGGTGAATACGGGGTCGGCGCGGCGTTGTCAACCGCCATTTCTGTCCTCGTCGATGAATTCCGCCAGCTATGGAATGCTTCGTGGCTTGGTCTGTACAGGGCGCGGCATCCTGCCGTAATAATTCGGTTTTGCTGGCTCGGCGCATCGCTCGCAACGGAACGCGGCCGGGATCGTTCACGGCAACAAACGCAGGAAGGGATCGTCATGCCCCTCGTTCGGGAAGAAAAGCCGATTGTCACCATTTTCGGCGCCTCCGGCTTCCTCGGCCGCCACGTCGTGCGGGCGTTGGCCAAGCGCGACTGGCGTATTCGCGCCGCCTGCCGCCGGCCCGATCTGGCGGCCCATCTGCAGCCTCTCGGGGGCGTCGGTCAGATCATGCCGATGCAGGCCAATCTGCGCTACCGTGCCTCGGTGGACCGAGCGGTGAGTGGTGCCGACGCTGTCGTCAACCTGGTTGGCATTCTCTCAGCCTCCGGCCGTCAGACCCATGCCGCCGTGCAGGCTTTCGGCGCCCGCGCCGTCGCCGAGGCATCAGCCGCCGCCGGTATCTCTCGCCTTGTCCACGTCTCGGCCATCGGTGCCGACGCCGCCTCCAGATCCATCTATGCCCGCACCAAAGCGGCCGGCGAGGCGGCCGTGTTCGACGTCGCGCCGGATGCGGTGGTGTTGCGGCCATCCGTGGTGTTCGGGCCCGAGGATCATTTCATCAACATGTTCGGCGAGCTTGCTGCGCGAAGCCCGGTGCTGCCGCTGATCGGCGGCGGCTTGACGCTGCTGCAGCCGGTGTTTGTCACCGACGTCGCCGAGGCAATCGCCCGCGCCGTCGAGGGCCAAGTCACCGGCGGGCGCATTTACGAACTGGGCGGGCCGGAGGTGCTCACCTTCCGCGCCATCATCGAGCGTTTGCTCGCCGAGACCGACCGTCAGCCGTATCTCTTAACCATTCCCTTTGGTCTCGCGGCGCTTGCAGCTCGTCTTACGTTCTGGTTGCCCGGCGCGCCGCTGACGCCGGACCAGGTAGAGCTTCTGAAAGCTGGAAGCGTGGTGTCGGCCGCCGCCATCGGCGAAGGCCGTACATTCGAAGCTCTGGGCATCGCGCCGACGTCACTCGGCGCGGTGCTGCCCGAATATGCCGTTCGTTTTCGCCCGCACGGTCAGTACGACCGAGACAAGGCTTCGGCCTGACCGGTTGGGTCAGCTGACCCAACCGGTCAGGATCAGGGCAAACAGCAGCCCGCCGAACAGCACGCGATAAATGGCAAAAGCGGTGAAGCGGTTGGTTTGGATATACCCCAGCAGCCATTTGACCGAGATGAAGGCGGTGACCGCCGAGGCGATAAAGGCAATCGCCAGGGCGAGCCAATTCTCACCGGCCGTCGCGGCGCCGTCTTTCAGCGTCGCGACGATCTCGAAGGCGCTCGCCGCATACATGGTGGGAATGCCCACCAGGAAGGCGAATTCGGTGGCCGCCGCCCGGTTGCCGGTGCCGAGCAGCATGGCCGCGAAGATGGTCGCAGCCGAGCGCGATGTGCCGGGGAAGACGCCGGCCACCACCTGCGCGATGCCGACCACCACCGCAACCGTCCAACTGATTCGGCGGCTTTCCGGTCGCTTGGCCGCATAATGCTCGGCAAGAATCATCCAGAAGCCGCCGATGACCAGGGCCCAGGCGATCGGTACCACGGTTTCGGGCAATTTGAAGCCGAGTTTCTTGACAATGAGGCCGAGCACCGAGGTGACGAGAAAAGCAACAATCAGTTTGCCGACATAAAGCCTCGTCTCAGGATCACGCCAGTTGGTCAGGAATCCGAGGAGCCGCTGCCAGTAGATCACCGTCACCGCCAAGATGGCGCCCGCCTGGATGACGATATTGAACATGTCGGAGCGTGCGCCGAGCCACTGCTCGGCGATGATGAGATGACCGGTGCTGGAAATCGGCAGGAACTCGGTGATACCTTCAATGATGCCGAGGAGAAGCGCTTGAATGAGGCCCGTCAAATCCATGTCGCGAAGCTTTCGATCAAAAAGGGTTGGGCGAATGGGGTAAGCTGATAACCGGTTGTTCATACATGGCGTCGGCTCTATAGGCCAGCCTCGCGGCTCCGCCGCCGTTCCGAATCGGAAGGGCGCGGGGCGACGCTGGATAACCCTGGCGATCCACTATCACCCTCTTGTCTTGACGTCGGCGCCGCCGGCGACCCGGGTTTACGATGCTCAAGCTCTATCATCATCCATTTTCCACCACGTCGCGCTTCGTACGGTTGATGCTGGCCGAGCACGACGCCAAGGTGGAGCTCGTCGTTGAGAAGGGTTGGGAACGGCGGCCGGAATTTCTTGAGCTCAATCCTGCCGGCAGCGTGCCCGTCCTGGTCGAGAACGACGGTCCGCCCATCGTCGGACCCGGACCAATCATGGAATACGTCGACGAGACACGCGGTTACGCGCTCGGCGACCGGCGCCTCATGCCCAACCATCCGGAGGCGCGCGCCGAAATGCGCCGCCTTGTCGATTGGTTCCTGCACAAGACGCACGAAGAGGCCGTCCAGTATTTCCTGCATGAAAAGATCATGAAGCTGGAGCTGCCGCGGGAATTGGGGGGCGGCTCACCTGACAATCAGGTGCTGAGGGTTGCCCGCGTCAACATCAAGCATCATCTTCACTACATCGGCTGGCTGTCCGGTTCGCGCAACTGGTTGTCCGGCGAGCAGCTCACCTTCGCCGACCTTGCCGCTGCGGCCGAGTTGTCGGTGGTGGACTATGTCGGCGACGTTCCCTGGGACGAGGATCTCAATGCCAAATATTGGTATGCCCGGATCAAGTCGCGCCCGACCTTCCGTACGCTGCTTGCCGACCGGCTGGCCGGGCTGCCCGCTGCGCCGATCTATACCGATCTCGACTTCTGAGCCCGCCTTGGGGAGGGGGTCTTGAGCTGGCGGGCCCGCGCCCGCGACCTTGGTTTCTCGGCGGTTGGCGTTGCGCCGGTCGATCGACTCGCTGACGCCGCGCGCCAGTTGCGCGCCTTCGTCGATCTCGGACGACATGGCTCCATGGCCTGGATGGAGGAGACGCTGGAGCGGCGGGCCGATCCGCGCGTTCTGTGGCCAGAGGCGCGGTCGGCCGTCGTGCTGGCTCTGAATTACGGCCCGGATGGCGACCCGCTCGACAATCTTGCAAGGCCCACCGTCGGCAACATTTCCGTCTATGCGCGTCACCGCGACTATCATGACGTGTTGAAGGGGCGCCTCAAGGAAGTGGCTGGCCTGATCGCCCGCGATACCGGCGCCGACGTCAAGGTATTCGTGGATACCGCGCCGCTCATGGAAAAGCCGCTTGCCGCGCTGGCAGGCGTTGGCTGGCAGGGCAAGCATACCAACCTCGTCTCGCGCGACTTCGGCTCCTGGCTGTTTCTTGGCGTCATCCTGTCGGCCGCCGACTTGCCATCGGACGAGCCGGCCGCTGATCGTTGCGGCGCCTGCCGCCGCTGTCTCGACGCCTGCCCGACGGGTGCCTTGCCGGCGCCTTATCAGATGGATGCGCGGCGCTGCATCTCCTACCTCACCATCGAGCACGCCGGTCCCATTCCGGAAGACCTGAGGCCGCTGATCGGCAATCGCATCTACGGCTGCGACGATTGCCTGGCCGTCTGCCCGTGGAACAAGTTCGCGAGCGAAGCCGCCGAGATGAAGCTGAGGCCGCGTCCCGAGTTGACCGCACCGTCGCTCGCCGCCCTCGCGGAATTGGACGACGCTGCTTTCCGGGCGTTGTTTGCTGGTTCGCCCGTCAAGCGCATTGGCCGAAACCGCTTCGTTCGCAACGTGGCGATTGCCATCGGCAATTCTGGTGACCCGGCTCTGATCCCGGCGGTGAAGCCGCTTGTCGACGATCCCGACCCGGTCGTCTCCGAGGCCGCACAATGGGCGCTGGATCGTCTTTCGCTACTTGAGGCTAGCGAGGGCCGGCTCCGCTGACTTCGCGGCCGAAGGCGTCGGGAACACGCAGCGCGGAAACAGCGCCCATCAGCGCCAGCCCCGCCATGATCCAGAACGTCCCCCGAAGCTCGGGGAGACCGATGTCCCCGCTTCCCATGGCAACCTGCAAGGCCGATAGGCTGAAAGCGGCGACGGCGACGCCAGCGGCTTGGGTGGCCTGCTGCATCATGGCGATCAGGTTGGACGCGTTGCCGCGCTCCGCACTGGGGACGTCGGCGAAGGCCAGTGTCGTCAAGGTGGTCAGCTGCACGGAACGAACGCTGCCGGCAAACAGCAGGATCAGCACCACCATTAAGGGGTGATCGAGCGAACCGACCAGCGCGCAGGCCACCATCGAGAGTGCCACCAGCACGCCGTCGCCAACGAGGACTCGGCGGAAGCCAAACCGCCGCATCAGCGGCGTGGTGATCACCTTGATGCCGAGATTGCCGACAAAATAGACCAGCACCCACAGACCGGCCGATGCGGGCGACAGCCCGAAGCCAAGCTGGAACCACAGGGGGAGCAGGAAAGGCGCCGCCGAAAACAGCACGCGATAGAGTCCGCCCGGATGAAAGGCGTAGCTGAGGCTGGGACGCGACAGCGCAGCTAGTGACAGCAGCGGTGCGGGGTGCCGCCTCAGATGACGGACGGCGAGAATGCCGAGGACAACGCCCAGACCGATCATCGTCACCGCGACCATCCGCTCGCTGCCGGCTTCGGCAGAGCGCTGGAAGCCGGCCAGCAGCGTCGTCAAGCTGGCACCACATAGCAGGAAGCCGACGACATCGAGCCGGCGGCCCCCAATCGAACGCTCGTTCGGCACCAGCTTGAGGATCGCCAGAATGCCGCAGACACCGAGCGGCAGGTTGAGCCAGAAGTTCCAGCGCCAGCTAAGCTGCTCGGTGATGAAGCCGCCCAGCACCGGACCGATGATCGGCGCCATCAGGGCTGGCCAGACCATCAGGGCCGTGGCGCGTACAAAGTCCGTCCTGGCGGCTCTGCGCATGACCACCGCGGTGCCGACCGGTAGCAACAGAGCGCCGCCCACTCCCTGTACTACGCGCGCCGCGATCAACTCCGGCAATGTCTGGCAGAGTGCGCACCACACCGACGACAGCGTGAATGCCGCGAGCGCCGCCACCAGCACATCTCGCGCGCCGAACCGATCTGACAACCAGTTGGCCAGCGGTGAAGCAGCCGCTGCCGCCAGTACATAGGCGGTCACCGCCAGCGACAGGTCGATCGGCGCCACGTCGAAAGCGCGCGCCATGGTCGGCAGCGACGTATTGATGATCGCGCTGTCGAGGATTTGCATGAAGCCGATCGCCGCCATGGTGAGTGCGATGGCTGGCGAATAACGGGCGTCGGCAGCGACGGGAAGGGCAGGCGTGTCGGTCATCGACGAAAGCAAACGGAGGGCAGGCGGCGCAACCAACCCCACCGGACAATCCGCGGTCCGGCCGGTTGCCGCGCCGAGGGGCATAGGCGTTTCTCATGCGACATTAGGCGGCAAAAGGACAGACGGGAAGCGCCAGGCTCCCTTCACTGTTCGGTGAAAGAGGGCGCAGGCTCTGCCGGCTCATGCGACCTGTTCGGCGGCATTTCCCGTTTCCATTTCCTCCTGCCCCTGATAGAAGCCGGTTATTCCCGCCGCAGGAGTGACAGCGAGCCATGCGCACCGCCAGCCTCAGCCGCTCGACCCGCGAAACCGAGATCTCCGTCCGCCTCGACCTTGATGGTCGTGGGGGCGCTGATGTCTCGACCGGTGTTGGCTTTTTCGACCATATGCTGACGCAGATCGCCCGCCATGGCCTGATCGATCTCGAAATCAAGGCGCGGGGCGATCTTCATATCGACGACCACCACACCGTCGAGGACGTCGGTATCGCGCTTGGCCAGTGCTTTCGCAAGGCGCTCGGCGACAAGGCCGGCATCACCCGTTATGCCGACGTGACGTTGCCGCTCGACGAGGCGCTGTCGCGCGTCGTTATCGATATCTCCGGCCGGCCGTATCTGGTCTTTCGCACGGCGTTCCACGCCCCGAAGATCGGCAGCTTCGACACGCAGCTCGTCGAGGAATGGTTCCGCGCTTTCGCCATGCAGGCCGGCCTGACGCTGCACGTCGAGACTTTCTACGGGGCGAACGACCACCATATCGCCGAGAGCTGCTTCAAGGCGCTGGCCCGCGCCCTGCGCCTCGCCGTCACGGTCGATCCGGCTCAGGGCGGTCGCGTGCCGTCGACCAAAGGTGTGCTCGAAGCCTGACGGAGGCATGGATGGCCATCTACACTGTTCACCTGTCGGCCGACGCCACGCCGGAAGTCGCAGCCGACCGCGCTGTTTTCGTGCGCGACGGCTTTGCCTTCTGGGCTCTCCTGTTCGGACCGCTGTGGTTCCTCAGGCATCGTGACTGGCTGGGCCTTGTCGGTTGGCTGGCGATAGCGGCGCTGATCGCCGTTGCCGAACGCTGGACCGGACCGGTGACCAACGGCGGTTTCGAACTGATCCTGGCGCTTGCCACCGGTATCGTCGCCAACGATATCCGTCGCCTGACGTTGGCGTTGCGTGGTTTCCGCGAAAGCGGCGTCGTCGAGGGGCATAACCGCGAGGCGGCCGAGCGACGCTTCTTCGATACGTGGCTCGTTCAACCGCGCCCTGTCTCCCCGCCGTCGCCGCCCGTTCTTCATCCGGCGAGGAGCGTTCCTCCGGGCGTTCTCGGACTCTTCCCCGAAAGCGGAGCGCGGCCATGACTGTCGCCATTATTGATTACGGGTCCGGCAATCTGCGGTCGGCCGCCAAGGCTTTCGAGCGAGCCGCCCGCGACGCCAATGGCGAGGCCATTCTGGTCACCGCTGATCCAGATACCGTGCGTGCCGCCGACCGCGTCGTGCTGCCGGGTGTCGGCGCCTTTGCAGACTGCAAGGCAGGTCTCGCCGCCGTTCCCGGCATGATCGAGGCGCTGACCGAGACGGTCATCGGCAAGGGGCGGCCTTTTCTCGGCATCTGCGTCGGCATGCAGCTGATGGCGCGACGCGGCCTCGAGAAAACCATCACCGAAGGGCTCGGTTGGATCGACGGCGATGTCGAGCCCATCAGACCGACGGATCCAACCCTCAAGGTGCCGCACATGGGCTGGAACACCATCGATCTCGTGCGGCCCCATGCCCTTCTCGGGGGCTTGCCGACTGGCGAGAACGGCCTCCATGCCTATTTCGTGCATAGCTATCACATGACGTTGCGCGAAGCCGGCGCGCTGATTGCCATCGCCGACTACGGCGGTCCGGTCACCGCCATGGTCGGCCGCGACAACATCGCCGGCACCCAGTTCCATCCCGAGAAGAGCCAGACGCTCGGTCTCGGCCTCATTGCCAACTTCCTGAGGTGGCGCCCGTGATTCTTTACCCCGCCATCGATCTCAAGGACGGCGCCTGCGTTCGGCTGAAGCTTGGCGACATGAATGCCGCCACGGTCTATAACGCCGATCCGGCCGCCCAGGCTCGCGCTTTTCGTGACATCGGCTTTCCCTGGTTGCATGTCGTCGATCTCAACGGCGCCTTTGCCGGGCATTCGGTCAACGGCGCCGCGGTGGACGCTATTCTTGCTGCGGTGACGCCGGGAATGCGCGTGCAGCTTGGCGGCGGTATCCGGGACATGGCGGCCATCGAGACATGGCTCGGCAAGGGCATTTCCCGCGTCATTCTCGGCACGGTTGCCTTGCGCGATCCGGACCTGGTGAAAACCGCCGCGAGAGCTTTTCCGGGTCGGGTCGTGGTCGGTATCGACGCACGCGGTGGCAAGGTCGCCGTGGAGGGTTGGGCGGAAAGCGCCGAGCTTACCGCCGTGGAATTGGCTGGTCGTTTCGAGGACGCGGGTGTTGCCGCCATCGTCTACACCGACATCGACCGCGATGGCGTGCTGAAGGGGCTCAATCTTCCGGCAACGCTGGCACTGGCCCGCGCCGTGTCGATCCCGGTGATAGCCTCTGGTGGTCTCGCTTCGATGGAGGATATCGAGGCGCTCTGTCAGCCAGAGGCCGCGGTGCTCAATGGCGCCATTACCGGCCGGGCGCTCTACGATGGTCGCCTCGATCCGCGCGCCGCTCTTGCTCGCCTGGCTGGCGTTTAGTCTGCTTCGGCGTCTTCTTTTCGTGATCAGGACTCGCGGCGAATTCAATCAAAATTGAGCTATTTTTGTAAGCGGGTCCTAAGCGCGGGATGCCATAGTCCGGGTATCGGTGTTTGTCCGGAGTATGGCCATGCTGTTCATTGTCGCGATGTCGGGTCTCATGGGGTTCGTCGCCGGTGTGCGAGTGCGCCTGGTCCCGCTCATCCTCTGGTCCCGCTCATCCTCCTGGCAGTGATCGTGGCCTGTGGCGCCGGTATCGGAGCCGCGACCTTGGCGTTGCCCGGTTGGCAGATCGTCCTCTCGGTCGTGCTCGGCGTTACTGCCTTCGAACTTGCCGCCTTTGCCGCCTTGTCGGTACGCGTCGGCCTGTCGCGTTCCGTCATCGGGTCGCAGAAGGCGGGCGCCAAGTCGGCTCGGCCTGCTCGAGCCGGTGCCACCGTTCTCCGCTGAGCGGAGCGCGAGACAAGGCGCTTTATACCTCCCTTCTGGCAATAGCCGCTCGCTTTGCAAGTCTGCCATGCAGCTTTGCCGGCATTCTCCGGCTGTTTTTTCCTGGGAATGACTGGAATTTGCAACTGGTTTGCTTCATTTAGAGATGTAGCGGATGCTATCATCGGGCACCGGTAAGGCTCGTTGGCGCAGATCGCGTCGGCCGTGGCCGGATATGCATTGGCGGAGGAAGTCGAACTTGAACGCCTATACCTCGACCGTCGCGAGCAATGCCGAAGGCGCGCAGGCCTTCCCAATCCCCGACAACGTCTATTCCGAGACGGTGACCGAGGTTCGCCACTATACCGATCGTCTGTTCCGTTTCCGCACGACGCGTCCGGCTAGTTTCCGCTTCCGCTCCGGCGAGTTCGTGATGATCGGCCTGCCCAACGCCGAACGTCCGGTATTCCGAGCCTATTCGGTGGCGAGCCCGGCCTGGGATGACGAACTTGAGTTCTTCTCGATCAAGGTGCCGGGCGGCCCGCTCACCGAGTATCTGCAGAAGGTCAAGGTCGGCGACACCGTCCTGATGCGCAAGAAGCCGACGGGAACGCTGGTGATCGATGCTCTGTTGCCCGGCAAACGGCTCTATCTCCTGTCGACGGGTACCGGCGTTGCGCCTTTCGCCAGCCTCATCCGCGATCCGGATGTCTATGAGAAGTTCGACGAGGTCATCCTCATCCAGACCTGTCGCGAGGTGGCCGAGCTCGCCTATGCCCGCGAACTTTACGACGAGGTCGTCAATCACGAATTCCTAGGCGAGCTCGCGGCTGGCAAGCTCCGCCTCTATGACGCGGCGACGCGCGAGCCATACGCGCGTCAGGGCCGCGTCACCGACCTGATCGATTCCGGCAAGCTGTTCGCCGATCTCGGCGTTCCTCCCTTCGATCCCTCCAGCGACCGCGCGATGATCTGTGGCTCGATGGCGATGATCAAGGACACCAAGGATCGGCTTGAGCATTTCGGCCTTGTCGAAGGCGCCAACAACGCTCCCAATACCTTCGTGGTCGAGCGCGCTTTCGTCGGTTGAAATTTCCGCTTCTCACAATGAGCTTAAAAAGGGCGTCCCCGGCGGGCGCCTTTTTTCATTTTGGTGCGCGGAGAGGGCAGGTGAACTTCAGTGTAGCGTCGCCTGCCGCTTTCTGGATACCGCCGACGTGAGCACGCAGTTCATGGAAATGAAAAGGGCCGCCGGTTGCCCGGCGGCCCGATGAGCTTGGGTCTAGATGCCGATTACTCGGCGGCGGTGGTCGCAGCGCCCTTCAGCGTGTCGATCTCCGCGAGAGCCTCGTCGTAGCGGCTCTGCAGGGCGTCGAGCTCGGCCTGATGGGCTTCATCGAGCTTGGCAGCGTCGATACCGGCGAGGTTCTGCAGCGTGCGCCAGAAGCGGCGGCGCTCCTCGACCAGGCGAACGATCTGGGCCGGCACCGGGAAGGATCAGCTTGCCCTTCTTGACTTCCCAGATGAACGGGATCTTGCCGACCCGCTCTGCTTCGCTGAGGTCGATGAACTCATCGATCGACACGGCGTTGTTGACGTCATCGGCAAGCGGCTTGCCGGTGAACTGCTTCTTGAAGCGGCCTTCCTGGTGGGCGAAGTGAGCCGGGGTCAGCGGCACTTCCTTCGTCTGCTCGTTGCCGTCGGCGTCCTTGTAGGTCAGGACGAGGGTCGTCCAGTCCTGTTCGACGTCGGGGTTGCCATCCAGCGAGAAGCGCTCCTTCAGCACCGAGCCGCCGTCCGGATTGTGGACGTAGACCGGGCTGGTGCGGCTCTCGACGGCGAGACGGGCGTGTTCGCTCGACACGTCGTCACCAATGCCCTGCTCGCCCTGGCAGGGCGTGTAGACGTCGATGACGGCCGGCGACGTCGTCCGCGACAGGGCGGAGAGGACATTCTTCAGGAAGTGGCCCTGGATGGCAGTGGCAGTCTGCACCACCATCACCGCCGGGTGGAAGGCGGCGATCAGGCCGAGTTCCTTGCGGTTGTCCGTCTTGCCGGCATGCGCCGCGCCGTAGCGGGCGAGGTCGGAGTCCTGACCAACCAGCGAGGAGGTCGAAGCCTGACCACCGGTGTTGGAGTAGACGCCGGTGTTGACCACGATCACCTTGATCGGCGTCTTGGTCGACAGGAGCCGCGACAGCGCGCCGAAGCCGATGTCGTAGGTGGCGCCGTCACCGCCGATCGAGAACACGGTCGGCAGGCGGCCGAGTTCGGTCTCGTTGAACTGCTCCCAACCGAAGGTGCGGAACATCTTGTCGTGCACCGCCGGATCATACTTGTCGGCGAGCTCCAGCTCGGCGATGCGCATGGCCCGGAAGTTCACCAGCACGTCCGCTGCGATGCCTTCGTAGATGCCCTTGGCAAGCGCGGGGGCATCCTGGAACAGGCTGTTCACCCACGGATCGCGATAGGGGTTGAAGGGGAAGGTCGACGAGTACACGCTCGAGCAACCGGTCGAGTTGGCAATCACCGCGCCGGCCGGGCCTTCGCCCGTCGGGCCACTCTCCAAGAGGAAGAGGTGGTGATTGATCGTCTCGAGCGACGACTTGATGCGCGTGGCACGCGCCTCGTCGGTCACTGTGGCGAGCTTGGCTTCAACCTTGGCAACCAGCGCTTCCACCTCGGCGATGTGCTCCTTGCGGGCGCGGCCCTGGAGAGCGTTGTTCGCCGCCATGATCAGACGCAGCGCCGTCACCTCGCCACAGCCACGGCAACCGCCGTGACCACCGGTCATGGCATAGTAGTTGTCGCGGTCGAGGATGAGGCGCTTGGCGTTGGCGCCGGTCAGCTGCTCGGTGAAACGAGACGGCGTGTTGGCCGTCTTGGTCAGGAATTCGAAGCGAGCCTGAAGCGTCTCAAGGAGCGCTTCATCCTGTTCGGTCTGGACGAGAGCGTCGGAGCCGCAGACGGTGGTGCACTCGAGACAGCCCGAGCACTTCCACGGATCGAGGCCGACGGAGTAGAGGGCACCCGAACCGGGCGTCTTCTTCTCGGCCTGATCGAAGAACAGGCGGGTACGCGCCACCGGGAAGTTGGCGAGGAGCGTCGTCATCTTGCCGAAGTCGAGGGCAAGCGACGCATCGCCAGCCGCAACGCCCGGCGCCACCTGGGCGAAGATCTCATGGAAGGCGCGGGCCTTCGGCTGAGCCTTGTAGACTTCGCGGATGGCGGTCGCGATCGCCGGCACCTTGCTGACGATCTGGGCACGGCGGGCTTCCGACACGTCGATCTGGCGAGCGGCGGTGGCGACGAGGTCATCGATCTCGTGCACCGTCGACGGCATGGCGGCGTCAGGGCAGACCAGCGTGCATTCGAGGCAGGCCGTGCACTTCTCGGCGTCGAACACCGGCACCTGGCGACGGAACAGGCCCTTGTCCTTCATGGCGGCGGAACCGGCCGGCATGAACATGCCGGTGCCCGGCAGAACCGGCGACTCGCCGATGGTGCCGTCCTTGAACGGACCGGCCATCATGTCCTCGTAATACTCGTTGTCGAAGATGCCGGCCGGCGAGTTGGTGTCGAGGCTGCAGATCGAGGCCGAGATCGCCACCGAACGAGCCTGGGTCACCGGGGCAGTGGCCTCGGCGGCCTTGAAGGCTGGGTCGTTGTAGGCGACTTCGTGGGTCGCTTCGGCACCCTCGGCGATCACCGCCATATTGCCGGCGACAACGGCGTCGCCCTTGGCGCCGAACTTCTTGGAGATCTGCTGGCGCACCTTCTCGAGGATGGCGGCGCGATCGGCACCGGCGGTGATCCGCTTCTCGTGGCCGCAGAGCGCGCCGATGAAGGCGATGCCCATCATGCGGGTCGCAAGTTCCGGCGAGGGCGCATTCTTGCTGGCGACGGCAAAGGCGTCGACCACCAGGAACTTGATCTCCTTGTCGCGGATCGTCTTGCGAGCCGAGGCCGGCATGTCGAGCCACGCCTCAAGCGGCGTCTTCGAGGTCTGCAGGATGAAGGTACCACCCTTCGCGAGGCCGCGCAGCGGGTTGGAGTGCGCGAAGACCTTGTGGTCCGGCGAGATGACGATCTCGACGTCCTCGATCTCGGCGTTGGTGATCTTCACCGGCTCCGGCGACAGCGTGATGTAGTAGTTGGTCGGTGCGCCGGACTTCTCGGAGCCGTACTTGGGGGCGGCCTTGGAGTAGAGGCCGAGGGCGCCGGCCAGGATGTCGGTCAGGAGCTTGCCGGTGGCGATGGTGCCGTAGCCGCCCACCGAGTGGAAGCGGACGCGGAAGGCGTCTTCCGGCAGCAGGCGCGGATTCTCGCCGGTCTCGAGCGCCATGAACTCTGTCTGCGGATAGGCCGCCTTGAGCTTGGCCTGGACCTCGCTCATGCGGGCATTCGGGTTCTTCGAGAAGAACTGCGAGCCGAGGTAGACGAACGGGTTGTTGCGGGCCGCTTCCATGTTGTCGAAGGCGGCGACGAGATGACGCGACTGCAGATCATGGCCGCCGAGGCCGAAGATGGCCGTGGTGACCTTGGGCAGCTTGTCGATGGCAGGGATGCCCTGGTGGCGGCCACCGTCGGCGTTCTCGCGGGCCTTGAACAGGGCCTGCGTGACGAAGCTGGTGAGCGCGGTGTCGTCCGAACGCTCGAGCACCGTGACGGCCTTCTTGCCGGCGATGGCGGCGATCAGCTCGGCTTCCGGGAACGGCTGCAGCAGCTTGACGGCGATCGAACCGACCTTGCGGCCTTTCGAACGCAGGTAGTCGACAACCGCCTCGACGTCGTCGGTGACCGAGCCGAGGCCGATCATCACGTAGTCGGCGTCTTCGGTCTTGTAGGTCATGATCGGCGAATAGTGACGGCCGGTCAGCTCGCCGTACTCGTCCATCGCCTGCTTGACGAACTTCGGCACGTCCACCACGAAGTGGGTGCGATGGTCGGCGGCGCCGGACTGGAAGTCGGGCTGGTTCTGCACGCCACCGGTCAGGCCGGGGTTGTGGATGTCGACGAGCGCCGGGACGAGCTGGCGGGTGCCCTTCTCCCAGGCATTCAGCCACTGGCGCTTGAACTGGGCCTTGAGCTCGGCCGGAACCCACTTGGCTGCGGCCTCGATCAGCTTGCCTTCGTTGTCGGCCTCAATGGCGTCCTCGTTGGCGTCAACGTAGGCCTTGAGCGCGGTGGCATCGGCGGCGGCGAAGGTGTCCTTCTTGCGCACCAGCCACTGGCGCAACTGATAGGAGCGGCCCTTGGCGCCGAACAGGATCTCCTGGGCAACGGTCGGGCACTTGATGCGGCCGGTGGGATCGCCGAGGAATTCCTTCAGCAGCGCCGGCTCCGGCATCTTGGCTTCCGACAGCATGTGCGAGGTGGCGAAGCCGTCCATGGAGTTGGCGACCGGCACGAGCGACAGCGAGGAAACCCTGTAGGAGATGGCGGCGAGGTCGGCCGCTTCCTGCGGGTTGGAGCCGAACAGGATGGTATAGCCGGTGGGCAGCAGCGAGTAGACGTCGTCATGACCGGCCATGACGTTGAGCGAATGCTTGGACACGACGCGGGCGGCCACCTGCAGCACGAAGCCGCCGGCCTTCTTGCCGACGGTCACATAATGCGACTCGAGGCCGTAGAGGATGCCCTGCGAGGACGAGGCATTGGAAATGAACTTGCCGCCCGTCAGCGCGGCGCCAAGGGCGCCCGACTGGGCCGAATGCTCACCTTCCGGCTCATAGAAGAAGGGGTGGCGGCCCCAGACGTTGCAGCCACCGCCGGCGCGGAAGCTCTCATAGATTTCGGAAATTTCGGTCGAGGGCGTGATCGGGTAGCCGATGACGCCACCGCATACGTGGCCCATGACATGGGCAACGGCACCATTGCCGTTGATGACCGTGGGAAGACCTGGATATTTCGCGCTCATTTGCTGCATCCGTCCTGCTGCATCTGGTGTTCCTGTCCGCCCCGTCCAATTAGTC
>JAGSYV010000241.1 GCA_018262505.1 Pseudomonadota bacterium
CGCCTGGCCAAGATAGTACTGCGAGCCGCCGACGATCTGCGGGATGATGTAGTCGCCAAGCGTCAGCGAGAAGGTGAAGATCGAGCCGGCCACCACGCCTGGAAAGGCGAGCGGCAGGATGACATGGCGGAAGGTGGCACCCTGGCTGGCCCCAAGATCGGCGCTGGCCTCGATCAGGTTGCCCGGCACGCGCTCCAACGCCGCCTGTACCGGCAGGATCATGTAGGGCAGCCAGACATAGCAGAAGACGATGAAGGTGCCGGTGTAGGAGGCGGAGAGCGACGGGCCGCCGATCACCGGTAACGACAGATACCAGTCGAGCAGCGGCTTGAGGCCGATCTTGTCCAGCACCCAGGTATCGATGCCTTCGCGCGCCAAAATCAGCTTCCAGGCATAGACCTTGACGAGATAACTCGACCACAGCGGCATCATCACCAACAGGTAGAAGGCCGCCTTCATCGGGCCCCGGGCATAGCGGGCCGCGTAATAGGCGATCGGGAAGGCCATGATGGCATCGGCCACCGTCACCAGCGCCGACATCGACACCGTGCGAACGATGACGTCGAGGTTGGCGGGTGCCATCAACTGCACCCAGGTGGACAAGGTGAACTCGCGAACGATCACCCCGGAGAAGTCATCCAGACTGAAAAAGCTCTGCGCCAGAAGGGCAAACAGCGAGCCAAGATAGATGACGCCAAGCCACAGGAGCGGCGCCGCAAGCAGAACCGCGAGGAAGAGACGCGGACGGCGATAGACGGCGTCAAGCAACGAAGACAACGGCCCGCGCCGTCGCAGGGCAAGATCAGACATCATTGCCCTCCCCATCCATGGCATGCAGGGCGCCCTGAGACCAGCCGACCGTGACCGCTTGGCCTACGCCGAGCGTCTGCGAAGCCGGCGCCATGGCGCAGACCTCGAGCCCGTTGATCTTGAGCCGTGTCTTGCGCATGGCGCCCTGGAACTGCTGATCGATCACCTCGGCAGTCTGCCGGACGTCCATGGTATCGGCCGTAGCGCCGATCAGGATCGATTCCGGTCGCAAGCTGGTCCAGCGACTGACACCGCCGAAGCGGGGCGCCTGATCAGGCGTCAATACGTTGGACGACCCGACGAAATCGGCCACAAAGCGCGTCGTCGGTCGCTGGTAGATGTCTTCGGGCGTGCCAACCTGGATGATGCGGCCCTTATTGAACACCGCCACGCGGTCCGCCATGGACAGCGCCTCGCCCTGGTCATGGGTCACGAAGACGAAGGTGAGGCCGAGTTGCTTGTGCAGGCGGCGCAACTCCTCCTGCATTTCCTCGCGCAGCTTGAGGTCGAGCGCCCCGAGCGGCTCGTCGAGCAGCAGCACCTTCGGTCGATTGACCAGGGCGCGGGCGAGCGCCACGCGCTGCCTTTGACCGCCGGAAAGCTGCGCCGGGCGCCGGGCATCCATACCCTCGAGCCGAACGAGCGACAGCGCTTCCCGGGCGCGCTTTTCACGCTCCGCGCGCGGAACACCACGCACCATCAGCGCATAGGCGACATTGTTCAGCACCGTCATGTGCGGGAATAGCGCATAGTCCTGAAACACGGTGTTGACGTCGCGCCGGTTGGGCGCCAGCCCCTCCGCCGTCTCGCCGAAAATCTCGATATGGCCAGCGGTTGGCTGCTCGAAGCCGGCGATCAGGCGGAGGCAAGTCGTCTTGCCCGAACCCGACGGTCCGAGCATGGCGAAGAACTCTCCCTGGCCTATTTCGAAATCCACCCCGTCCACGGCACGCACCGTACCGAAATGGCGGCTGACGTTTTGGAAGAGGACAGCGGTCGCGGATGTGGATGTCATCAGGAAGGCTCGTTGGAGAACACAAGATGTTGCGACCTGGGCCCAGCCAATGCGCGCTTGCACAAAGGAGCAAGGGCAGGGCCGGATCAGGGAAACCTGTCGGTCGCGACGCGGCGGCGCCGTTTGGAACAGGCGGCCGGGCAGACCGGCCCGGAGAGATAGTCCGGACCGGTACCTCCAAGCGCCGGTTCAGCGGCCGCCGAGGATCGCCATATAATCCGACACCCAGCGGTGATAGGGCACGCAGGCCTCAGCCGCCGTGCACTTGGCGACGGGCGTGCGCCAGAAGCTGATCTTGTCGAAGTTGTCGATGCCGTTGGTCTTGCAGCCTTCGTCGGTCAAATTCGCGTTGCCTTTACAGGCGGCCGGAACCGACGGAACCGAACCGAACCAGGCGGCGACATCGCCCTGCACCTTCGGCTGCAGCGAATGCTCCATCCAGAGATAGGCGCAGTTGGGATGCTTGGCATTGGCGTGCATCATGGTGGTGTCGGCCCAGCCGGTGGCGCCTTCCGACGGAATGACCGAGGCAATCGGCTTCTTCTGGGAGACCAGCAGGTTGACCTGGAACGGCCAGGACGACGAGGCGACGACGCCCTCGTTGTTGAAGTCGTCCACCTGCTTCATGGCATCATGCCAATAGCGCTGCACCAGATCCTTCTGCGTGCGCAACAGGTCGAGGGCGGCCTTGTACTGCGTCTCGGTCAGCGCGTAGGGGTCGGTGATGCCGAGTTCGGGATTGTGCGCCTTCAGATAAAGCGCGGCGTCGGCGATGTAGATCGGTCCGTCAAAGGCCTGGATGCGCCCCTTGTTGGACTTGCCGTCCGGCAGGGTCTGTTCCTGAAACACCACGTTCCAACTGGTAGGCGCACTGCCCTTGAAGGCTTCGGTGTTATACATCAGCACGTTGGCGCCCCATTGATAGGGCACGCCATAGTGAACGCCATCCACCGTGTGCCAGGCGGCGCTCTGCAGGCGCTCGTCCACCGTCTTCCAGGACGGGATCAGGTCCAGGTTGATCGGCTGCACCTTCTTGCCGGCGATCAGGCGTAACGACGCGTCACCGGATGCGGTGACGAGGTCGAAGCCGCCCTCATTCATCAGCGACACCATCTCGTCGGACGTGCCGGCTACCTTCACCTGCACCTTGCAACTGGTGGCCTTCTCGAAATCGGTGACCCAGTCGTAATTCTTGTCGGTCTCGCCGCGTTCGATATAGCCGGCCCAGGCAACGATATCGACTTCCCCCTCACCGGGGCCGATGGATGCGAGCTGAGCGTAGGACGGCGTGACACCAAGAAGCAGCGCCGGCACCATGCCC
>JAGSYV010000035.1 GCA_018262505.1 Pseudomonadota bacterium
CTCGACAGCTTGCTTCGATCATCGGCGGTGTTCGATGCGGCAGACCATCCGGCCATCCGCTTCGCGTCGACCGCCGTGCGCCGGACATCGGAGACCACCGCCGAGGTGGATGGCCTTCTGACGCTGAAGGGGCAGACGCTGGCCGAGCACTTCACCGTGACGCTGACTGGCCACGGCAACGGACGGCCGGAATTTCACGTCGTCGGGCGCGTGGCGCGTTCGGCCTTCGGAATGAGCATCGGCCGGCCGCTCTATTCGGACGACGTGGTTTTCGATCTCGCCGTCGACGGTCGTCACCTGCGCGCGGCCGGGTAACGGGAAGACCGCTGCAGCTTTCGCCTGACGCAAAAGGCCGCGCCCTCGCGGTACGCGGCCTTCTTAGCTAGACAAGAGACGCCGCTCAGAACCCCGAGAAGCGCCACTCGATGCGATGGTGGTAGATTTCGCCCGGGCGCAGAACCGAATTCGGATAACTGGGCTCGTTGGGGGCGTTGGGGAAGGTCTGGGGCTCCAGCGCGAAGCCGGCATTCTTCAGTTGCTCGGAGAACGGTGCCTTGATGGCCGGTGTGAAATGCTCGCCGGTATAGAGCTGGATGGCCGGCTCGGTGGTCCAGACTTCCAGCGTACGGCCGGTCAACGGCTCGATGGCACGAGCGCCGAGGTGCAGATCACCGCGTCCCGCGTCGAGAACGAAGTTATGGTCGTAGGGACCGGCGATCGGCCGCTTCTCACGGAAGTCGAAGCGGGTGCCTGCCACGTCGGCCAGCGGCCCGACGGGGATGAGGTCGGCATCCACGGGCGTGTAGCGGCTCGCCGGAATCTGCATCAAGTGGCCGAGGATGTCGCCTTTGCCCACAAGATTCCAATAGACGTGGTGCGTAAGGTTGATCACCGTCGGCTTGGTCGTTGTCGCTGTCATGTCCAGATAGAGCGTCTGGCCGCTAAATCCGTAAGCTGCCGTCACCGCCAGTGCGCCGGGATAACCCATATCGCCATCGGGCGAGTCGAGATGGAAGACCACCTGTTTGGCCGCCTTCTCGCCTTTCCAAGCCAGATGCCCGAAGCCGTTCGCGCCGCCGTGCAACTGCTTGGTGCCTTCGTTGGCCGGCAGGCGATAGGTGACGCCATCGAGGGTGAAGCTGGCGCCGGCGATGCGATTGGCATAGCGGCCACAGATGGTACCGGCCCAGCCATCGCCATCGGGTGCGTTAAGGCGGCCGGATGAGCCGATCACGGTCTGTACCGGTCCACCGGAGCGCGTCGGAACGTAGAGCGCCACAAGCTGCGCGCCGGCCGGGCTGAAAATAGCCTTGAGGCCGTCACCGCCATCGAGCGTGATGTATTCTTCAACCGGATGTGTCATGCTTCTCTCCCCGCGCTCTGCTTGAGCGACCTTTTCGATATCCCTCAATCTCGCTCAAGTTCCAGAAAAACAAAAGGTTTTTTCTAGGTTGGTCTTTCGGCCGGCTTCCATGCCCGTCCGGTTGTGGCATAGTCGCACCAGCCTTCCGCAAACGTTAACAAATCGTGATTCGCGGGGGGTGTCTGGCCATTCTATGGAGGGCTCATGACACGACAAGTGGGGGTGAAACGGTCGCGCCAAGACGAGATAGTCCGTGAACTCGCCCACGAGATCATCGGCGGTCGACGACCGGAGGGCAGCCTATTGCCATCCGATGCAGAGCTGATGACCCGCTTTGGCGTGTCGCGGACGGTGCTGAGGGAAACGCTGAAGACGCTGGCCGCCAAGGGGCTTATCCAGCCGAAAACCCGTGTCGGCACGCGCGTCGTCGAGCGGACGAACTGGAATTTGTTCGATCCGGACATGCTGCGCTGGCATCTCGATTGTGGCATCGGCCTGGAACTGCTCGCCCACCTTTCCGACGTTCGTCTCGCTCTGGAGCCTGTGGCTGCATCGCTCGCCGCCCAGAGATGCAGCGAGGCGGATATAGCTGCCCTTCATGCTGTTGTTGATCGCATGGAAGCACCCGACGCCTCCTCGGCGGCCTTCGCCGCCGCCGACCTCAATTTTCACCTCACCATAGCCCGCCTCAGCGGCAACCCGTTTTTCCGCACGGCATCGGCATTGATCGAAGTTGCCTTGGCCGCGACCTTCGCCATCACAACGCCGGTGAACAATCCGGAGGCCAAGGCAGCTTCCTGCGCAGCCCACCGTCATGTCGTGACGGCCATTGCCGCTGGAAATAGCGAAGCGGCCGCCGCGGCGATCGTCGAAACGATCCGCGCCGGCGCGGCGCGCGTGGCGGCGGCCGCAGCCGGTCGCTGACCACTGGGTCAGTGGCTATCGCGCGGATCGTTGTCTGCGACCTTCTGGTACTTCACTGCCATTTCCATCACCGCGCCATCGGCGAGTTGGCCGACCGTCGCCCGATAGAGTTCCTGCCAGGGTGTCTGGCTGGGAGGATAAACCGGCTCGAACGCGGCACGGCGGCGCTCCCACTCCTCGGCATCGACGAGAGCATCGGCGGTGCCGGCGTTGAGATCGACGCGGATATGGTCGCCGGTCCTGAGCAAGCCAAGTCCGCCACCCACCGCCGCCTCGGGCGAGGCGTTGAGGATGGAAGGCGAGCCGGAGGTGCCGGACTGCCGGCCATCCCCCATGCAAGGCAGCGCACTGATGCCACGCTCGATGAGGGCGGCTGGCGGCTGCATGTTGACGACTTCGGCGGAGCCCGGCCAGCCGACCGGTCCGGCGTATCGAATGACCATGATGGTCTCGGGCGTGATGCCAAGCGCCGGATCCTCGATGCGGTGATGATAGTCTTCCGACCCATCGAAGACCACGACTGGCCCCTCGAAGACATTCTCCGATCCCGGCCTGGACAGGTAGCGAAGACGAAATTCTTCGGAGATGACCGACGTCTTCATGATGGCAGCGTCGAACAGGTTGCCTTTCAACACGATGAAGCCGGCTTTTTCCTTCATCGGCGCCTCATAGGGCTTGATCACCTCGCCGTCGGGTCCGGGGTATGGCGCCAAGTTTTCTGACAGCGTCCGCCCCGTAACGGTCAGCGCATCGCCATGCAGGCGGCCGTTGTCGAGCAGCGCTTTCATCACCACCGGCAGGCCACCGGCGCGGTGGAAGCCTTCGGAGAGATAGCTGCCGGCCGGTTGCATGTTGACCATCAGCGGCACGTCGTAGCCGACCGTCTGCCAATCCATCGGCTGGATGGGCACGCCGGCATGGCGGGCAATGGCGACGATATGTGGCTGAGCATTGGTCGAGCCACCGATTGCCGAGTTGACGACGATGGCATTCTCGATCGCCTGCCGCGTCAAGATCTTCGACGGCCTCAGGTCTTCCTCGACCATGGTGACGATGCGCTCGCCGGTGCGATAGGCCATCTGCCCGCGCTCGCGATAGGGCGCGGGAATGGCGGCATTGCCGGGCAAGCTCATGCCGAGCGCCTCGGCGAGGCAATTCATGGTGGAGGCAGTGCCCATGGTATTGCAATAGCCGTCGGACGGCGCCGAAGCCGCCGCCACCTCGATGAACTGCTCGTAGTCGATTTCCCCGGTGGCAAGCTGCAGTCGCTTTTCCCAGATGATGGTGCCTGAGCCAGCGAGCTTTCCTTCATACCAGCCGTCGAGCATCGGTCCGCCCGACAGCACGATGGCTGGCAGATCGACGGTGGCGGCCGCCATGATCAGTGCCGGCGTCGTCTTGTCGCAGCCGGTGGTCAGCACCACCCCGTCGAGCGGATAGCCGTGCAGAATCTCGACGAGGCCGAGATAGGCGAGATTGCGGTCGAGCGCCGCCGTCGGCCGTCGGCCTGTCTCCTGGATCGGATGCACGGGAAACTCGAAGGCGATGCCGCCGGCCGCGCGGATGCCTTCGCGCACCCGTTCGGCGAGGCGAAGGTGGACGCGGTTGCACGGCGACAGATCGGAACCGGTCTGGGCAATGCCGATGATCGGCCGATCGGATCGCAGCTCCTCGAGGGTCAGGCCGTAGTTGAGGTAGCGCTCAAGATAGAGCGCCGTCATCGAGGGATTGTCGGGATTGTCGAACCAGAGCTTGTGGCGGCGCGGTCGGGACATCGGCTTCCTCCTGGCAGTATAACGCGTTCAACCGATCTGGACCGCCGGTTGGGGCAACCCGCGGAAGGGGCCATCGACCAGATAAGTCCGGCCGGCCTCGGGCTCGGCGGCTCGCCTTTCCGCGTCGTAACCTTCAAAAGCCGAGGTAACGAGGAGACGATCGAGCTTGGGACCAACAAACGCCGGGCAGTTCACCTGTCGGGCTGGCAGTGCAATGGTGCTGACGAGGCGCCCATTGGGATCGTAGGCGTCAACGGCGGAACCGCCCCAGCGCGCGTTCCACAAAAGGCCATCGGCATCAACGGTCGCGCCGTCAGGGCCGCCGCCACTCACCCGGCAAAACACGCTTCGGTCACCTGAAGGCAAGCCCGTCGCCGGATCGACGGCGATCCTGTAGATCACATGTTCCAGCGTGTCGGAGAAATAGGCGGTCTGGCCATCGGGCGAAAAAGCGATGGCGTTGGGAATGGTGAGGCCCTCGACGATCAATCTGAGTTCGCCGGCTCGATACCACCATATGCGTCCAAACCCTGGTTCGAACCGCCAGCCCATGGTGGAGATCCACAGGGCGCCGGACGGATGGACGGCCCCGTCGTTGCTGCGCGTGCCGGGCCGCTCGTCCCAGAACGAACGAAGTTCCGTCAACGCGCCATTGTCGATCGATCTGAGATGAAAACCCGCGTCGCTGGCAATCAGATGCCGGTCATCATCGACACGGGCAGCAACGGTGGCGTGGAAAGGAAGGGCGTGGATGCGGGGCGTCGTCTCCTCGAGCCCCATCTCCAGGAACTGGCGCTCCATGATATCGAACCAGAAAGCCCTGGCTCGTCCCGGATGCCAACTCGGTCCCTCACCCAGATGGCAGGCATGGCTGGACAAGACGGAAACCTTCGGCATGCGCCCCTCCGCGTCAGTCAGCCGCTCGGCTTGCCAACGAAGGTGACAATAGCTTTCCGTTTCCGGCTTGACTAGCCGAAGCGCCTATTAGTCATACTAATTATCCAGTCTATTCGTAGGGCCATGCCTGAAATAGCGCAGTCGCCTCGGCGGCATCGGTCAAAGCGGCAAACCGTGGATAATCGGAGAGCGTCACCACATCCGGGATCATTTCAGCGATGAAGGTGCCCGCCACGGCGAGGGTGATGCCAGCCTCACTCAACGGCGGCGCCAACAGCCATTCGGCACCGGCGATGTCTGTTTCAATCGCCGAGAGTGCGGCCTTGAGCTGACCGGCGACCCTTTCGAGCCAAGGCTGATGCTGTTTCTCGGCCGGACGAAGCTGGCGCTCATAAACGGTTTGCACCGCCTTCTCGCAGGCGGCAAGCCCGAGGCCGGTCAGGCGAACATCAAGTGCGATCAGCCTCGGGTCGACCGGTCCGAGCGTCCTGCCGTCGGCAAGGGCCTTCAATGCGTAATGGATGATCAGCGTGGAATCGAGCAGCACCACTCCGTCATCGGTGACCGCTGTCGGCGCCTTCACCACCGGATTGATGGCGGCGAACTCCTTGTACTGGCGAAAGACCGACAGCGACTCGTGCGCAAACGGAATATCGAGAGTGGCGAGCGTCAATGCGGTGCGGCGGACATAGGGGGAGTCAAGCATGCCGATCAGGCGCATGGCAAACCTCGGAAATGGGGCGGATAGCGACCGCGCGAAAGGACAAATCCAGTCTAGGGCAAAAGCCAGACGGACCGAATGACTTTCGCAGCTATCGCGCCGACGGAACGGTTGAGGGCGATGGTCCGCGTCGGAAGGCAAGGTTTTGCGATCCGATCGGCGAAGGCGGGGATCAGCCTCCGACGATACAGCGGTCCCGCGCCAACGGCGGTGAGGCCACTACCTCGGGCAGGGAAGCCGGTCGACCGAAATAATAGCCCTGGAAGATCTGGCAACCCGCGGCCTTCATCAGCAGGTATTGTTCCTCAGTCTCGACGCCCTCCGCCAAGACGCGCGTGCCGAGCGCGCGGGCGAGTTCGGTGATGGCGGTAACAAAGGTCATGTCGACATCGCTTGAACCAGCGGCATGGACATAGCTCTTATCGATCTTCAGGCAATCGAAGCGGAACTTCCTGAGATATTGCAGGGAAGCAAAGCCCGAACCGAAGTCATCGAGCATAATCATCATGCCGGCCGCCCTCAACCCATCGAGGTTGGCCCGTTCCACCGAGCCGAAATCGAGGAAGACGGTCTCGGTGATCTCAAGCACGAGGCGGCTCGCCGGCAAGCCTGCTGACTGCAATTCGCCGACGACAAAGGCTGCGAAACCGGGCTGTTTCAACTGGACGGCCGATACGTTGATGCCGAACTGGTACTGCCCATAGCGGACGGCATCCCGAATGACGCGACGAATGACCCACTCTCCCACTTCCTCAATCAGGGTCGACTGCTCGGCAACCGAGATGAATTCGGCCGGCGGGATCGTTCCGCGCAGCGGATGGTGCCAGCGGATCAGCGCCTCGAAAGCCGTCTGCTCGACACCGTCCGCGGCAACGATCGGCTGATAGTGCATGTCGAGCTGGTTGAGGTAGATGGCGGCGCGCAGTTCGCGGGTGAGCAGCCGGGTATAGCGATCGTCCACCAGCATGCGGGCGTTATAGGACAGCACCGTTCCCCGCGCCTGCTTGGCCTTGTAGAGCGCGAGGTCGGCAAGATTGACGAGCTCGAGGGCGATGTGCGTGTCGTCCGGTGCCATGGCGATGCCGGCCGTTGCCGACAGGCGCATGGTGCGGCCATTGATCTGCACCGGCAGGCGCAACCGATCGAGCAGCGCCTTGACCGCTTGAACCACCTCGCCACGCGAGGCGCAATCGGTGAGCAGCAGCGCGAACTCATCACCTCCGAGCCGTCCGACAACCGCTGCCGGCAGTTCGTCGCGGCAGATGCGGACCAGTTGGGCAAGCGCTTCGTCGCCGGCGGCGTGGCCGAAGGTGTCGTTGAGCGCTTTGAGATGGTCGAGGTCCAACATGACGTAGGCGTGCCGACGATCCGCGGCCGTCTGGACACGACGACGCAGCTCGTCGAGAAAATCAGCGCGGGTCAACGCCAAGGTGACGGGATCGACCCGGGCCGAGCGTTCGGTATGTTCCTCGCCCTGCATCAAAGCGAGGCTCTTGCGTACCAGCAAGAAGCCAATCACGACGATCAGCAAGAGCAGAATGGTTTCGGATACGAGGCCTGCCAACAGGCCTGACTGCCAGGAAATCGGCAGCGTACCGTGAAGGACGAACATCAATGCCAGTGCGACGACGAGGCAGGACGCAGCGAGCGTTCCCACGAGCAACGAAACACGCCGGCTGACGCTCAGCGCGGTCTGAAGTTGTTTTCCGAGCGCCATCCTTCACCTTTATGCTTAGGCATATGTACGGCACCCGTATGAATTTTTCGCAAATCCCCGGTCGCTATTTTTGAAGAAGACGGGGAACGCAGGCCCGCCAATTCAGCGGAATCCAGGACATTGCTCTCGTTTACCGGGAAAGCGATCCGGCTGATTGACGCCAGAGCGTTGGGAATCCGCTAGGCGCCAGCCGTCGAGCCGCCGCATCATTGCCAAGCCGACAAGACACCGCGGTTCCCCCAAAATCCGGACGGCCCCATGCAGATGGAGCCGTCCGCAGCGGTACGCGCTGCCTGAGAGAGAGAGGGGAAGACGCGTACCGGTCTGAAAGTCGCGGCGAGAAGCCCTCGCATCAAGCAGCCTTGAGAGCCGCCTGATTGGCCGAGCTTTCGGCGATCTTCGTCAGGTTGAGGTCGGCTCGATCTGCACCTCGGTTTCCTCGCGATGCTTCTCGAAGGCGGCCCGGAGGGTTGGCAGGAAGATCACACCTGCGGTTTTATAAGAAATTCCGGGTTCTGGCGCTTCGTCGGGTAATGTGATTTTCAGACGGTGTGCCTATGCTGAAGCATCATGTGCCCAAATGGTCCCTGCTCCGACGCCCCGTGCGACAAACTGCCGTCAGAGGATGACCTCTCCGGATTGCGAACGGCTGCAAGGCACTTGATAGACGCCATCGCCGCTGAGCCAGTCCCCGAGCGGCTACGGGATTTGGCAATCGAACTCAACAGAGCGCTCGATCGTCAGCGCGAGAAGAACCCGGCAGGCGACTCCTCGGCACCCGAGTAATCTTCCAATCAACCGGACGCGAATTTCAACGGCGAACCGCCGCGCGACGGGCGGTGGCTTACCTATATAACCGTCTGGCGAAATCGCCCGCTGCCAAGTTATCGGCGGGCAGGACGGCCGGCCTCATCGCGGGCAAGAAAAATCCGCATCGTCTGATCCAGATGATCGAGTAGCCAATCGGCCATACCCTGCTCTTCGGCAAGGTTCTGCTCGAAGATCGCGATTGCCGTGGTGTCCTCGAGGACCGAGGCCGTCGAGATGATCACCTTATAGGCGGCAACTTCCATCTGCTCGAAAGTGTAGCTGGCCATCAGGCCCTTGACGATCTCGTCGTCGGCAAACATGCCGCCCTGCGCCTGCCCCAAGGCCGAGGCCTTGCCTAGCGTATCCTTCATCATCGAGGCGCCGCTATCGCGCCCCTCGATCAGTTTTCGAAGCGACTCGGCCTGGCGTTCGGTTTCCGCCACATGCTGCTCCATCCGGGAGCAAAGCACCGGGTCGTTTTCCAAACGCGACAGCAAGCCACGCATCATCGTGAGGGCCTGCTCTTCCATGGCGTGCGCGTCACGCAGCCACGCCAAATAGTGTTCACGGATATCGTCCATGGGTTTTCCCCCCTGGGATATGGCGACAGAGTCTTCGTCATGCGTCTCGGGGGGGAGGAAAAAGAGGTCGCTCTCTTTCCGCTGTCGGCACTCACCCTGTTGTTGCGGCTGCCGCTCCCGCATCCTTGCGGCATGCGAGGAACCCAACCGACGACAGCGCGAGAAGCTCCATTTTCTTGACCGCCCGCCATGAAAATCGAGGCGCGGTTTCGGGGCGGCTAGATCGTCGCGCGTCCTTACGGACGCAAGATGGCGATCTAGCTTTTTGTTGTTGCATCGGATTTTCCGAAAACCGGATTCCACTTTTCGGTCCGATGCTCTAGATTTCTTCGCCCATGGCGGCGCGCAGCATTTTGCGACCCCGATTGATGCGACTCTTGATCGTTCCGATATCGCAACCGAGAATTTCGGCGGCGTGGGCGTAGCTCTCTTCGAGCACCACCACCAATACGATTGCCTCTCGGTAGTGGACGGGCAGTTCCTCCAGGGCGGTCTCCAATTCCTTGATCCGCACTTGCCATTCCTGCTGCGCCGACACGGTGGGCTGCTGCGACGCGCAGTCCTCATCGCCCGTCCGCTCTCGCGCCCTCCTGATGCAATTGGAATAGAAGCGGTTACGCATGATGGTGAATAACCAAGCCCGCAAATTGGTGCCCGGCGTATAGCTGGAAATATTCTCGATCGCTCTGACCAGGGCTTCCTGGACCAGATCGTCGGCATCCGTTGCATTACCGCAGAGGGAACGCGCAAAAGCGCGCATGGCCGGCAAATAGGTAAGAATATCATCGGTCATCATGATGCGCTTTGAGTTTCGAGCCTATATGGAACCAGGTGAGCGGTTCGGATTTCGGCCACCCAGCTTGATGGGACGAAACACCCCAACTGAATTCCGCAGATAGGAAACGGTTCCGTCTTCCTTGCCTTTTGAGCCGATTTTCATCGCAGGCATTGGCGCGATTTCATTGCAGCCATCGGCGCGCATTCCATCGATCTGCTGGAGGAACGAAGCGCTCCGAAGCCAGCAATGGATGGGGAGCGGCCGCGGATCGGCCATGGAACTATTGCCGCCTGGAGACGTTGAATAGGTGGTGCCGAGATGTGGAAAACACGTTCTCGCATTCTCCAAAAGTCGCCGGCCGGTTGCGTCTCCCGACTCCGCTTAACCGGCAGTGATCCCAATGTCCGAGGAGATTCCAATGAAGCTCGCCTCACTTTGCATGGCCACTGTGCTCGCTCTCGGCGGCGGCGCCTTCGCTCAGACCACGCCCGCGCCGTCCGATCCGGCCGCCCCGACGGCGCCCAGCGAACCAGCAACGCCTGCCCCCAACCCGGCGGCTCCGACATCGCCGAACACCCCTCCAGCGCAGACCACACCCAACAACGGCGACCTGAAACCTGGCGCCAACAGCTTCACCGAGGCACAGGCCCGCTCCTGGCTTGAGGATGTCGGCTACACCGACGTCAGCGGTCTCGTTCAGTCCAAGGACGGTATCTGGCGCGGCCACGCCCGCCGCAACGGCGCAACCGTCAGCGTCGGCGTCGACTACAAGGGCACCATCAGCACGGATTGAGGCTTCCCTCCATGCCGAGCGAGACCTCAGCCCACACTCAATCCAACCATCTGGGAAGGATAGCATCATGAGCACCCACACCCGACTTTACGACAGCTGGTCCGACGCCATGGCAGTCGTGGACCGGCTGCGCGCAGCCCGGATTTCCAACGACGATATCTCGGTCATTTCGCCTGAGAACGAAGACAACCAAATCAGCGATGGCGCCGAAGCCACCGCTGTCGGCTCCGGCATCGGCGCCGTGCTGGGCGGTGGTGCCGGCGCACTCGCCGGCGTCGGCCTGCTCGCCATTCCGGGCCTCGGTCCGATCGTGGCGACCGGCTGGTTCGTTTCGACGCTGGCCGGTCTCGCCGCTGGCGCGGTGGCTGGTGGCGTGGCGGGTGGCATCGTCGATGCTCTTACCAGCTCCGGCCTGTCGTCCGAGGAAGCCGAGGTCTATGCCGAGGCCATCCGTCGCGGTGGCACGATGGTTACCGTGCGCGCCGACGACAGCCAGGACGCCCTGGTGGCACGCCTTCTCGGCGAGACGCCACCCGTCGACATTGCGGCGCGCGAGCGGGTTTATCGCGAGAGCGGCTGGACGGGCTACGATCCCACGGTAACGCCACCGGTTGATGACCCGACGCGGCGTCCTCCGCCGCTGCTCTGACGCGTCTTGCCTTGCCGGATAGCTGCCACCCATTGCCCGCGGCTTTCGGCAGTGTCGATCATCGCCGCCCCCCGCCACGAACGAGGTTGGGGGCGGCATATTTGTGTCAGGCAACGGCTTTCGGATCGGAGGCTGGCCTACCCCCCTTACGCACTCCAAGTTCTCCGCGCTTGGCACGACGTACCGGTTGCTAAGGGCTTGGGCAAGCGGATGGGTAGAGCAAACAGGCATTTGATTAGCCGGCCTTATATTTGTCGGACGCAGTCTCCGACTTGGACCTGGACGGAACCGGCAGCCAGGCCGAGCATCTAACAGCCATCTCCGATCGCTGGTCGGGATCCCCACGTTTTCCTCTTCCATTCCCGACGATCGGGAGGATTTGATGCGTCCAGATTCCTTCGACGCCGACCGCTTCGATGCCATTGTCCTCGCCAACCGGCAACGGCACCTCTCCGTCGTCGAGGCCTTCGATCTCACCCCGCATATGCGGCGGGTGATACTCGAAGAACTGGAGCCCGGCACCCCGAGACCGGCCAGACCAGCCGAATGGATCAAGCTCTATGGTCCGCTTTCTTGTCATGGTCGCAATCACGGTTGATCCAGCAATACAAAAAGTCCGCAGCTTTTGCGGCCCTGGTGCCATCGACCAAAAGGAACCGCGACCGTCTCCTGGCGAGTATTGCCGAGACCGGTGGCAACCTTCGCCTGGCCGAAGTCGACCGCGCCATGCTGGTCCAGGGTCGGGATCGCCGCGCCGAAACGCCAGCCCAAGCCAACATCTTTTTAAAGACCATGCGAATCGTCCTCGACTTCGCCCTTGAGGCAAATCTGATCGAGTTCAATCCGGCGGTCGGCGTCAAAAGCCTGAAACAGAATCCGGAGGGCTTCCACACATGGACTGTCGATGAGGTCGAGGCATACGAGGCGCGTCACCCTGTAGGCACCAAGGCACGCTTGGCGCTCGATTTGATGCTCTACACCGGTCTGCGTCGCTCCGACGTGGTGACGATCGGCCGCCGCCACGTCGACGGCGACGTGCTGTCCATCCAGCCCATGAAGACCAAGCGCACCTCAGGCGTTATCGTCACCATTCGTGTCCTGCCAGCGCTCGCCGAATCTATCGCCGCCACCGACGACAAAGGCGAGCGTGCTTTCCTGGTGACCGAGTTCGGCAAGCCCTTTACCTCCAACGGCTTCGGCAACTGGTTCCGCAAGCGTTGCAACGAGGCCGGCGTACCAGGTTCTGCCCACGGCCTTCGCAAAGCCGCCGCGACCAGGTGCGCAGAAAACGGCGCCACGGCTCACGAGCTTATGGCCATGTTCGGCTGGACGACTGTGAAAGAGGCAGAGAGATATACCAGAGCTGCGGAACGCCGCAGGCTCGGCCTGAATGCTTCAGGCAAGCTTACATCTATAGGGTGACACCCTATCGGCGCCATCTGGGTCTGGATCGGATCTTCGGCCCGCGCGCGACATAGGTCCTAACAGAGTCAAACGAGCCCGCCCCAGCACTGAGGACACCCGAGAAATTGTAGTAGCTTTGCTGAAAGTTCTCTGAGTTCCAACGCGCCTCCAGATAGTCTTTGAAGGCAGTAGTACGGCGCAGTCTATTTGAAATATCAAACGACTCCACCTCAGTGAAAACGGTGGTTCCCGCAAGCTGCTTCGCCAGATCGCCCGCGCAGCAATACCGGACATAGTGACCGCAGTCTGGACGGGCAACCCAAACCAACACCGTAGTCTCACAGTCCGGGCCCCTCGAGCGTGGCCCGCTGAATCCTATCTCGTGCGTTGTCGGGATCTTCGATCGTTTCAACCGACTGGATGTATTGGGCAATATACTCTGGCGGGAGGCCGTGTTCCCTGCCACCTGCGAGGACAAAGTCCCTGTACCATCCATAGGGTTTGAGGCTGTCGTCGATATAGTCGGGGGTGGCGAGATAGGAAAGGACTTTTCGTCTGCGACCTTTGTTGTCAATGACCGTGACCATCGCGGGCTCGTTGCGTCAAGGATTCGTTGTCAACGCATATGAGCTCACATCTGAAGGGAAAGTCGTACCGCATTCGACCCTACGTGTCTGGAGGATCATTTTTACCCAACCCCTAGTTGACGAGATTTAGGCGATGTGTGACACTCATAGGTAGAGTTCCAAACCCGGTGATATGCTTATTAAGTTCCCGAGTGGTTTTTCTCTTTCTATCATTGGAGTTAGCTCGATGAATCGCCACTCCATTCGACTTGGTTTCTGCCTTTTGTTGCTGGCCTTGCTAGGGGGGTGGGGGCCAATGCGGCCTGCTTGCTTCCCAACCAGATTTCCAACGGGCAAGTGGCTGACGCAGCAAAAGTAATGCAGAATTTTGCCGCCACGGTCGATTGTATTGACGCGGCGGTGTCCCCTGCGGGCTCTCCCGTGGCAGGCAATTTACCCCAGTTCTCTGGCCCAACCTCAATCACGCCAGGCAACCTTACGGGGGACATTACAACCTCCGGCACGCTTGCAACGACACTTTCCAGTTCTGGGGTGGCAGCGGGAGCATATACATGCGCGAATGTCACCTTCGACGCCAAGGGACGAGCTATCGCTGCCTCAAATGGCTCCTGCGGTGGAAGCGGCAACGCGCCAACCCTGGTCCAGTACGCTGGCGTAAGGGGGACATCAGCCTCACAATCCACCTTCTCTGTCACGCTTAACTCTACGCCTACGCCAGGTAACTTGTTAATATCTGTAATTTCGGGCCACTCCAATTCCGGAAATTTGCAGAGTTGCCCAAGTACCTTCTATACTGCCTTTTCTAGTCAAGGAGTCATTTCAAACCAAGGTATATTGGTGTGTGCCCGTATTTCTCAAACAGGGGATGGGGTTAACTACACATCGAATACATCAGGAACGAATGGTGGCGAGACATTTGCCGTTTTTGAATTCAATGGCGCCGTTGGCTTCAGCGCCGGCGCTTTTGGAGGCACGCCAACCGGGACGACATGGCCACTCTTTGGTGCTCGCCTAAATTCAACCTCGTACGCCTTAGGAGTTGTAGAAAGCGATTCAATAAACACCTATAGCAGCATCTCCGGAGCGACGTTGCTCTTTGACGGAACAGGCAGCAATGGCGGAACTGTCAACCATCCGAGTGTTCTGCTTGGATTTCAGTCCCTCAACAACATAGTTGTGAATTATACAGGGAATTCTTTCGGCTCATCCATAGTTGCGATCATCAATATAACCGGATAACGGTCACATATTTACCGCAGGGTGGAGCCTACAAAATGCGAAACTCTACTAGAGCTATCATTCAGAAACACCTTTTTTCCGTGTTTTTGGCACCTGTATTTTTCTATATTGGCATATTACAAGCAAATTCTTCTACCCTATATACATATGACAATACGGGACGCGTCATTTCTGCTTTATACGACAATAGCGTTTGCATGGTTTATCAGTACGACGCGAATGGAAATCGAACCTCCGAAATTGTGACCAACGCTGGAACAGGGAACACACCCCAATGGGGTGTTGGAAATTATGGCTGCTTTAGGTGGTCACAGTAATCATTCAAAAATCCCCATTCATACTAAGGTTGGAGAAGGTACATGCGGCTTTTTTCGCGAAATAGCGGAGCATATGCCTTTGTTCTAATCGGGCTCTCCATTTCATTTTGCGTAAATTATCCGAGCGCTGCAGAGGATTCTACTCTAGCGGCCGCGCAAAAAAACGCTCCCAATAGTGCTATTCTTAGCTATGAGCTTGCCGGCATACAACTACCAGAACCCTTGGTTCCAATAAACGACCAATATTATTCGGACATCTTTTCTCTAAGCAATACCCTACGAGAGGAAGCCGAACGCCCCGATAAATGGCGACTTCTCCGAGATTTTTCTGAAACTTATCCGAACTCAGCATGGGCGCCTGCCGTCAATACAAACCTCGGCCTGCTTTACCTGCATGACGGCTACTTCTCCCGTGCTGAAAGCGCCTGGCGCGCGGCCTGGATAAGCGGAAAGGACGCTCAGGATCCCGCAGCCCGCGCCCTCATCGACCGTGCTGTCGGGGAACTGGCCCGGCTCTACGCCAATCTCGGCAAGATGGACGATCTCGAAAGGCTGTTTCAGGAGATCGGCGATCGACCGGTCGTCGGTTCTGCCACCGAGGATTTGCAGGTCGCTCGTGAAATCCTCGTGCTTTCGAAAAAAGACCCTCGCCACCTCTTCAACTGCGGTCCATTGGCGCTCAAGGCCCTTTCCCTGGCACTTGGTATCGATCCGGCCAAGGTCGATTTCCTTCAGTGGCTCAATGTCGGGCCGAATGGAACCAATCTGTCCCAGGTTGCAAATCTCGCCGACAAGGTCGGCCTTGGCTATCACTTAGTTCAGCGAGAACCGGGCCAGACTGTCCCCGTTCCCTCCCTCGTGCATTGGCGTGTCGGCCATTTCGCGGCCATTGTCGGAATGGACAACGGCCGGTACCACGTCAAGGATGCCGTATTTCCGGCCTCCGATATCTGGGTGACGCCGGAGGCCTTGGACGCTGAGGCCAGCGGCTATTTTCTTGTCCCCTCGTCGGTGCGTCAGGACACCAGGTGGCAAGTTGCGGACGCTTCGACAACCGCATCTGTCTGGGGCAAGGGCCCAACGAATGGCACCCCACCCGGCGACAACAATGATCCCACGGCCAACGGTAACAACCAGCCATTCGGCTCAGTCGGAGGCCCTTGGCCGGACAACAACAATCCACCGGTCGAGCCTAACCCGAACGGCAACCCGCCTGCCAACACTCCGCCAAACGATCAGCCGCCCAATGACTGCGGCATGTGCACCTACAACATCAAGGAATCCAGCGTCAGCGTTTTCCTGACTGACATCCCTGTAGGCTATCGGCCAGCGATCGGCCCATCCGCCGAAGCCCGGATCAGCTACAACCAGCGCGAAGACAGCCAGCCGCAAAACTTCAACTATTCCAACGTCGGTCAGAAATGGACGTTGAACTGGGTCCGGTTTGTTGCCGACGATCCCAGCAATGCCGGCGCCAACGTCTACCGGACGCAGCCCCAAGGCGGTGCCTACTATTATTCAAGCTATAGCAGTTCCTCTGGGGCATTCTCTCCCCAGAACGACGACGGCTCGATTCTCATTCGGACAGGCAACTCGCCGATTGCCTATCGCCGGCTGCTGCGCGATGGCAGCGCTGAGATCTACGCCCAGTCGGATGGCAGCACGACCTATCCAAGACGTGTTTTCCTGACCGCCGTGATCGATTCCGACGGCAATACTTCGCATCTCAACTATGACGGCGGCGGGCGGCTTACCTCGCTGACTGACGCTTTGGGACGGAACACCTCTTTCACCTACGGACTTGCCGCGCAGCCACTCAAGATCACCCGCATCACCGACCCGTTCGGTCGCGCCGCCTCATTGACCTATGATAGCTCCGGCCGGCTGGCATCGATCACCGACACCATCGGCATCACCTCGAGCTTTGCCTACGACGCCAACTGGCTGGTCAACGGGGTGACCACCCCTTACGGCGCCACCAGCTTTGCCTATACCGCCCCTGGCACCAGCGGCCCGCCGCGCTTCGTCCAGATCACCGATCCTCTCGGAAAAAAGGAGCGCGTCGAATGGCTGGAGCCAGCCCCGATTCCCGACAGCGAACCGGCATCTACCGTTCCCGTGGGAATGCCGGTTACCCCCACAAACCAGTATCTCACCTATCGCAATAGCTTTTACTGGGACAAGAACGCCTATGTGGTGGCCGGCTGTACCGACAGCGGCGGCTGCGACTACACCAAGGCACGCATTCGCCACTTTGCCCATGTCAACAGTACATCACTGAAGTCGACAGTGATCGAGAGTGTCAAATACCCTCTCGAAAACCGCATCTGGTATGCTTATCCAGGACAGTCGGCGTCACTCTATAGCGGCTCTTATAGCAGCCCTATTGCTATCGGGCGGGTGCTCGATGATGGCACGACGCAAATTCGTCGGTTCTCTTATGACACCAGCGGCTATTTCAACCTGACGAAAGCTTCCGACGGGTTGGGACGAACAACCAACATTGCCTACGCCAATCAAGTCGACGTCGCCGCGATCAGCCAGAGCGTTCAATACGGCCAGCAGGCGACGCTTGCCCAGTTCATCTACGATGCTCGCCATCGCCCGACCCTCGCGGTCGATGCGGCCGGCCAGAAGTCGAACCAGACCTATAACGGCGCAGGCCAGTTGCTTTCTCGAACCAATGCTCTCGGCGAAACAACCACCTACACCTACGATTCCCAAGCCAATCTTGCCTCGATCACAAATGCCAACGGACACACCGCCGCGAGCTTCACCTATGACGCCGCCGCTCGTGTGCGCACCTACACCGACTCCGAGGGCTGGACGGCCACCTACGATTACGACGACGCCGACCGGCCGACCAAGGTCACTTATCCCGACGGCACAACAACCAGTTACACTTACGACAGGCTCGATCTGGCGTCCTACACCGATCGCCTCCACCGCAAGTGGCGCTATACACACGATGCCATGCGGCGCCTCACCGCCGTCACCGATCCCATCGGCAATGTCATGGCCTTCGGCTACGACGGCGACGGTCGTCTGACCAGCTTCACCGATGCCAAGTCCAACGTCACGACATGGACCTATGACGTCCAGGGACGCCTCTCCACCAAGCACTATGCCGACGGCGGCACGGTTACCTACACCTATGAGGCAACCACCAGCCGCCTCAAGTCGATCACCGATCCGCTCGGTCAGGTCAAGCAATTCGCCTATGGCCTGGACGACCGGCTGACCGGCATCACCTATCTCAACGCCGTCAACGCCACACCAGCGGTCAGCTTCGCCTACGATCCCTATTATCCGTGGCTGACGGCGATGACCGACGGCACCGGCACGCGTAGCTACAGCTATAATGCGCCCTTCTCCCTCGGCGCTCTTCGCCCCAGCCAGGAATGCTTCGTCGCCACCGGCTCCGGTCCGGCCTGCACGCACAGCATCGCCTATGGCTACGACGCCCTCGGGCGTCTGAACGCGCGCACCGTCTCTGGCAATGGCGCGGAAACCTTCGCCTACGACGCGCTCGGCCGCCTCAGCGAACACGACAGCGATCTCGGCGCCTTCACGCTCAGCTATCTCGGCGAAACCGGGCAGCCGGTTCTGCGCAAGCTCGGCGGCGCGGGCGCCACACTCCAGACCGCCTGGGGCTACCTGCCGAACAGCGGCGACCGTCGCCTCGCCTCGATCGGCAACACCGGCCTGACCTCCGGCCAGTATTCCAACTTCGCCTTCGACACGACGCCGGAAAACCAGATCACCGGCATCACCGAGACCAGCGACGCCGCCACCGCCTACCCGGAGGCCGGCACGCAGACGGCGACCTACAACGCCGTCAACGAGCTCACCGACCTCTCCGGGCAGGCCTTCACCTACGACGCCAACGGCAACCTGACCTCGGACGGAACGCACACCTATAGCTGGGATGCCGACAACCGGCTGATCGGCATTGCCTATTCGGGCACCCCCGGCAAGGCCACGACCTTCTCTTACGACGGACTTGGCCGACGCACCACGATCAGCCATACGCCGGCCGGTGGCGGAGCGGCGGTTGCCAGCAATTACGTCTGGTGCGGTGACAAGCCCTGTCAGGTACGCGATGCGGCCAACCAACCAGCCCGCGCCTACTATACCGAGGGCGAGCGGCTGCTCGGTAGCTCGCCGTCACAACTGTTCTATGGCGTGGATCAGCTCGGTTCGGTGCGGCGGGTGTTCGAGAGCCCGACCAGCGCTCCCGCCTACAGCTACGATCCCTACGGCGTACCGCTGCAAACCACCGCGTCGATCACCGACTTCGGCTATGCCGGCCTGTTCACCGAGCCGGATAGCGGGCTGGGGCTGGCGACCTATCGCGCTTATGATCCAAGCGTTGGAAGGTGGATATCGAGGGATCCCATTGGAGAAATGGGGGATCAGGTGGGGAATCTCTATGAATATGTGGGAAGTAATACGCCGGTTTCTGTAGACCCGATGGGGCTAGCAGAGATTCCAACCCCTTATAACGTTCCTGGCGGTCCTTATAGCCCTGCGGGGCCCGGACAACAGCCAGGAACATACTACGGGCCTCCGCAACAATCTGGCACAAGAACCATTTGCAGATGGGTGCCACCGCAAGGCGAAGGAGGACCGCCAGGCTCCCAAGGGTACTGGAAGACCCAGATGTCAGGACAAAAAGGGTGGAGTCGCTACGATCAGAGCGGTTCCCCAATAACCCCAAACGAGGCGCATCCCAATACCCTCCCGAGTAACCCTATTCCACCTTATGTCAGATTTGGGGGCGCTGTAGGTGTCTTTGTAGGCACTGTGTTCTACACTACCCCCGCGTATTAGGTAATGATTGTGGGATGCTAGTTACCGCGACGAGGCAATCATGGAACATGTCTATAAAAAGATAGACCCTATAATTGATTCATGGATCGACAGGCATGCCCTTAAGTTACATTCAAATATGGAAGGCGGAGAGATCAGGGCAGTGTATGTCTCAAGCGTGTCTGGGGAAACGTTTCAAATATGGGTTGATCCACCAACCGATGGGAAAGTGTGCATTAATGTGGTGTGCATAGAAGGCCGACGTGAGGATACCCCTGCGGAACGGTTACTGACTTCATTCGCCGAGTTGGACGAGAGTTTGGAAAGAACTTATCGGGTTGTTCTGGAATGGATGGCTCCATCGGAGCGGTTCTTTCCTAAAGACTGAATAGATAACTCTCGAGCCCGACCGCTTCTGACCATTACCCACTACCCGATCTTCAACGAAACCGCGCCCTCACTTCCGTGAAGAACGCGGTTCCCCCATTCTATCCCGCCATCCTCACTCGTAGCTCCCCTCCAGCTGCCTCGCCAAATCCTCCGGCACGACATCCGAGTAGTACATCTCGATCATTCTGACTGACGTTCGCATGTTGATCGCCAACGTATAGACGTCTGTTCCCTTCCTGAGCTGTCGGGTCGCATAGGTATGCCGGAAGCTGTAGGCGGAACGAACCTGGCCGAACACGTCGGTCTTGAGTTTGGCCGCTTCCAGAAGCGCGTTGAGGCTGACATTGCCCCTTGCGCCTAATCCAGTTTGAAGTTCGTTCTGGCCCATTGAGAGGACCAGGACATGAGACGCAGTCGTTTCAGCGAAGAGCAGATCATCGGCATCCTGAAGGAGCACGAGAGCGGCGTGCCTGTGGCAGAGCTGTGCCGCAAGCACGGCGTCAGCGACGCCAGCATTTACAAATGGAAAGTCATCCGATGATGATTTTGAATCAGAATTTCGTCACTGTAGAGATCAAGCCCAGACCTGTCTTTGACCAGCCGGGATAGCTATATTTTGGCGGGCAGCTAAAGACCGGGTTGGCATACCGCTCATATAACATGGGGGGAGGAAAGCCGCCGAGTTATCACTCGGCTATGCCAAGCGCCCCTCCCACTCAATCATCAAAGTGTTGTAGTGCAAACTCGCTATTTCACAATCGATGCAGCATTAATCCCTCACCCTAACGGGAGGTGAGGGAATTCTGGAAATAAATCCCACGCTTTCAATATCTTAGAAAGTGAATGGTGCCTGAGGGCGGAATTGAACCACCGACACTACGATTTTCAGTCGCATGCTCTACCAACTGAGCTACTCAGGCACTTGCCGCGTTCCACTGGTCGTTTGGTTGCGTCCAACGGCGAAGCACGGGCCTTATAGATAGTCCACGCGGGCCTGTCCAGTGGGTTTGACGCGAAAAATCAATTACGCCGGCAAGGCAGAGAAAGACGAGCTATTTCAAGGGCGAAGGCTACCCCACCCCGAGCGGGCTTTCTGGCCCTGCCTGGGTCAGTTGCGCTCGTCGCTCTCGTCGGGCGGCGGCAGATCGTCGTCTTCGACGACGGGGATCGAGTAGACCCCCTTCAGCCACCTGTTGAGGTCCACGTCCTTGCAGCGCTTGCTGCAGAAGGGACTGAAGCCGGGATCGGTCGGGGCGCCGCAGTTGGGGCAGCGGCTGCTTTTGGGCGCAACCATCAGGCAATCGCTCCATCGGTCCAGCGCGCCCGCACGGGATAGCGGGCGGATTCGAGCAGGTTGGCGGTCTCATGCAGCGGCAAGCCGACCACCGACGAATAGGAGCCGGACACCGAGGCGACGAAAGCGCCGGCAAAGCCCTGGACGGCGTAGCCGCCGGCCTTGCCCTGCCACTCGCCGGAGGCGAGATAGTCGGCCATTTCCTGCGACGACAGGCGCTTGAAGCGGATGCGCGTCTCTTGAAGCGGATGCGCGTCTCAACCAGCTTTTCTCTGAGGCCGGAGGGCGTGGCAAGAGCGAGGCCGGTGAAGACACGATGCGTGCGGCCGGACAGCAGCGCGATGCAGCCTTCGGCGTCGGCAAAGGTTTCGGCCTTCGGCAGGATGCGGCGGCCGACGGCGACCACCGTGTCGGCGGCCAGCACCAGCACCTCGCGGCCAGGATAATCCTGCAGCGGCACGCGGTGGGCGGCGATCTCGGCTTTGGCGCGGGCGAGACGGCGGGCAAGGCGGCGCGGCAGTTCGGCGTGGCCAGGGGTCTCGTCGATGTCGGCCGGCAGCATCAGGTCGGGCGCGATGCCGAGCTGATTGAGCAACGCCACGCGGCGCGGGCTCGCAGAGGCCAGGACCAGGACGGGACGATCGGTCATCGGGCTCACCCTAGAGCATTTCCGGCGAACTCCGGTTCGCCAGAAATTCTCCAACTGTTTTTTCACCGCAATTTCGGACGCAAAACCGGTTCCCACTTTTGCTGAAATTGCGCTAGGCGGCTCGGCGCGGAGACAGCCGCTCGCATCCCGGATCGAGCCGGGGCGGCTCGCCGCCTCCTTGCGCCGCTCACTTGAAGCGATAGGTGATGCGGCCCTTGGTGAGGTCGTAGGGCGTCATCTCAACCAGGACCTTGTCACCGGCCAAGACACGAATGCGGTTCTTGCGCATGCGGCCGGCGGTGTGAGCGATGATTTCATGGTCGTTCTCGAGACGAACGCGGAAAGTCGCGTTGGGCAGAAGTTCCGAAACGACGCCTGGAAACTCCAGGACTTCTTCCTTGGTCATGCGGGCATAGATCCGTTTTCGGGAATTGGTGGCGGATAACTATCCGAAATGCGCCGCGAAATAAACCACCCAGGCCGAAAAACGCCCAGAAAAGCGAGCGGATGCGCGGCGATGACGGTTAGCCGCGTGTCGATCAGCGGTTCTCCGCCGCCGCCCCCTCTTCCCACACCCCTTCGCGACGCGGCTCGAAGGACGGTTTCCAGCCGAGTCGCGCCTTGATGCGGGCCATCAACTGGTCGCGAACGGCGCGATATTCGTCGAGAATGCGCTCGCGCGAACCGGTGGCCAGCGTGGGGTCGGCGGTGGGCCAGTATTCGGCTTCGACCGAATGATAGCGCGTGTATTCGAGGGCCTTGTGGTGGGCTTCGGGGGCGAGCGAAATGATCAGGTCGAAGTTGCTGTCCTCGAGATCTTCGAAGGTCTGGGGATGATGGTGGGAAATGTCGAGGCCGATCTCGTCCATCACCATCACGGCGAAGGGATCGAGCTCGCCGCGACGGGCGCCGGCGGAGTCGACGAAGATCTTGCCCGGAAACAGATGACGGGCGATGGCCGCCGCCATCGGCGAGCGCACCGCGTTGAACGAACAGGCAAAC
>JAGSYV010000036.1 GCA_018262505.1 Pseudomonadota bacterium
AGAATCGACGGGGAGGCGCGGCGGCTTGGTCACCCATATCGTGAATCACGAACGACAGTCTGTGGCTAGCCCCGCCGCCCGGGAATTTGCCCCAGGTACAACGGTCTGCCCCGGTTACCTCCTCCGCAACGGGAGGGCATATGGCAGGCGGCGAGAGCTAATGCCGTTATTTTGGTCTGCAAATGATTAAGGCAATCGCAAACCCGGCTGGCCAATCAGACCGTCGAACAAAATTAATTGAATGTTCACTTGAAAAAGCCGAATGGCATATGGCTTGCTTTTGAAGGGAACGACTTCATCTCCGAGGTCGCCGTCCTCGGCGTGGGCCGCAGGCCGGTTCGGCATCGAAACAGGGGGAACCCGTGATGCGTTTCGTACACCTGCACAAAATCCTGCCGTTGCTGTTGCTTCTTCTCGGCGCACTGCCGTCGTTGTCAATTCCTGCGTCGGCCGAAGAGGCGATGCCGATCCTCAAGGCCGACCCGGCCCTCACTGCCCTGTTGCCGGACAACATCCGTACGAGCGGTGAACTCACCATTGCCACCGATGCCCATTACCCGCCGTGCGAATTCATGGCCGACGACGGGAAGACCATCATCGGATTCGAGCCGGACATCTGGAACGCCATCGGCCAGAAGCTCGGCATCAAGATCACCGCGTCCTCGATCGACTTCGCCGGCATCATTCCCGGCGTCCAGAGCGGGCGATACAACGCCGCCTTCGCCTGTCTCTCCGATCGACCCGAACGGGAAAAGATCGTCCGTTTCGTGAACTTCTGGTACGGCTCCGCCGCCGTTTACGCGATGGCCTCGAACGCCGCGATTTCGGAAGACCCGCTGTCGCTGTGCGGCAAGAAGACCGCTGTCCAGGTTGGCATCGACTTCGGCGACATGGTGCGCGACATCCTCTCCAAGCACTGCGTCGCAGCCGGCAAGCCGCCGATCGAGATGTCGGAACTCCCCAGCGCCGCCCAGGTTCTCGTCGCCCTCTATGCCGGCCGCATCGACTTCGCCCTGAGCGATGCCGCAGCCGTTGACGACATCCAGAAGAAGGCACCGCAACCGGTCAAGGTCTTTGAGAATAAACTGCTCCCGAAGATCTATCTCGGCGCCATCGTCGAGCGGTCGAACGAGGCCTTGGGCAAGGCGCTCTTCGAAGCTCTGAAAGCGGTCTATGCCGAAGGCGCCTACGACAAGGCGATCGCCCGCTGGAACCTGCATCTGCTGGCGCTTCCCGAGCCGGGCATGGATCTCGCGACCACCCGTCCGATCGCGTCGGTCGCCCCCTGAGCGATCTGCCGCGGCACCATACTCAAACCCTCGGACGGACTGGCACCGCCAACCCGTCCGATCCCAGCCCAGACGTATCGGATGAGTTGGTCATGTCACAAATCGCTTTGTTTACCGCTCGCACGGATGCCACGGCCGGCGCCGAGTCCGACGAACTCGTCGTGATCCCCACCCGTCGGAAACGGCATTGGATCGTCCCGGTCGTGCTCGCCGTTGTCTGCATCCAGGTCGTTCGGCTGATGGCGGAGAACCCGCGTTTCCAATGGGACGTCATCGGTCGCTATCTGTTCGACGAGCAGATCCTGAGGGGACTCTTCCTCACTGTATGGCTGACATTGACGACAATGGCGATCGGTCTGGCGCTCGGCACCGTGCTCGCCGTCATGATGCGGTCGTCGACAGGTTCGACCCGATGGGTGGCTCGGACCTTCGTGTGGTTCTTCCGGGGCACGCCGGTGCTGGTACAACTGGTGCTCTGGTACAATCTGGCCGCGCTATTCCCGGTCTATCAGATTGCCGTACCTTTCGGTCCGGTGTTGCTCGAAGGCTCGTTCAACGATCTGATCACTCCGATGATGGCCGCCATCCTCGGCCTTTCGCTCAACGAGAGCGCCTACATGGCGGAGATCGTGCGCGCCGGCATCCAATCGGTGCGCGCCGATCAGCACGACGCGGCCCGAGCGCTCGGCATGACCAACGCTCTCGCCATGCGGCGCATCATTCTGCCGCAGGCGCTGCAATTCATCGTGCCCCCGACTGGCAACGAAATGATCGGGATGCTGAAGACGACGTCTCTCGTCAGCGTCATCGCTCTCTACGACCTGCTTTATTCGGCACAGTCGATCTACTCGCGAACCTACGAGACCATCCCGCTGCTGCTGGTTGCCTGCTTCTGGTATCTCGTGGCCACGAGCGTCTTCTCACTCGCACAACGGATGATTGAGCAGCACATCGGTCACAGCGCCGGTCGGCGGCGGGCGTCCGAAGGGCTGCGCTTCTGGAAGACACTACGATGACCGGCGCCAGGCGCCGTCTTCTCAACCATCGCCATGGCGTCCGCCACCGATCTGCGCTCGGTGCTCTCCGGTCGTCGATTCATCGCGGGAGCTCAAGATGAAGTTCGGTCTGTTCAACCTCATGACCTATCGAGACAATCCCGGTGGTCTGGCCGGTATCATCGAAGACATGCGCTCACTCGTCGGCCTCGCCGAGGAGATAGGGTTCGATGTCGCCTGGTTCGCCGAACACCATTTCACCAACTATTCGATCAGTGTTTCTCCGCTGATGCTGGCCGCGCACATGGCGGGGCACGTCCAGCGCATCCGTCTCGGCGCCGCCGTGGTGGTGCTGCCGCTCTATCACCCGCTGCGGGTGGCACAAGAGATCGCACTCGTCGACCAGCTTTCCGGCGGCCGCTTCGTGCTCGGTGTGGGTACCGGCTATCAGCCCTACGAATTCGAGCGTTTCGGCGTCGATGTCAAAGCTAAGACGGACGTTTTCTTCGATTATTGGACGATCGTTGAACAGGCCCTCACCGAAGGTCGCGTTCATTTCCAGGGCGAATTTGTGTCTGTGCCGGACTCGGTCGTCCTTCTCCACACCCAGCAGCGGCGCATGCCGGAACTCTACGTCACGTCGATGGATCCGCGCGTCCTGGCACGGCTCGCCCGACACGACGCAGTCCCCTTCCTCACCGCCGGTGTTCGCGGCACTCCGGCCCTGTTCCGCATGGTAGCCGATGCTCGTTCGGCATGGCGGATCGCCGGCCTTGCCGGCGAGATGCCAGTCGCGGTCCAGCAGTACATCCACGTCACCGACAGCCGTGAAGAAGCCCTGGAAGCGGCCGAGCGCGCCCGGTATGTGGCCCGCCTGATCGCAGCCTTCCGCCAGCCGCGGGTGGAGCTCGACGGCCCCTTCGTCGTTCCCGTCATTCCCGAGAACGAGGCTTCGCTCGAGGAGATTTCCAACAACCTGCTGATCGGCGATCCCCATCACGTCGCCGAACGCTTGGTCGAAGAGATCCGCCACCTCGACCCGGTCCACTACAACGCCTTTTTCCAATTCGGCGACATGCCGATTGGGCGCGCGCGCCGGTCGCTGGAGCGCTTCGGCGCCGAAGTCTTGCCACTTGTCGAGAAGGCCATCGGCCCGCTGGACCGTGTGGGCACCCGTCACATGCTCGCCCGGACCGGTACGAACTGACAGCCCGCCTGCGCTCACCCTTCCCAAAGCGCCGTGAAATTTCATGAAAGAGGTGATCTTCCGATGAACAACATGCCCTTCGCTATCGATCGTCCGGACCATGATCTCGGCCTGCTGCTCGAGCAGGTGCACAGTGGCGGCGGCCGCGACCTCCTCCATGCCGAGACGCTGCCGCCGGCGGCCTACACGTCCAAAGCCTTCTTCGACCTCGAATGCAGCCGGATATTCCGCAAGGAATGGCTGGCGGTCGGGCACGTGGGTCAGATCCCGAAGATCGGCGACTACTTCACCATCGATCTGCTGGGTGAGCTTCTCGTGGTGGTACGGGACACCACGGGCGAGGTTCGGGTGATGTCGCGCACCTGCCTCCACCGCTGGGCTCCCGTCGTCGAGGGGAAAGGGAACGCCCGCCGCTTCTCCTGCCCGTTCCATCGTTGGGCTTATGGGCTCGACGGTCGTCTCGTCGCCGCTCCCTACATGGACAAGATCGCCGATTTCGATCCCAAGCGCTGCACCCTGCCGCAGATCCGGAGCGAGGTGGTCGAGGGAACGATCTACGTCTGCTTCTCTTCTGATACGCCGTCACTCGCGCCGCGCCTCGCCTCCTACGTCGAGCAAATGAAGCCCTATCGGATGAAGGATCTGATCGTCGCCTACACCATGGAATTCACCTGCGAATTCAATTGGAAGATCGCGGTTGAGACCTTCATGGAGAGTTACCATCACATCGGCGCCCACGCTGCGACGCTCCAGGCGGAGCACCCCGGCGGTCTTTCCTGGGGTGAAGACGATCACGGCACCTGGACCGCCAGCCACCAACCGCTGCGTCCCGATCTGCCGTCATCGGCCAACCTCGGGTCAGGGCTGCCGCCGTTCGCCGACCTGACCGACGAACAGGTTCGCGACAGCGGTCTCTACGTCGTCTACCCGTTCAATCTGATCGGCACCCATGCCGACCGAATTCATTGGACCACGTTGGTGCCGGTCGACGTCAACCGCACGAAATGGATCCGCCACGTGCTGGTGCAGCCGGAAGCCGCCGAACTGGCCGATCTCGAACAGATTGCTGAGAAGCTGAAAGCGTCGGGCAAGCGAATCGCCGACGAGGATCTCGCCGTCAACGCCATGCAGCAGTACGGCGCCTCGTCGAGCTACGCCGCGGTCGGTCGCGTCAGCCATCTGGAGAGCGCCGTCTGGCAGCTCTCAGACTATGTCCGCCGGATGATCGCCGACTGACCCAACTCCACCGATACACGGGATCGATCGACATGGATTACGTTAACTTGGGCCGCAGTGGCCTCAAAGTCTCGCGGCTCGGTCTGGGTTGCCTGACCTACGCGCCACCGCGGCCCGGCGATCATGCCTGGACCTTGTCCGAAGAGGACAGCCGACCTTTCATCCGCAAGGCGCTCGAACTCGGCATCAACTTCTTCGACACGGCAAACGCCTATTCCGCCGGGACCAGTGAAGAGGTGCTCGGCCGTGCGCTCAAGGATTTTGCCCGGCGCGAGGACGTGGTGATCGGCACCAAGGTCTTCTTCCCGATGTCGAAGTCGCCGACCTCGGGCGGATTGTCGCGCAAGGCGATCCTGACCGAGGTCGACGCCAGCCTCAGGCGCCTCGGCACCGACTACATCGACCTCTACCAGATGCATCGCTTCGACTACACGACTCCCATCGAGGAGACGCTGCAGACGTTCGATGACCTCGTGCGCGCCGGCAAGGTCCGCTACATCGGCGCCTCGTCCATGCATGCTTGGCAGTTCCTCAAGCTGATCGACACAGCCGAGCATCACGGTTGGACGCGTCCGGTCTCCATGCAGAGCCACATGAATCTGCTCTATCGTGAGGAAGAGCGGGAAATGCTCGGCTTGTGCCGGGCAGAGGGCATCGGCATGACGCCATGGAGCCCGCTGGCGCGTGGCCGTCTGACCCGCCCCTGGCAGGCGTCGACACCCCGCGGAGACACCGACCAGTATACCCGCAAGCTCTATGCCCAAACGGAGACCGCCGATCGCGCCGTGGTCGAGGCGGTCTGCGCCACCGCCGATGCGCGCGGGGTGCCACCGGCACGAATTGCCCTCGCCTGGCTCCTCGGTAAGTCGCCTGTGGCCGCGCCGATCATCGGAGCCACCAAACCGCACCATCTCGACGACGCCGTCGCTGCGCTCTCGATCCGTCTCGAGACGGAGGAGATCGCCGCGCTCGAAGCACCGTACGTGCCTCACCCCGTCGTCGAATTCAACTGATCTCGCGGTCACGGTTCCATTGCCGGATTGCCTCGGGTCGACCTCTTCCAGGAGTTTCCACAATGAATGCCATCTCCCCCTCCATCGACATTGCCGACGAGCTGCGCACCATGCTCAACGATAAGAAGGTGCGCTTTCTGATGGCGAGTTACGTCGACATGCACGGCGTGTCGAAGACCAAGATGGTACCGACCTCCCATCTCGAACAGATGCTCGCCGGATCGGAAATGTTCACCGGCGCCGCCCTCGACGGCGTGCCGCAGCAGGTCAACGACAACGAAGTCGCCGCTTATCCGGATCCCGCCTCGGCAATGGTCCTGCCGTGGGATCCCAGCATCGCCTGGCTGGCGAGCGATCTCCGGCTCGACGGAGCCCCCTTCGACGCATGCAGTCGCAATATCCTGAAGCGTCAGACCGCGGAGGCGGCGGCACTCGGTTACCGATTTAATCTCGGAATGGAAGCTGAATTTTATGTGCTGAAGAGCGACGGCGATGACGAGCCACTGTCGCCGCGCCGGCTCTCCAAGCCCTGCTACGACGCTTCCAGCGTTCTCGACAACATGGGGTGGCTCAGCGAGATGGTTGACGCCATGAACGAGCTCGGCTGGGACGTCTATTCCTTCGACCAGGAGGATGCTCTCGGGCAGTTCGAGATCGACTTCGCCTATTCGGACGCATTGACCATGTCCGACCGCTTCGTTTTCTTGCGCATGATGGCGAACTACCTCGCCCGTCGCCATGGCCTCTTCGCCAGCTTCATGCCGAAGCCGTATGCCAACCGCACCGGCAGCGGCGCGCATTTCAACATGTCGCTCGGCGATCTCGCCAGCAGCCGCAACCTCTTCGCCGATCCAGCCGATCCGCGCGGCTGCGGCCTGTCGGCCCTCGGTTACCAGTTCACCGCGGGCGTCGTCCGTCACTTGCCCGCGATCTGCGCGGTCGTTGCCCCGACCGTGAACAGCTACAAGCGATTGGTAAAGCGCGGCAGCATGTCGGGCTTCACATGGGCACCGATCTTCGCCTGCTATGGCAACAACAATCGCACCAACGCGGTTCGCATCCCGCTCGGCGGCGGGCGCATCGAATTGCGCTCGGCCGATGCCGCCTGCAACCCTTATCTCGGCGCCGCGATGGTCTTGGCCGCTGGTCTCGAAGGCATCCGTGAGGGACTCGATCCGGGTGAACCGAACCGCGACAACATGTACGAACTGGGCCCGGACGCGCTCGCCGAACGCGGCATCCGTCAGCTCCCCCGCACCCTTGAGGAGGCGCTCGACGCCTTCGAAGCAGATCCCCTGGCACGCGCCGTGATGGGGGATCGCATGGCCGACTCCTGGCTCACCAACAAGCGTAACGAGTGGCTCTCCTACGTGGCGCATGTGTCCGATTGGGAGACCTCGCGTTACCTCCACTTCTTCTGATCGCCGGCTTCGACGGGGCCGCGCTCAGCTTTGGAGCACGCGCCCCGATCACACGAACAGAAGGACCGAGACATGCAACAACCGATCATCCTGGCCAACAAGGTCTGCAAAAGTTTCGGCGACGTCCAGGTACTCGACCACATCGATCTCACCGTCGCGCGCGGTGAAGTTCTGTGCCTGATCGGGCCTTCCGGTTCAGGCAAATCGACGTTCCTGCGCTGTATCAACCATCTCGAGAAAATCGATGCGGGCGCGCTCTATGTTGATGGCGAACTCGTTGGCTATCGCCGTGTGGGTAACCGCCTCTACGAACTGCGCGATGCCGAAGTGGCAGCCAAACGGGCCGACATCGGCATGGTCTTCCAGAGCTTTGCGCTCTTCGACCATATGACGGCCCTCGGCAACGTCATTGAGGCGCCCATTCACGTGAAGCGCGAAGCCCGCAAGGAAGCGACCGAAAGGGCGGAAGCGCTGCTCGATCGGGTCGGTCTCGGCCACCGGATGAACGCCTATCCGAGTGAACTCTCAGGCGGCCAGAAGCAACGGGTGGCGATCGCTCGCGCGCTGGCCATGCGGCCGAAGCTGATGCTGTTCGACGAGCCGACCTCCGCTCTCGATCCGGAGCTGGTGGGAGAAGTGCTCGACGTCATGCGATTGCTGGCCGCCGATGGCATGACGATGGTCGTCGTGACGCACGAGATGGCCTTCGCGCGCGAGGTCGGCAGCGCAGTTGCCTTTATGGACGGTGGCCGAGTGGTCGAATACGGACCACCGGGCTCGATATTCGAGAACCCGCAGCACGAACGGACACGCGCCTTCCTGTCGAAAATCCTGTGACCGGCGAGGATCTCAAGCCATGACGATTGGACTGCGCATCGCCTATGCCGCCACTGACGACGTCGAGAAGTCCCGCGACTTCTACGAACGCGTTCTCGGTCTCACTCCCAAGTTCCGCGATGGTGACCGCTGGATCCAGTTCGCCACCGGCGACGCTGCCTTTGCCCTCGCCGCCTTGGACGAGGCACCCGACAGCGCGGCAGGGGTGGTACTGGTCTTCGGTGTTGACGATCTCGACAACGCCATAGCCAAGCTGACCGCCGCCGGCACAGCCGTCGGTCCTGTGCGCGACATGGGTGATCATGGACGGGTGGTGAGCTTTCGTGACCCCGGCGGAAATCGCGTGCAGCTCTTCGCAGCGGGTCGGCGATGATGGAGCCTACGTCGCTAAACCATTACAATCTTGGGCACCTCGCACTGACGAGCGGCAGCAGACTTGAAAATGCTCGCCTCGCATGGCGGGCCTACGGACGACTGAACCGCGCAAAAGGCAACTGCGTCCTGCTACCAACCTATTACACAGGCACCGACCTCTCCTACCTTCCGTGGATTGGGCCGGGCCAGGCCTTCGACACCGATCGATGGTTCGTCCTCGTCGTGAACATGTTCGGTAACGGCGTCTCCTCATCGCCGAGCCAACGCCCCCACGGGCTCGCGCGTGCCGCGTTTCCCGACATCTCCGTCGTCGACAACGTCTTGGCGCAGCACAGGCTCGTGACCGAAGAGCTGGGGGTCGATCGGCTCGCCTTGGTGGGCGGCTGGTCGCTCGGAGCGATCCAGGCCTGGCACTGGGCGGCAATGTTTCCTGATATGGTGGAGTCGCTGCTCGCCGTATGTGGCACAGCAAGCTGCTGGCCGCTCAACCGCGTGTTTCTGGAAGGCGTCAGCGCGGCCCTGATGGCCGACCCCACCTACGCCGACGGCGCCTATACCGCCCCCCCGGAAGCTGGCCTCCGTGCCTTCGGTCGAACCTATTGCGGCTGGGCCTACTCGGCCGCGTTCTTTCGCGAGGCCGAATATCGGGCGCTTGGATCACTGACGCTCGAGGATTTCCTCCTGGCCTGGGAGGAGGAACATCTGGCGATCGATGCCGGCGACCTCCTGGCGATGCTGCGGACGTGGAGAAGTGCTGACATCGGCACCGTTCCCGGAGCCAATGGCGATCGTGGTGACGCCCTCGGCCGCATTGCCGCGCGCACCATCGCAATGCCCTGCGATCAAGACGCCTATTTCACGCTCTATGAGGCGGCACTCGAAGTCGCTGCCACGCCCGGTGCCGAACTCCGTCCGCTCCTGTCGACCCGTGGACACTGCGCCGGTGCCCCGGGTCGCTTCCCCACTGAAACCGCCGCGATCACAACGGCCGCGCACGACCTGCTCAATCGCCTTTGAAAACACTGACACGACGAACGCATCCAAGGCCTTTCTTGACGCCACGATCGGAAACAGGATGGAACCGGAAACAATCATCTGCGATGCCCTCATCCTTGGCTCCGGCTCGGCCGGCCTTGCCGCCGCGCTCGCAGCCGGGGCGGCAGGCCTGACCACGATTGTTGCCGAAAAGACCTCGTTTCTCGGTGGGACCAGCGCGATTTCCGGTGCCGGAACCTGGATTCCCGGCAATCGGCATGCCCGTGCCGCCAGTATCGACGACAGTGCCGAAGACGCCCTGCGTTACATAGAAGCCGCCTCTCCCCCCGGCTGGTATCGGACCGAGGCGCCGCTATGGCGCCGTTTCGCGGAAATGGCTCCGGAGACCCTCGACTTTCTCGAGGCGAATAGCCCCTTGCGTTTCATGTTGGTCGGTGGCGGCGATCCCTTTTCCGATCTGCCTGGGGCTCGGCAGTATGGCCGGATGCTGACACCACGCCCACTGGCCCCGGCTATTCTTGGACGAGCGTGGGCCACCCGCATCCGGCCGGCCATGTCGGCTGGGCTGTTCACTTATCCGGAGATCATCGATCCGGATCTGCAACACCATCCGGTGCGAACCAGCCTTCGTCTGCTGCCGCGGCTGGCGATGCGTTGGTTGCGCGGCAAACGTGGTCGCGGCACCGCGCTCATCGTCGGGCTGTTGCGCGGCTGTCTGGACCGAGGCGTGCGCCTTCTGCCAGACTGTCCCGCACTTTCGCTCATCCGCGACGACGTAACCGGCGACATCTGCGGTGCGATCCTGCAATCACCAAGCGGGCCCATCAGGGTCATTGCCCGGCGTGGCGTGGTCATCGCAACCGGCGGCTTCGAATGGGATCGCGAGCGGCTCGCCCACCACTTTCCCGGCCCCATCGATTGGATCGCCAGTCCGAACGGCAATGCCGGTGACGGGCATCGCATGACCGAAGAGGTGGGCGGCGCTCTCGCCCACATGGACCAAGCCAATATCAATCCAGCGGTACCTATCCGTTACGACGGCCGCCTCCAGGGCATGGCCCTGTTCTTTCACCGGGCTTCGAACGCCATCATCGTCAATCGTCACGGCCGCCGCTTCTTCAACGAGACCATCTTCAACTTCGGAGAGAAGATCGACGAACGTGACCAAACGGGTTCGCCTATCCATCTGCCGGCGTGGCTGATCGGCGATCAAGCCTTCCTGCGCACCTCGCCGATCCTGCGCCGCCATCGGCGCTACGATCCCAACTGGATGGTGGAAGCGCCCGACATCCCGTCTCTCGCGGAACGGATCGGCCTACCACCGGCGGAGCTCAAGGCCACTGTCGCGCGGTTCAACGGTTTCTGCCAGACCGGCATCGACACGGATTTCGGTCGTCGCGCTTGCAGCTCCACCGCCTCCAGCCATCCCGATCCGATTGGACTTCTGCCGATTGGCGCGCCCCCGTTCATCGCGGTTCCCTTCAACCGTTCCTTCGCCTCCACCAAGGGCGGCCCGCGAACAGATGCGCGTGGGCGGGTGCTGCGGCCGGATGGATCGGTCATCAACGGGCTGTATTGCGCCGGTGTCGCCATGGCCAGTCCGTTCGGCACCCGCGGCATCGGCGCCGGAACCACGATCGGCCCCAATTTGGTGTGGGGTTACGTCTGCGGCCGCGACATCGCGGGCCTGCTCGATCTGGATGCCGACGCAACGGCGGGTCGCATGGTTCCACCGCCAGTGCGAAACTCCGTTCGCCTCAACGGACGTCGACCATGATCATCGATCCGATTTCGCCCCAGTTCTCCCGTTTGCCGTCGCTTCATGCGGTACGATGTTTTGCCGTTGCCGGTGCCTGCCACAACTTCACCGAGGCCGCGGAAAAACTGGGCGTGACGCAGGGCGCGGTCAGCCGGCTGATGAAAGTGCTTGAAGACGAAATCGGCCAACGTTTGTTCGAGCGGAGCGGCCATGAAATGGTGCTGACCTCCGTCGGCGCCTCCTATCATCGCGACATCTCCGGAGCGATCGACCACATTGCCCGGTCAACAGGCCGTCTACGCTGCTCGTTGGACGATGCGGTTCTTTCCATCAATGCCGTGCCGACCTTCGCGATGCGCTGGCTGATTCCGCGTCTACCTGCGTTTCGGGCGCTCAACCCTGATGTCCCAGTCGAGGTTACCATTGGCGACGGAATGCCGCATCCGATCCGGGGGCGCAACCGGATCTTCATTCGCTGTGGCGCGCCGCCGTTCGGCGACTCATCCTCCGTCTATCTGATGTCCGAAGAAGTGGCAGCCGTGTGTGCGCCTTCGCTGACGCCGACGGGCGGCGCCTTCGCCGATCCGCGTGATCTCCTGCGCCATCCGCTATTGCGCCATACGACGCGCCCGACTGCTTGGACGGAGTACCTGGCGCCCATTGGCCTCGTCCCGCCCACAGTCGGAAATGCCCCGTCTTTCGAGCACTTCTTCATGCTGACGGAAGCGGCGGCTGCCGGCTTGGGTATCGCATTGATACCTCTGTTCATGATCGAGGAAGAGTTGGCTTCCGGGCGGCTCGTACAAGCTCTGCCAACGATCATGCGACCGCCCTCTGCCTATCATCTTCTCTACGATCGCGAGGAGGAACGGACGCGGTCGGTCCGCCTGTTCGAAGCGTGGATCCTCGCGACAGCAAAGTCTTCAGTTCATACGGCAACAAGATGATAGCATACCACACCCTACCGCAAGAATTACCCTCCGGATTTGCACCGTTTATCAGTACGGTTTCCGATATAATTTAATAATGTTGAAATAATAATTCATCAGAAATACAATATCATTCGCATCTATTGCCAAAATTCGCGACGCAAGCCAAATACATCATCAATATTTCGTGGTTGATGTTGACACAATCGAGTGCGGAGATTAGCCTCAAGATTATCAATTGATCGTTCAATTAAATAATATGCATCTAGTGACGACAAGGGCGACAAGCGCCCAAACCGCCATCGAATGGCGCGTGACATGAAGAAAGCGAAGGATGTCGGAATGATCGACCAGTCACGGTATCGGGATGCCATGGCTCGCCTGGGCGGAGCCGTCAGCGTCGTCACTACCGGCGGCCCTGCCGGCCTTGCCGGCTTCACGGCCACGGCCGTCTGCTCGGTCACCGACTCGCCGCCAACCCTTCTCGTCTGTCATAACCGAGCATCGGGAACACACGAACTGTTCGCGGCCAATGGCGTGCTTTGCGTCAATCTCCTCTCCGCCGCGCAACAAGCCGTCTCCGATATCTTTGCCACGCGCGGGCTTACACCATCGGAACGTTTTGCCGCCATCGCCCACCACCACCTCACCACCGGCAGTCCAGCGATCGTCGGTGCACTCGCAAATTTCGATTGTCGCATCATCTCGACCCGGCGAATTGGAACCCACGACGTCCACTTTTGCGAAATCGTCGACCTGCGCCGAAGCGAAAACGGCGACGGTCTGATCTGGTTCGATCGCGGCTATCATCTCCTGCCCGGATCGACGCCGCCGACCGAGAAGGTGGCCCCACGAGACTCCAATGCTGCGACGACCGAGCGCGCATGACCGACGCGTTGCCCTTCTTTGAGGATAACGCACAGAGCCCCTCCACCGACGACGGAACCGCCATGACGATGGTCTCAATGCTCCGCCAAGACCTTGTCGTTGCAGACCGATACGACGATCGCGGCTCGATTGTGCGGCTCGATCTCGTCCGCGCCGACGGCAGTGTCCTGCCGGCATTTTCCGCTGGGGCTCACGTCGAGATCGAGATTGCTTCGCTTGAGGATGGCCGTTCCCTGCGGCGACGCTATTCGCTGTGGGGCGATCCGACGGATCGCTATCGTTGGCGTTTGGGTATCCTGCTCAGCCCGGCGTCCCGTGGTGGATCGCAAGCGCTCCACACCCGAGCCCACCGTGGTTCCCGCATCGCCGTTGGCCCTCCGGCGAACGACTTCCCGCTCGCGCCTGAAGGGGCAGCCGTTCTCGTCGGTGGAGGCATCGGCATCACGCCGCTCCTCGCCATGGCTCATACCCTGACCGCTGAAGGACGTCCCTTTGTTCTTCACTACGTCACCCGGTCGGCCGGACGCACGGCTTTTCTAGATCTCCTGCCGACATTTCCCTTCGCCGATCGCATCCGTCTTCATCATGACGACGGTATCGGAGCCCTCCCATTCGATCCGACGCGTGATCTCACGGCGCCAGATGACGACGCCCATCTCTACGTCTGCGGTCCCGCAGGCTTCATGGACCACTGCACGGCGGCAGCGCGTGGGCTCGGCTGGGCGGCGCCCCGGATCCACCAGGAAGCTTTCGGGGCCGATGTCGATACCACCGGCTCCACTTTCGAGGTGGTCGCTCGACGGTCGGCAGTTACCGTGCGGGTTGGACCGCAGGAGACCATCGCCAACGCTCTCTCGGGGGCAGGCGTCCCCGTCGAGCTGTCCTGCGGCGAAGGGGTCTGTGGTGCCTGCGCCTGCGACGTCGTCGAGGGCAAACCCGATCATCGCGATCATGTTCTCACGGACGAAGAGAAGGCGCGCGGCGACCAGATTTTGATCTGCTGTTCGCGAGCACTTGGTGCCCGGCTGGTCCTCGACCTTTGAGTTCACAAGATATTTTTGACAACGTATTGGATAACGGCTGATTGCATTCATGGGGATGCATCCCATCAACCGATCTGGAAGGCAGAGAGGGAAGCGGGTACCTCGACGCCGGGCTGGTTGCGCGGGTCGGGCTCGGGAACACCGACGGCGAGGTTGATCGGCAGCACGCCGGCCCAGACCGGAAGGCCGTAGTCTTCCTCGTTGTCCTCTGGCGGACCGGCCCGTAGCTTGGCCGACGCCTCGCTAAGCGGCAGAGACAGAATGGCGGTGGTGGCGATCTCCTGCTCGGTCACCGGCCTTAACCGTTCCCATTGACCGGGTACGTAGCCATCGACGAAGCGCTTCAGCAGGCGGGTTTTCTCAGCAGGCTCGGTGACTGCTTCCGTTCGACCGAACACCATCACCGAGCGGTGGTTGTTGTTGAAGTTATAGGCGGCGCGCGCAAGCACCAACCCGTCGAGAATCGACACGGTAAGGCAGACCTCGGCGCTCTCACTCGCCTTCATCATGCGGCTGTGGGCGGCGCCGTGCCAATAGACCCGATCACCCTCGCGCCATTGCAGCGTCGGCGTCACGATCGGGAAGCCGTCGTGGACATAGCCGACGTGGGCCACCGGCATGGCGTCTAGGATGGCGTGGATAGTTTCCTTGTCGTAATGGGCGAGCCAACGGTAGCAGTTGACACGGGTGCGGGCGCTGGGAGCGGTCGGCGGCGCAGCATCGGGCACGGAGAAATTCCTCTCGGAGTTATGGAATACGCTGGCAACAGCATAACCTAGGCCACTTGCGCCATTCAAAGATTTACAACTTCAGAGGGTAATTGGGCTGCCGCGACCGGCGATACCGAGGGAAAATCCAATGTCTCAGTTATGCTGAGGCAGGAACCGGTAGTGGAGGCGACACTGTGCCAATAGGAGGAGTAAGCCGCTGGCCTGATGACAGAAGCCCTACGCCTTGCTGCGAAAGAGCCCGTAGCGCGGCTCGACAACAAGCTGAGACCGCAGTTCCTGCAACGCCAAAGATTGCCGCAAGTTAAGATGAAATCCTGCCCCCGCAACCAGTTCGAACTAAAGACCTCAGCAAAATCAATGATTTGCTGAGGTCTTTGTTTTTTTTGCAAATTTATTCTGCCCTAAGAAAATCAATTAGTTAGCATCGCAGGTTCAAATCGGGCGTCCGGTAGCCCGCAACCATCATGCGACGTGAAAGCGTCTGCTGCCTGATCGGGGCATTTCGACGCCAACTATGTGAAGACCCGTAAGGGCGGATCATCTCGATTGCGGTGTTCGTCGCCGTCGGCGTCAACCGCGACGGCCGGCGAAAGGCGCTCGGAATGAGCATCGGCCCGTCGGAGGCCGAGACCTTCTGGCGGGCCCGTCGGCTTCGCCATCAGATGGAACGGCTTGCGAGCAACCTTGCGAGCATTGGCCATTTTATCCTCGCTTGCCTTGACTAGTGTTGGCGGAGACTTGTCTTGAATTGACGCGGACCGTCAGGGTCAGCTCCATGCGAGCCACTTGAGCAGCAGTTCAGCGCCCCCAAGCAAGGCGACGCAAGAGACCGCCGTCGCCACACTTGCCATCAGAATGCGGCTCTGCCGTGTCGTCACATCGGCCCGGTCTTCCCGAAAAAGCGGTCGTTGCCAGCCGCGCGCCAGCATGACCAAGGCCACCAAGACGCCAATGGCCGCAGCCAGCAGCGACCATCCGCTGCCCGAGGTCACGGCGGTTCTGAGCCCGAGCAGCGATACGCCAAGGATGGATAGCGACGTCCTCCACCAGGCGAGGCCGGTGCGTTGCGGCTGTCCGAAGTCGCTCATCTCAAGGTCGACGACATCGACAGCACCGCGCGTGCTGATCCGCGTCGAGCAATGCAAGGGACGTGGGGGACCGCAACGCCATGCTCTCGCCGCAGTTTCTGAAACTGCTGCGGTTGTGGTGGCCCGACGACAAGCGGCGCGGGGGTGATGTTTCCTCATGGCTGGCTGTTCCCCGGGCGCAGTTGCACCGATCCGATCTCTTCGCGGCAACTGCGTCGCGCAGTTCAGGAGGCAGCCGAAGTCGCCGGCAGTCGCAAGCGGGTCGGCCTGACGGCGGTCTGCGTCACACACGACCAGGAAGAGGCGCTCGCGGTCTCCGACAGGATCGTCGTCATGGATCGAGGCCGGATCGCGCAGGTTGGCACGCCGTCCGATCTCTACGAGCGCCGGCCTCTCCCTTCATCGCGGACTTCATCGGAGATGCCAACGTGATCGACGGTCAGGTGACGGCCAGCCGCTTCAAGGCGATCGGATTCGATGTGGCGGTGCCGGGTTCCGATGGGGCGGCGACGCTATCGCTCAGGCCGGAGCGCATCGTCCTTTCACTGGGCGGTCAGGCGAAAATCAGGGCGGCTAGCTATCTCGGCAGCCGCATGGAATACATCAGCGACATTTCGGGGAGGGAACAGCTCGTCTCGCGGCCGATCACCGATCACCGCTACAACCTCGGCGATGCCGTTGACATCTCGATAGACCGGACGGCAGCCATCCGGGTCGCTTCAAGCCTGCGATGGCGCACACTGGCTCCGTGTGGCTTCGTCGGGGTCGTTCAGGCTCTCAGGCGCCTGCCCGACAGCAGGAGATATCGAAGCGCTACCGCAATGATCGCCCCCATGGCCAGGACATTCCAGTTCGCTAAACTGAGCCCGAACAACGTGAAGGTCTCCAGGTCGCAGGGGATCGTACCCTGCTGGCTTAGTGATCGTATGATATCTTCCGTCGAAAACTGAGCCTGCATTCCGGCACTTGTGCAGCCATCCGGATAGCCGAGCAGCCTCCATTGTGCGCCCGACTGCCACGCACCGATGATCAGGCCGACACACGCGATCACCCCGACAAGGCCAAGCGCCCCCGTCTCAGCCGCGCGGCGATCGGAAAGAGACAGGCGAACCCGATGGACGTAATCGCCCAGTGCACATAGCGCTGCCACCAGCACATTGGGCAAGGGCGAATTCCAAATCCGCTCTCGAGCACAAAAGCGCTCACGGTGAAAATCCCGGCCACTGCCGCGATCGCCGCCAACGGTTTGGAGTCGATGAAACTCCAAACAACCTGCGGGTACTTCCAGATAGCGGAGCTTGACATATCGAGGATCCCCCAATCGTCCCCACCATTATGAGACCACAATCCCACAAGACTGGAGGAGCGGAATCCGTGGAAGTACTTGCCGACGAAATCACCAAGGCCGGTCAGATGCACGTTGGTCGCGCTTTTGCAAACCGGTTTCAGCCAAGCAGCTGGATGAAACGGGAGGCCCCATCACTAGATTTATCGAGTTTTGACAAAGCGTTACAAAGAATAGTGGAGAGCCCTTCACTCATCGGCCATGTCGCTTGGTAACGACGTCGGCGGCATCGAGGGCGATCATCCGTTCTTCGTCGGCCGGAATGACCAAGACTGCGGGCTTTCCGTCCATACTGATCAAACCTTCACGCCCATCGACATGATGCTGATTGCGGGCTTCGTCCAGCCGCAATCCCAGCAGCGTAAGCCGGGAAAGGATGGCGGCTCGAATGCCGCAGGCGTTCTCGCCAATACCACCGGTGAAGGCGATCGCATCGAACCGGGGCAGCGTTGCCGCCAGCCCGCCGATGGCCTTGGCGGCGCGATGGGCGAAGACCCCCAGGGCCTCGCGGGCACCGACATGGCCTTCAGCGGCTGCCTTTTCCAGCACGCGACAGTCGCTTGAAAGTTCCGAGAGACCGAGCAGGCCGCTCTCGAGGTTCACCATGGTCTCGATGGCATCGAGATCCATTCCGCGAGCCCGCGCAATGTAGAGGATGGCTCCGATGTCGACATCGCCGATACGAGTCCCCATGACCAGCCCTTCGGCGGGGGTAAGCCCCATTGACGTGTCGACGCTTTCACCATTCAGCACGGCTGTTGCCGATGCGCCATCGCCGAGGTGAACCACAACAAGGCCGTGATCGTGCGGGGCGAGTCCGAGGATGTCGACGGCCCGCATTGACACGAAGCGTTGGGAAGTACCGTGGAAGCCGTAGCGCCTGACGCCCAGTTCGCGACGGTAGCGCAACGGCAGCGCGTAGAGATGAGCGGTGGGTGGGATCGTCCGGTGGAACGTGGTGTCGAACACCGCCACATGGCACGCGTCGGGAAGGGCCTCCTGAGCTGCCCTGATACCCTGCAGATTGGCCGGATTGTGGAGCGGGGCCAGAGCTGTGCAGGCCTCGATGTCGGCGAGCACGCTGGCCGTCACCTCGACCGAACGGGTGAAACGCTCTCCGCCATGGACGACCCGGTGTCCCACCGTTCCGATGTCGTCGAGCAGATTGCGCCCCTCCAGGAATGCCACGAGCCCGGCAAACGCCTTGGCATGATTGGCATGGGGAATGGCGGCCTGTGACAAGCGGCCCTGGTAGTCGATGCGGATTCTGGCGTCCTTGGTGTTCAGCCGTTCGGCGTGGCCGCTCAGACAGGCGGTTGTCTGTTCTGGATTCCAGAGCGCGAACCTGAGCGATGAGGTGCCGCAGTTGACGACGAGGACCAAGCGGGACGTCTCGTGCATGGGCCGAGGAACTCCGTGCGAAAGCCTATGGGTGCAGAGGAAGGCAGTCGCCGGCCGAGGCGAACCGCGTCCCTCAGGGGGTCAGCGTTCGACGCAGAGGGCGACGCCCATTCCGCCGCCCACGCACAACGTGGCAAGGCCGCGCGCCCTACCGCGCCGACGCATCTCATACAGAAGCGTGACCAGGATTCGCGCGCCCGAGGCGCCGATGGGATGGCCGAGAGCGATGGCCCCTCCATTGACGTTGGTCTTCTCCGGATCGAGGCCGAGATCGCGGCTCACCGCCGCGGCCTGGGCCGCGAAGGCTTCGTTGGCCTCGATGAGATCCAGATCATCGATCGTCCAAGCGGCCCTTGCCAGCGCCTTGCGAGTGGCAGGCACCGGACCGATGCCCATGATGGCCGGATCAACGCCTGCGACTGCGCCGGAGACGATGCGGGCGAGCGGTTCGATGCCGCGAGCCTGAGCCGCTTCCTCGGTCATCAGGACCAGAGCAGCGGCGCCGTCATTGAGGCCGGAAGCATTGCCGGCGGTCACCACCCCGTCCTTGGCGAACGCCGGGCGCAGCTTCGCCAGGCCCTCGAGTGTGGTGTCGGGTCGGATGAATTCGTCTTCTGAGAAGACGATATCCCCCTTGCGGCCTGAAATCGTGACGGGGACGATTTCGTCTGCAAATCGTCCTGAGGCCCGAGCGGTGGCGGCGCGCGTCTGTGACCGATAGGCGAACCCATCGAGTTCGGCGCGGGTCAGGCCCCATCTCGAAGCGACGTTTTCGGCGGTCTGGCCCATGTGGTAGTCGCCGAAAGCGTCCCACAGCCCGTCGACGATCATGGTGTCGATCATCTGGGCGTTGCCCATCTTGACGCCCGACCGCAGGTGAAGGGCATGGGCGGCGCGGCTCATGCTTTCCTGGCCACCGACGACAACCACATTGGCATCGCCAGCCTTGATCATCTGCATGCCGACGAGCACCGACCGTAAGCCCGAACCGCACACCTGGCTGAGGCCGAGCGCGGTGGCCTCGACGGGAAGACCGGCGGCCAGTGCCGCCTGGCGAACCGGGTTCTGTCCATGACCGGCAACCAGCACCTGGCCGAACACCACTTCATCGACCTCTGCCGGAGCGACGGACGCTCTTTCCAAGGTCGCACGGATAACCGTCGCGCCGAGGTCCTGCGCGGAGACAGGGGCAAGCGTGCCGTTGAATGAGCCGATGGCGGTACGAGCCGCCGAGGCGATGACGATATTGGACATGGGGACGCGACCTCTGCTTGGTGACGGGCGGGCAAGAAAATTTGGCGGGACCAGTTGGCGGAGCCGCGCGAGGCATGGGGTGTCATCCGGCCGTCGGGATCGGCCGGGTGACGCTTCGCAGATCAGGTTGCCGGCGAGGTGTCGGTGATCCAGAACAGGATCACGTTGACGATGGCGATGATGGCGAGCAGGGAATAGGCGCCCGCATAGCCGCCGAGATAGGTCAGCCCGAAGGCGAGGATCGCGTAGGCACAGCAGCGGATGATGCCCTGGATCGGCTGGATCACACCGAAGGCGGTGATGAAGGCGCCACGCGGGAACTTCTCGGCAACGATCGACGTCGTGAGGTTGGTGGCTCCACCGAAGGATAGTCCGATCATGCCCAGCGAGGCCCACAACGTCACGGTGTTGAGCTCGAACATGTTGAGGATCACCGCCACGAACCACCACAGCGAGTAGATGATGAGCCCGGCCTTGGTGCTCACCTTCTGGGCGATCCAGCCCCAGACATAGGCGCCGGGGACGCCGATAAAGGCGGCGATCGACATGTACAGGATCGCGGTTTCAAGCGAATAGCCGAGCGCCATCAGCCGGGGCACCAGCTGTGACAGGACGCCCACCAGCACCACGTAGATGCCGCCCGAGCCGAGAGCGATTGTCCAGACGTCGCGCATCCCCAAGAGCTGCAGTGAGGTATAGGGGCAAACGTAGGTTTCCTGCTCGGCGAGGGAGCGCTCGATCTCCTCGCGGCTCATCGGCACGTTGTCAGGCGTGCAGCCGTGCTCCTCCGGCGTGTTTGTGATGAAGATCGCCACCAGCACGACAAGAACGATCATCGCTGCCGAGACGACCCAAAAGCCGTACTGGACCCCGAAGATGCCGAAGAAGGCGGCCAGCATCGGTACGAACAGCGCGGTCGACATGGTCTGCCCCATGGTGACCCAACCGAGCGCCAGGCTCTTCTTTTGCGGGAACCAGTTGGCGATGAGAGTCATGCCGCCGACATAGGCGTAGCCCGACCCGAAGAAGCAGACGCCGGCAAACAGCAGGACGAAGGCCGAGATCGATCCGAAGGTGCCCAGCAGACCGAAGCAGAGGGCGCAGGCTACGAGGCAGACCACAATCGTTGCCTTGGCACCCTTCCATTCGATGGTCTTGGCACAGAGATAGGCGGCGATGATCGAGCCCCAAGAGGCGGGCGTCGCCCAGAACAGAAGGGTCGTCTTCTCGATCGCGAAGTGGTCGGACAACACCGGAACGATCACGTTCAAGCCGTGCACCTGTACGCCAGCGCCGATCCAAAGCATCAGCCCTTCCAGGATCACGATCGTCCAGCCCCAGCGACCGAAACTCGACCGGGCGTCGGAGGCATTCATTGGTATGGTGGCC
>JAGSYV010000150.1 GCA_018262505.1 Pseudomonadota bacterium
GGCCACCATCATCAGGTCGGCCATCTCGTCGATGATGACGACGATGAACGGCAGCGGCTTGAGCTCCATCTCCTCGGTCTCGAAGATGGGCTCGCCGGTCTCCTTGTCGAAGCCGGTCTGGACGGTGCGGTTGATGCTTTCGCCGCGCTCGATCGCCTGCGCGACGCGGGCATTGAAGCCCTCGATATTGCGCACGCCGACCTTGGACATCTTCTTGTAACGGTCCTCCATCTCGCGGACCGTCCACTTCAGCGCCACGATCGCCTTGCGCGGATCGGTGACCACCGGCGTCAGCAGATGCGGAATGCCGTCATAGACCGACAATTCCAGCATTTTCGGATCGATCATGATCAGCCGGCATTCCTCGGGCGTCATCCGATAGAGGAGACTGAGGATCATCGTGTTGATCGAGACCGACTTGCCCGAGCCGGTCGTACCGGCCACCAGCATGTGCGGCGTGCGGGCGAGGTCGATGATCACCGGCTCGCCACCAATGGTCTTGCCGAGACCGAGCGCCAGCCGCCCCTTGAACTTCTCGAAGTCCTGGCTGGCGATCAGCTCGCGCAGATAGACCATCTCGCGCCGCTGGTTGGGCAACTCGATGCCGATGGCGTTCTTGCCGGGAATGACGGCGACGCGTGCGGCGACGGCGCTCATCGAACGGGCAATGTCGTCGGCGAGGCCGATGACGCGGGACGACTTGATGCCGGGTGCCGGCTCCAATTCGTAGAGCGTCACCACCGGGCCGGGCCGGACATTGAAGATCTCGCCCTTGATGCCGAAGTCCTCGAGCACGCCCTCAAGTAAGCCGGCATTCTGCTCGAGGCTGTCGGGCGTGTATTGGACGCCATTGCCACCTTTGGGTTCGGCGAGCAGCTCGATGGCCGGGAACTCGTAGCGGCTCTCGTCGAGCAGCGACAGTTGCGTGCCACCCTTGGCTCGCTTGCCGGGCTGCATCGGCGGCGCCGGCGCCTTGACGCGGGCTGCCGGTTTCTCCGGCTGCGCCGCGGCCTTGCCGATACGCGAGGCGGGACCGCGAAGCGGTGTCGGGCGCGGCTCGAAGGTGCGCGGTGCCGGCGCCACGGCAACCGGCTGCGGCGGCGCGATCATCTCGGTCTCGTCATAGTCGGACAAGCGATCGTCCAAGGCGAAGGGCGGCGTATCATCGTCGTCGTCTTCCGGAGCCGGCTCCGGAGCGGCGGCACGCGGCCGTTCCACCGGCGAGAAAGACGGCTCCACCCGACTGCCCCGTCGTTCGGCCACCGGCGGCTCATAATCGTCTTCATCGTCGTCAACGTCGGGCGACGCGACGGGCCGTGGGCGGGCGGCGAGCGACGGCTCGGCCCGACGGGCCATCGGCGGCTCGTAGTCATCCTCGTCGTCATATTCCTCGCCCGGATAGGCGAAGGCCGGTCGACGAAACAGGCGGCGCGCCAAGCCGGCACGCAACGTCAGCCACCAGTGGCCAACGACACCAATGAGAGCGCCCAGGCGACTTTCCCGCCCGTCTTCTTCCTCCTCGTCATCCTCATCGTCATCAACGACCGCCGCCATCGCCCCGATGCGGTGACCAGGCACACCGGAAGCATAGATCATCGCGGCAAGAGCCAAGGGGCCGGTCAGGATCAACACGATGAGGCGCAGCGTGTCGGTCAGCACGCCATTGTTGAAAGCTGCCGGCAGCTGCAGCACCAAGTCGCCAATAGCTCCCCCAAGACCGGTCGGCAGCGGCCAGCCCGTGGTTGGCGGCAGTGCTCCCATGAAGGCGGCGCCGATCAGCGTGCCGATCAGCCAGCCGATCAGCCTGTTACGCGCCACATGCGGGATGCGACCGATGGTGAGCTGCCATCCCCAGATCACCACCGGTGCCAGGAATAGCGCGGCATTGAGGCCGATGAGCTGCATGATCAGGTCGGCGGTCACCGCGCCGACCGATCCCATGACATTGCGGGTCGGTCCGTCGGCGATGTGGCTCCAGCTCGGATCATCCACCGACCAGGTGGCCAGGGCCGCCGATAGCGCTGCCACGCCGGCGATCAACAGCAGGCCGGAAGCGCCGGCGATGTTGCGCAGCATCGCCTGCCTGAGGCGATCCTCGCGACTTGGCGCGCTGCGCCGCATCCGCTGGTCGAGATCCTTGAGATTGGCGGCGCGGCGAGCGTTGACTGGGCGCGGCTCGTAGGGCCCATCGAGCCGGCTATTGGCCGCCCGGGCGCGAGGACTGGTTCTCATCTCTGCTCTCATGACAGAACCTCCGAGAGACGGCTCAGCGCCTCGCGACTCGTCTCAAGACTTTCAACCATGGCGATGCGAATGAAATCGCCGCCCGGGTTGATGCCGTCGGCATCGGTCGCCGACAGATAACCGCCTGGTACCACCTTGACTCCCTTCTCCTTCCAGAGCCGGGCTGTCACGTCTTCCCCTCCCCCCCAACGACCAACGTCGAGCCACAGGAAGAAGCCGCCGGGTGGCACGAGATCCGGGAATCGATCACCGAGGATCTCCTGGGCAACGGCATATTTCAGATCATAGAGACGACGATTTTCCAAAACATGGGCCTCATCGGCGAGCGCGGCGACAGCCACCGCCTGGATCGGCATTGGCACCTGTGGCGCCGTGACGTTGCGCAGGCCCGCCCAAGCCTTCAGGAAGGCCGGGTCGCCGATGGCGAAGCCGCAACGGGCGCCTGCCAGATTCGAGCGCTTGGAGAGCGAATTGAAAGCGACGACGCCTTGGAAGCCGCCGCCGCTGAGCGCGGCGGAGAGTACGCCGTCCGGCGCCCGGCCGCGCCAGATTTCCGAATAACATTCGTCCGAGAACAACAGGAAGCCGTACTGGCGGGCCAAACTCACGAGGCCCTGGAGCCTTTCAAGATCGGCCACCGCCCCCTGCGGGTTGGCCGGACTGGCATGAAAGGCTGCCACGGTGCGGGCAAGCAAATCGGCCGGCAGCCTTTCGAACCGCGGCAGAAAGCCATCCTTCCGGCTGGCGGCGACCAGTACCGGCTCAGCGCCGGCCGCCTCGGCGGCGGCGGCATAGACGGCGTAAAACGGATTGGGCAGCAGGATGGCCGGGCGCGACCCCTTGGTGGCCCCGGCGAGGCGCACGGCCGTCAGCGTTGCGTGGAAGAGACCTTCGCGTGAGCCATTGAGGGGCAGCACGCCGTCATCGCGGTCAATGGTACCAGCGGGAAGGCCGAATCGCCGCTCGGCCCAGCCGGCAACAGCGGCCCGGAAGGCAGGTGTGCCCTTGATCGGTGGGTAGCGGACAAAGTCGGCCAACGCGGCCGAGAGCACCGGGCCGACGAAACTCGGAACCGGATGGCGCGGTTCGCCCACCGACACGTCAATCGGCGGGAGACCCGGCTCAACGCCGGTGATCAGCCGGCCGAGACGCTGGAAAGGAGAAAGAGGAAGCGGCACGCAGGATGACATGAACACCAAAGCTCGGCCAACGGGTGATTCGGCCCGCCGCCTATAGAGCAGCCAGACCTTTTCATTCTGCCGGCCACTCTAGGCATCCATGGTTAAACGCGCTTTAACCTTGGCGCCGTCTTCGCTTCAGAGCGCTTCCTCATCCTGCTCGCCGGTGCGAATGCGCAGGGCATGCTCAATGGAGTAGACGAAAATCTTGCCGTCGCCGATCTGGCCGGTCTTGGCCGCCGACGCGATGGCTTCGACCACCTTTTCCGCCTCGATAGCCGGTACCGCCACCTCGATCTTCAGCTTGGGCAGAAAGCTGACGGCATATTCGGCGCCGCGATAGATTTCGGTGTGGCCTTTCTGGCGACCGTAACCCTTGACCTCGGTGACTGTCAGGCCATGGACGCCGAGCGATGTCAGCGCGTCTCGCACCTCGTCGAGCTTGAAGGGCTTGATGATGGCCATCACGATCTTCATGGAGCACCTCTTTTCCGGTCTGTCTCAAGATTGCATGCGGCGGCGGATCGCCTCCGGTCGATAAGACGACCATAGCGTGACGAGCGCACACGCCAAGAGGGAAATAGGGCAAAAGCCGTTCTACCCGCGAACTTCCGTGGCGATTGCGTCCAAAGGATTATTATTGCCAACAGCTGGAACAAAAGCCGACGGGCGGACTCCGTTGGGAATCCGCCCGCCGCATGTCGCTAGAGAACCGAGATCAGGCTCAGTTGTAGGCGCGCTCGCCGTGGGTCGTGACGTCGAGGCCTTCGCGCTCGGCCGTCTCGGTAACCCTGAGACCGATGATCGCCTTGACGATGGTGAGAGCGATCACCGACACAATGCCCGACACCAGGATGCAGACGATGACCGCGACGACCTGCGCCGTGACCTGGATGCCAAAGCCGGGATAGCTGGCATAGATGCCACCGAGCGACGGGTTGGCGAACACGCCGGTCAGGATGGCACCGACGATACCACCCACGCCATGCACACCGAACACGTCGAGCGCATCGTCATAGCCGAACTTGGACTTGACCCAGGTCGCCGCCCAGAAGCAGATCGCGCCGGCGGCCAGACCGATGATCACGGCGCCGAACGGACCAGCGGTGCCGCAAGCCGGCGTAACGGCGACGAGACCGGCAACCACACCTGAGGCGCCACCGAGCAGTGAGGCGTGACCACGGGTCAGCCACTCGGCGAACGGCCAGGCGATCGCGGCGGCGGCAGTGGCGACAATGGTGTTGATCAGGGCATAGCCGGCGACACCGTCGGCGGCGAGCTCGGAGCCGGCATTGAAGCCGAACCAGCCGACCCATAGCAGCATGGCGCCGATATAGGTCAGTACCAGGTTATGCGGAGCGAAGTTGTCGCGACCGAGACCGATACGCTTGCCGCCCATGATAGCGATGACCAGACCGGCAATACCGGCATTGATGTGCACCACGGTGCCGCCGGCGAAGTCGAGGGCACCCCAGACGCTGCCGAGATAGGAACCGGCGCCGCCCCAGACCATGTGGGCCATCGGCAGATAGGCGAAGGTAAACCACAGGATCAGGAAGAAGATCACCGCCGAGAACTTAACGCGCTCGGCCGAGGCGCCGATGATCAGCGCCGGCGTGATGCAGGCGAAGGTCATCTGGAAGGCCACAAAGACGATTTCGGGAATGGTGCCGGACACGGAGGCCGGCGTGATGCCGGCCAGCATCACCTTGTCGAGCGTGCCGATGAACGGCGACAGGGCAGTCGGCGCGCCCGGCATGGTGAAGGCAACCGAATAGCCGTAGGTGATCCACAGAATGGCCATCACGGCAAAGCCGATGAGGCACTGCATCAGGATCGACAGCACGTTCTTGGAGCGCACGAGACCGCCATAGAACAGCGCCAGCGCCGGCACCGTCATCATGACGACCAGCACGGTGGAAACCAGCATCCAGGCGGTGTTGCCCGGATCGGCGGTGGGAACCGGAACAGCGGCAGCCGCGGGCGCCACGGCGGCGTCCTGGGCAAAAGCCGCGGCGGCCGAAAGCGCCAGTACCGGCGCAGCCGCGAGAAATGGCTTGAGATATTTCATCGAAATCCTCTTGGATCGGTTATCGACTGTCCGCCCGGCGTTCGTCCGTCAAGACAAAGCACGGGCGGCGTGCCTCGGAAGCCCGGCCGGGCTTCCCGAAAGGTCAGAGCGCTTCGCCGTCGGTTTCACCGGTGCGGATGCGGACGGCGTGTTCGATGGAGGTAACAAAGATCTTGCCGTCGCCGATCTGGCCGGTCTTGGCGGCCGACGAAATGGCCTCGACGACCTTGTCGACCTGATCGGTAGCGACTGCCACCTCAACCTTCAGCTTGGGCAGGAAGCTGACGGCATATTCGGCGCCGCGATAGATTTCGGTATGGCCCTTCTGGCGGCCATAACCCTTGACTTCCGTCACCGTGAGCCCGTGCACGCCCAGAGCATTCAGCGCGTCGCGCACTTCGTCCAGCTTGAAGGGCTTGATAATGGCCATGACGATTTTCATGGGGTTCCTTCCATCGATTGGCTCCTCGGACCGGACGCGCACCCCCGCGATGCACTCCGTCGTGGAACTCGATGCCGTCAACAGAATCAATCTTTGTGCCAAGCCGACCGTTGATGCGGCAGATTCTGCTTTCGCCTAGCCAAATGCCTTGTTTTCGCCGGTTTTATCGGCGGCCAATCGACCTCGCCTGACCATTTCCCCGGCACAAACGTGAATATGCTCATCTTGAAATCAGTGTTCAGGTTCACCGTTGCCTATTTGATGGGCAGTAATTGCCCGTATAGGGCACCATTGGTGACCGTCCTGCTTTCTCGACGCTCATAAAGTCGCCACCAATCCCTTGGCCGATATCCGCAATCCCACTATGCTCTGGCCCGTCGTCCGCGGCTCAAAGCAAAGGGAAGACGAAATGACCGAGACAGTCGACAAAGTGGACGTGCTGGTCGCCGGTGGCGGCTATGTCGGTCTTTCTGCCGCGCTGGCGATCGCCTCCTCGGTTCCCGGTGCTCGCGTGGCGCTCGTCGATCCTCGTCCCTGGCGCGACGCGTCGGGCGATCTGCGTGCCTTTGCCGTGGCAGCGGCCGGTCGTCGCATGCTCGCGGCTCTCGGCGTGTGGGACAAACTCGCCGAGGAAGCGGAACCGATCCGCGAAATGATCGTCACCGACTCGCGCCTCGACGATCTGATCCGGCCGGTCTTCCTGACCTTCGAGCGGCCGGATGATGGCGATCCCCTCGCCCATATGCTGCCGAACGGCCCATTGGTCGCGGTGCTCGGCGCCGCCGCCGAGGCGGCCGGTGTCCGATTCCTGACGCCGGATAGCGTTTTAGCCACCGAATCGGTGCCGAGCGGCCGCCGCGTATCCCTCGCGTCCGGCAAAACGCTCGTCACCTCGCTGGTGATCGCCGCCGACGGTGCTCGTTCGCGCCTCCGCGCGGAAGCCGGCATCGGCATCAATTCCTGGAACTATGGCCAGTCGGGCATTGTCGCCACCATAGAGCATGATCGGCCGCACGAGGGTCGCGCCGAGGAACACTTCTTGCCGGCCGGCCCGTTCGCCGTGCTGCCGCTCAAAGGCGGTCATCGATCGTCGTTGGTGTGGAGCGAACGGACCGACATCGCCGATCGCCTCGTCACCGGCGCGCCCTTCCTGTTCGACGCCGAACTCGTCCGCCGTCTTGGCCATCGCCTCGGCGAGCTGCGTGTCGTTGGTCGGCGGCAAGCGTTCCCGCTCGGCCTGACGCTGGCCCGCCGCTTTACCGCCGACCGGCTGGCGCTGATCGGTGACGCGGCGCACGCCATTCATCCGATTGCCGGCCAGGGCCTCAATCTTGGCTTCAAGGACGCGGCCGCGCTGGCCGAGGTGGTGGCTCTGGCCCTTCGTGCCGGCCGCGACCCTGGCACCGCCGATGTTCTCGACGACTACCAGCGCTGGCGCGGCTTAGACACGTTACGCATGGCCGCCATGACCGACGGACTCAATCGGCTGTTTTCCAATGACTTCGCACCTCTGCGGCTGCTTCGCGACGTCGGTCTTGGTCTCGTCGATCGGCTACCGCCGATCAAGCGCGTCTTCGCCGACGCAGCCGCTGGGGCGCCGGGACAAACGCCACGCCTCGTTGCCGGCGATCCGATCTGATTTGAGGTGTGCTCAATAGGCTGAGCCGCGTCGAGCAGCGACGGTTGCCGAAAACCCGAGCGATTCGAGTTGGGCCGATGCGACGAAAATCGGCGCAAGGCCATCAGCCGAAGACGATGACGGTCCGCGTGGACAGCCGCGGCAAGAGCTTCAGCATGTCGCCGCGGCTCAATGCCAGGCAGCCGGCGGTCGGCCGAAAGTCGGGGCGCGCCAGATGGAAGAAGATGGCGCTGCCGCCGGCCCGCATGCGGGGCCTGAGGTTGAAGTCGAGCACAAGTACCACGTCATAGACATGATCGCTCCGCCACATCGCCTCGTGGCTTCTCGGGTAGGGACAGCGGACCGGGCGATTGTAATTGCGATCGGCCGGGTCGTCGCACCAGCCATCATCGGATCGCAACGGGACAAGCGGAACGCCTGCGCGCGGTCGCGTCCTGAAACGATCCGGTCGGTAGAAACCGCCAATAATGCGAAACTCGCCTCGCGGACTCGCGCCATCCCCCTCCCGCTTCAGCGCCGTCAGCCCCGACCGGCCGATTGCCGCCTTCATGTCGACCCCGCCGCCGACAAGCCGCCCGCGCGTCGCATGAGCCGACCTCACGCGAACGTGAAGGCGCGTGATTGCCGGACCCTTCGGTTTCAACTTGCCGTGCATATTTTCCGCCTTGCTTGACAGACGGTCGCGAAGGACCGACAGACGGTATAATTTTGTGAAGTATCCGGTCCGCCGTGATAAAAAATTCTGATCGTCGACGACGACCCCGACCTCCGCGAGGCGCTGCTCGAACAGCTATCGCTGTTCGACGAGTTCGAGCCGATCCAGGCCGAAACCGCCACCAAGGGCATGCAGCTGGCCCGCACGGCTCACGTCGACCTCGTGCTGATGGACGTTGGTCTGCCTGACATGGACGGCCGCGAAGCGGTGAAGATCCTGCGGAAGGGTGGATTTGCCGCACCAGTGATCATGCTGACCGGCCACGATACCGATAGCGACCAGATCCTTGGCCTTGAGGCCGGCGCCAACGACTACGTTGCCAAGCCTTTCAAGTTCGCCGTTCTGCTGGCCCGCGTGCGCGCCCAGCTGCGCCAGCATGAACAGTCGGAAGAGGCGGTGTTCACCATCGGCCCCTATACGTTCCGTCCGTCGGCCAAGCTGCTGGTCGACGCCAAAGGCGGCAAGATCCGCCTGACCGAGAAAGAGACTTCGATCTTGAAGTTTCTCTATCGCGCCGGCGACAAGGTGATCACCCGCGACGTGCTGCTGCACGAAGTCTGGGGTTACAACGCCGGCATCACGACGCATACGCTGGAGACGCACATCTACCGGCTGCGCCAGAAGATCGAGAAGGACCCGGCGAACGCCCAGCTTCTCATCACCGAGGGCGGCGGCTACAAGCTGGTGCCATAACCAGAGCCCCCTTCGGGGTGGAAAACCCGGCCGGCACATGCGGGCCGGGGATTGGGCGGTTAACCTTCGGCGAGCGACATGCTAGGGAATCTGCGACATGCGCCGCGTAAGCGTCGCGTGCGGTATAGGTTCAGCCGTCCATTTGATCCGCCCGCGCCAGGCCATCCATGAGTCTCGAGTCCGATATCAAACTGCTCGGCACGGTGTCCATGCTCTCCGATTTCACGGAGGACAA
>JAGSYV010000002.1 GCA_018262505.1 Pseudomonadota bacterium
ACGTCGACCGCGAAGAGAAGCGAGTGTCCCACGGAGCGAATGACACCGGTGATGAGATCAGAAGGAGCAGCTTGACTTCAAACACCCCAATCAGAGAAGGCTCCAATAGCGAGCGATTTATTTTTTGTTTGATTTCAGCTCGTTATGACGATGTGGTGATAGTTCGCGAAACGCCGCGAACCACATCATTTCATTCCCACTCGATTATCAATATATGCACCAAGCAATTGATTTATTTTGTTAAATTACTTTTTCGCTTTCCGAATACCGTCATATGGACCGACAACAAACGCCAATCTTTGAAATCGTTGGTTTTCTCACGCAGATCGCGGAAATCGTGTTCCGCCATCTATCGGCAGGCACAACGGCGGCATCACTCCGAAAGTCGGTTCGGGTCGCGCCGCCGCCTTTACCCTACGCCGCCCGGCTCGAGATATCGCAGTGGAGTGCGCTTTCGACTCGGCAAAGTCAGGGAGCGCTTCAGTTGGGCCTTGCCTCGCACGCCGGCAAGAAACGGCGCCCAGCGGCAATCCCCGCTGCTGGCGTCGGACGAGACGGCCGGCTGCGGACTCCAAATGCGCGGGCACACACCAATGGCGGCACGGGCTTTCCGTCAATCAGGCTTTCTGGACTGCATCCTCTCAAGCGCGCGCGCACTCGGACGCCCGACGGTTTGGATGAGAAAGTCCAACAGCGGAGTCAGAAACAGCGCCAGCAGGAAGTGTCCGGTAAAGCCGAATGTCGTCTTGCGGCCCATTACGCCGCATAATCCGCAACCGACGATGTAAAGGAAGACAAAGGGCATGGGATCGGGCCTCCGTTTCCCTGCACAACGACGGGACCGGCGCCGATGCCGGCGCCGGTTCTCTCCAGATCGGACCGTCAGGCGGCGGCCGGCGCGTCGACGGGCACGGCTTCGGCTTCCGGAACCTTGCGGGCGCGGAAGGCGTCGTATCTGTCACGGAAATAGGTTTTCGTCGCTTCAATATCGAAGTTGACGAACGTGCCACCATTGGCAAAATGCCGGCGGAACACCGAACCCAGAGCGTAGGAGAAGGCGCCGTGGAGGGCAGGAAGGGTCACGAGACCAAAGGCCGTGCCGATCACCGGCACCGCCCGCAACACCGAGCTGACCACCGATGAACCCAAGAGGCCGCCAGCCAGCAGCGGCGGCGTCACGGAGGCTAGGAGAACCCCGATCGCTTCCTTGCCGATCTCAGCTCGGAACTCGACATTGTAGACGTCCGCCAGCTCCTTCAGGAGCTTGAGGTTGACGACCATCAACGCCGCGGTGTCGACATAGGGCACCGGGATCACGCCGGTCGCAACCGACAGATAGGTGTTGTTGCGAATAACCGAGGCGGCGTACTTCTCGCGCGCTTCCTCGGCCGTCTCGCTGGACGACTCCGCCGCGGGCGCCTCGTTCACCGGCGCCACAACCTCTTCCTCGACCTTGTGGGCGGGTTGGGGCTCGCTTGTTGCTTCATGCTTGCTGACCATTGCGTCCTACTCCTCAATATTTGTGGGCCACATAGCGCGCAAACTCGAACCTGGCTGGGGTCTGGGATCATTTCCGCGCGCTGGAAGTGCCTGACGATACCGGGTTGACGTTGATCATAAAAGTCAAACCAGTGATGACTATAGTTGGTTTTTGGTCAACCAGATTTTGAAAGATGACCTCCCCTGCACTTTTTTTGTAGAAATCTAGCCGCCCCACCAACAGTGAGGCTCGTTACGCGAACAGTTTACGCAAAAATTCGGATCCAGTTCGGCCCGATGCTCGCTCATCACGTAACGCGCCCCTCGAATCTGCCTTCGCTCATGTGATGGATGTGATCCGCGACGTGGAACCAGCGGTCGTCATGGGTGACGCAGATCACGATCTTCCGACGGGCCCGCAGGTCGGGCAGAATCTCCTCGTAGAAAGCACGACGGAAATGCGGATCCTGATCGGCGGCCCACTCATCGAGCACGATGATCGGCTTGTCCTCCAGCTCGGCGACGATCAGGGCGAGGCGTTTGCGTTGGCCGGTGGACAGCGCGATGGTCGAAAAAGCACCGTCACGAAGCGACACCTTGTCCGCCATGCCCATACGCTCGATCAGCATCTGGGCGCGTTCGGGATCGACGGTGGCGATGCCAAGCAGCCGGCGTGACAAGTGGAAGTCGGAGAACACCGCCGAGATATGGTCGCGGTAGGCCGAGCGATGCAGCCCGTCGATCGGGACACCGTCAGCCGACAACGTTCCCGTATCGAGCGGCACCAGCCCGGTTAGGAGCCGCATCATGGTCGACTTGCCCGACCCGTTGCCACCGGTGATGAAGGCAATCTCGCCGGCTCGGAACTCGACCGATAGTGGTCCGATACCAAAGAGATCGCGGCCAAGGACATCGCGATAGGTGAAGCTGGCATCGGCGAGCACAATACTCTCTGGTGTCGGCACCGACAGGCCGGTGCCGTCGCGTGGTTCGTCGCTCGAGGCAGCGGCGAGCCGTTCGCACATCGCTTCGATGTCAGCGAGCGCGCATTCGGTCTGCATCAGCATCGGCGCGACATGGGCCAACGTGCCAATTGGCCCGACGATGAACAACGCCACGGTCACCGCCGGGACCACAACTTTGTGGAAGGTTTCGGTGAATAGCGGAACGGCGAACACCATCAATCCGATCAGCACGAAAAACATGGCCTGGAGCAATGCAAACTCCCAACCCCACTTGGCCTTCATCGCCGTATTGACCTGTTTCGCCTTGGTCGACCGGCCGAGGAGATCGGCCCGCAGAGCGGCGGCGCGGCCCCGGCTCATACGTACCTCCTTGAAGCCGTCGATCAGGTCGGTCAGGCCCTCGAACACCTCGGTCTCCGTGTGGGCTGCCTCATTCATCTCGCGACCGAGGTGGCGCATCCGGGCAAAGCGCGTGGCGAGGGCGAAGCCCGCAAAGCCAAAGGCAAGCAGGCAGGCAACCGGCGACAGCCAGGCCATGTAGCCGCCTAGGAACAGAAGCATCAGCGCCTGTTGCCCGGCGATCACCAGCAACGGCAAGGTGGACGCCAGTGTCTGGGTGCTTTGGGTCAACGCGCCTTCCAGCGCTGCGCGGCCGATGCGCTCGACGGTCGGAAGATCGCTCAGCCGCACCGCCTCGAACACGCGGACGCGGAGCCGATTGATCAGCCGCTCGACGTCCTGTGACGCGGTGATGAGCACGTAGTTGTGGGTGATGCCGAACAACGCCACGGTGATCAGGAACATCAGCGCCAGACGCGGACCAGCGCCTTCGCCTTGGGCTGCCTTCGATGCCGCTTCGACCAGCGCCAGAAGGGCGGTGGTGGCGATCGCCGACAGCGTGGCCATCAGTGCGATCGACCGCAAATTCTCTGGAATCTCGCGCAGGATCAACCGGATGAGAATCATTGGCGAGCCTCCCAAAGCGGGGCGTCGACGGCTTCCTCGATCAGGCGTCCGTCCTCCATGCGCAAACGGCGGTCGGCAGCATCAAAATAATGGTCGTCGTGGGTGACGGCGATCACCGTAATGCCCCGCCGTTTGATTTCCAGCAGAACCTCGCGGTAGAACTTGCGACGGAAATGCGGGTCCTGATCGGCAGCCCATTCGTCGAGTACGAGGATCGGCTTGTGCTCCAACAGCGCGGCGATGAGACCCAGCCGCTTGCGCTGGCCGGCCGACAGATCATGCCGGTCGAACCTATCACCGTCGACAATCCGGACGGCGTGATCCATTTCCATAACGCGCAGGAGATCGGCAGCCTCCGGTCCGTCAGCGATAGCTGGGTCGACGCCGTAGAGGCGGGGAAACAGGTGAAAGTCGGTGAAGACGGCGGCCATGCGCTCGCGCAATTCGGCCTCTTCGCCAGCCTGTATCGCCCGGCCATCGAGGCGCACGACGCCGCGCGCCGGACGATACAGGCCCGTGAGCAGCTTGATCAATGTCGACTTACCCGACCCATTGCCGCCAGTGATGAACACCGTCTCGCCACGCCTCAAAATCAGATCGATCGGCCCGACTGAGAACGGTCGCTCGTCGTCATTGGCAGGAAAGGTAAACTCGACCCCCTCGAAGCGGATTTCCGAAAAATCTGACGAAGCCACGGCGTCAAGCGCGTCAAGCCCTGGCTCGGAGCCCGGCTCGATCAGATCGGCGAGGCGCACCTCAAGGTCCATCATTGCGCCGGCCGCCGCCTCGGCCTCGCCCATGATCATCACCGTCTGCATCAGCCCGAAGACCGGCGTCGCCATGAACAGGACGGCCGAAACAACCTTGCCGACGCTTTTCGCAAAACCGCTGGACAGGATCGGCACGACGAAGGCGACAAGGCCGAGCATAAGGTTGAAAGCGGTCTCGCCAAACACATACTGCCGCCAGCCTTGCACATGGATCTCGTTACGCTCCGTCATGGTCGCCGCCGCCGCCGCCTCGAAGCCCGCACCGAGGTCACGCCCGCGAGCGGAGTTCAACCGCTGCTCCTTGAAACCGTCAAACAGGTCGGAGACATATTCAAACATCACCGCTTCGGGCTCGCTGGCGATGCGGCGGCGCTCGGCCAGTTCCTGCCCGAGGCCGAAATGGATGACCGCACCGACGGCGAGCAGGCTGGCAATGAACAGGAAGGCGACCAAGGACACCGAAGCAATGTAGAGCAACACCGCAACCATCAGGATGGCCGAACGGACGGTCAGGGCGATGTACTGCGAATTCATCGAGATGATCTGGCAGTTGCGCGTGATGCTCTCGAACAGTTCCGTGCGGTTCCAGCCTTCCAGCCTCAGCAATGAAGCCCGCGACAGGGAGTCCAGCATGTTTGCCCGCGACCTGTCGACGGCCGCTTCGATGTCGGCCGTCAGCCTCGCCACCATGCGGCTTTCGGCGAATGCGTAGACGGCAAGGCAGATGACAAATGCCAGGCACCACCAAAGCTCAACCACGTCGTATCGGCTGTCGGCAATGTTGCGCGCCGCCGTGTTGATCACGGCAAGCACACCCGCCGAGGCGGTGGCTGACAGCAGCGCCCAGACCATTAGCCATTTGACCGGACCCGGACCAAGCAGAGTGACGAATTTGATCAGGTTCATGGATCAGGTCCGGTTTCGGCTGGGGTCCGCCGCCTCGTCAAGCCATGTCCGCACATACTCGGCAAGCTCGCCGACGTGGGAAGGCTCGAGCATCTGTCCGTGAGTGCCCCCCATCCACCGGAGTTCGACTCCGCCACGGGCGCAGTCCCCCCAACCATTAAGCGGATCGCCCGGCACGCCAGGCGCCTGCTTTGACGCCCCGGTCGGACGCACCAACAGCATTTTGACGTCGAGCGGGTGTGGTCGATAGCGAGCCGCGGCCAGACCGTTGTTCTGGAACAGTGACAACAGACGTCGCATACCGGCGCGGTCCATGCCGTCGGGCAGGAACTTGCCGCCCTTGCCGCGTTCCAGAATCAGGTCGATCCGCTGCTCAGAAGTTAGTCGGCGTAACGTCTCGGCGTCGAACAGACCCATCTCGTCGAAGAGATCGGCGAGAAAGTCAGATTCGTCCTTGCGGATCATCTCGCGCACCACTTCCGGCGTGGCTACGCCGTCGAGCACGATAATCGCCCTCACGTCGACGCCGCCGCGGATCAAGCGGCCAGCCGCCTCCCAGGCCAAGAGCGAGCCGAAACTCCAGCCGGCGATGGCCACCGGCCCTTCGGGCAAGGCCGCCCGCAGCGGCTCCATGTAGACGTCAACCAAACCCTCGACGGTCGACGGCAGCGGGCGATCGTCCTCCAAACCGATGCTCTGGACCATGGTCACCGGTTGATCCGGGCCGAGCTTCGCCGCCAAATCGCGATAGCACAGCACGTTGCCGCCGACCGGGTGGAAGCAGATCAGCGGCGGTCGTGATCCCTCAGCATTGACCTTGACGATCGGCGTCCACTGCACGGTTGGGCGTCGCTCGATCAGCGAAGCCATCCGAGCGACCGTTGCATGGGTGAACAGGTCGGCGAGCGGCGGTCGATGATCAAACTCCCGTTCAATCGCCGCCATCAGGCGCACGGCAAGGACACTGTGCCCGCCCATCATGAAGAAGTCGTCGTTTCCGTCGTCAATCGGCGTTTCGAGTACCGTACTCCATACGGCTGCGAGGCGTCGTTCGATGTCGCCGGCCAACGGTCGCCGCTCACGATCGCCGCGAGCCGTCAACTCGGCCGGCGGCGGCAGGCGGCGTTCATCTAGCTTGCCGTTGGAGTTCAGCGGCAGGTCCTCGATCTCGACCAGCCATGAGGGCACGGTCCAGGCCGGCATCGTCCGGTCGAACTCGGCGCGCGCCGTGACTGGTTCGAAGCCTGGACGCGGCACCACATAAGCGACCAGCGCCTTTTCACCATCGCTTCCGGCAATTGCCGTCACGGCAACCCGGCGCACCAACGGATGGGCGGCCAGCGCCAGTTCAACTTCGGCCAGTTCGATGCGGTGACCGCGTATTTTGACCTGACGGTCCTCGCGCCCCATGAACACCAGATCTCCCGTCGACAGGCGGCGCGCCATGTCGCCGGTGCGGTAGCGGCGCACTCCATCGGGATCGATGACGAATTGCACCGCCGTTCGCCCGGGATCGTTGAGATAGCCGCGCGCCACGCCCCGGCCGCCGATGCGAATCTCGCCAGGCACGCCGTCGGGCACGTCGCGGCCAGCGGCATCGGTCAGGCGAACATCGACGCCGGACAGCGGCTTGCCGATAGGTGGCGGCAACGAACGTGCCCAGTTGGTCGCCGACATGAAGTATTGCGTGGCACAGACGCAGGCTTCGGTCGGTCCGTATTGGTTGACGATGCGCAGATCGCCATGTCCCTCGATCGCATAGAGTTGGCGCAGCAGTTCGGTTTTCACTTCCTCGCCACCGAGGATGAAGCAGCGGCTCGACGTATGCGTGCCGCTCTCCTGCCAGTGGTCGATCAGCATAGCGAACATGCTGGGGGTCGCGTCACAGCAGACAATATGGTGCTGTTCGATGAATTCGTGCAGGCGGGGCGGATCGCGGCGCGTCTCATCGGACGGGATTATCAGGGTGTGACCGTTGAGCAAGGTCGTGAAGATCTGATGGATCGAGCCATCGAAGCCGAAGGAGAAGACGCAGGTGTTGGTAATGCGACCACCCTGGCCGAGTTGCCGGTAGATGGTCGCCTCGGCGGAATCGGCGAGATTGACCAGCGATGCGTGCTCGACCCAGGTCGCCTTCGGCAGTCCGGTCGAGCCGCTGGTGAACATCACATAGGCGGCACTGGTCGGGTTGATGGCGACGGCCGGGAGATGGGCCGGCAGGCCATCGATCGCCGCGCCGCCATCAAGCCGCAGCGATCGACCTGTTCCCTGTCCAAGTCCGTCCATGCGCACGACACAGTCGAACAGATACGGCGCCGGATCGAAATCGGCCGCCACAACATCCGAAAAATCGAGCGACGGGCGTTGCCCATGCCTCGCCGCCCAGTCGCGCAGGAAGGCGCGCGAGATGAACAGTTGGTCGTCGAATTGCCGCCGCGTCGTCAATCCTTCGCCCGCATGGTCGCGCGCGAAGGCCGAGAGATCGCCGAGATAGGCGTCGCGCCGGTCAAGGTCCCACAGGCCGCCGAGATAGAGTGTCCCGCCTGGCGCCAGCACCGTCATCGCCTTGTCGAGGATATCGGCGAGATAGCCGAAACCGGGGAAATTCTCGATGACGCTGTTGAAGATGATCAGATCAAAGGAGCCGGGCTCCAGCACGTCGAGGTCGTGGGCCGCGAGCTGTCGGCCGATGACGTGGTCGAGGCCAAGTTGGCGCGCCACCGTTTCCGTCCGCTCGGCGTTGAGGCGGGTGAGGTCGGAAGCGACATAGCGGCCGCACAAAGGTGCTACGCGTCGCATGGTAAAGCCGGAGGCACAGCCGATTTCCAGCACGCGTGAGGCTGGCGTCAGCAACGCGCCGGTCTTGGCGCGAGCGTTGTCGCCAAACCGCTCCATGATCGCTTCGCCGATGGGCAAGCCTGTGAAAGCACTGGTCCAGCCACCGGCTCCGACATCGTCGGTCGCTTCGCCGGCAACGTGATTCCACAACTCCGATGACATCATGATGCCGGGGATCTCGATGACTTGGTCGGGGTCGTCGGCGTCGAGGCAAAGCCCAGCTTTGAGCGTGTGGCAGGTCCAGGCGAGGGTACGGACGTCGCCCAGCGTCTTCCCCTCGCCGATCATCGCCACCATCTCGGATCCGTCGACCAGACTGCGTCGGCGACTGATCGGCTGTGTCGGGTCGAGCGGAACGTAGACGCAACCGGCCTTGAGGATGCCAAGGGCTGCCGCGATATAGGCACGACCGCGCTCCATCATCACGCCGACGCGCGCCTCATGATCAAGGTCCAGCGACACAAGCCAGCCGGCGACGCGGTTCGCCGTGGCGTCGAGTTCCGCATAGGACATGGAGCCCTGCTCGTCGACGAGGGCAGGTTCGTTCGGCCGGCGCGACGCCCAAAGGGCAAAGCGCGATACTGCCGTTTCCCTGGACGCCGGCGCCGATACTGGCGTAGGCCGCGCTCGGACATCGTCGGTCTCGTCGTCGAAGCTGAAATCGGCAATCTTCATTCCGCTGCATCCCTGGCTCGGCTGTCCGCTACGGCACGAGCAAAGCGTTCAAGATAGGCCAGCCAGGTCTCGGCCGTTGGCCTGTCGATTATGTCGGTGTCGAATTCCAGCTGGAATTCGGTCGTTCCATCGGTGTGCTCGATCATGAACAGCAACAGATCGTGCTTGGCGGTCGGTGTGCGCAGGGCGTCGCCAAGGGCGTCGGCCAGCGCCGGATCAAGCATCGGCTGCGGGACATCGCCAAACACCTGCTCCTCGCCGCCCACAGCCCGTAGATCAAAGCGCTGGTATTCGAACACAACATTGATCAGCGGTTGCCGCGTTCCCGTGCGCCGGGGAGCGATATCACGGACCAGAAGGTCGAACGGGTAGTCGCGGTGATCCATCGCAGCCAGAATCGCATGGCTCGTCCGGTCGACCAGCGTGGTGAACTCGGTGTCATCGTCGACCTGCACCCGGATCGGCAGGACGTTGACGAAGAAGCCGATCAGTTCCTCGACCTCCACCCGCTCGCGACCGGCAACTCCCATGCCGATGACGAGGTCCGCCTGGCGCGTCAGGCGGTGCAGGAGACCGGCGAACAACGCAAGACCGACCGCGGCGGTCGTCGTTCCGCGCTCCCGACCGAGCTGGGCAAGCGCGGCGGCAATGGCCGGCGGTAACGCTCGGCTCACCGTGTCGCCACGATGGGAAGGCTGGGGCGGCGGTGGATGATCGACCGGCAGCGCGATCTGATCCGGGGCCCCGATCAGCGCGGCCCGGCGGTTGTGCGCGGCCTCGGCCCAGTCTTTTCCGGCCGACCAACGGGTGAAGTCGCGGTAGGCGATCGGCAGCGATGGCAGCGCCGATGCCATGCCGGCCCGCGCATCGCGGTAAAGGATCGACAGTTCATGGAACAGGATCCGCATCGACCAGCCATCGCCGACGATATGATGGAGCACCAAAAGGACGATCCAGCCGGACGCACCAGTCCAGATCGCCCGGGCACGGAGCAGCGGCGCCTGCGTCAGATCGAAGGCGGTGCCGACGTCGCGGCGGATCAGGCGCAGGCACTCGGTGGTGGGGTCATCGGAGGCCGACACGTTTTCGATGACGAGGGCGGGTTCCGCCGTCGGCGCAATACACTGCAGGATGTTCCCGTCGACCTCGATGAACGAGGTTCGCAGCGACTCCTGGCGTCGGACGAGACGCCGCAGTGCCTCGTGTAGGGCGTCGCAGTCAAAAGTGTAGCCGGCTGGCAAAGCCGTTGAGATGTTGAAGGCCGAAGCTCCTGCCTTGTCCATGCTGTGGGCGAGATAAAGGCGGATCTGGGCGTGGCCGGCCGGATAGCTCGGCTGGTCGGGAGCTTTGGGGATGCGGTCTTCGCCAACACGCTTGCCTTGGATCAGCGCCGCCAGACCGCTCACCGTCGAGGTGGCGAAGAAATCACGCATGGCAATCCGTACGCCCGACGCCTCGGCAAGGCGGTTGACGACACGAATGGCCGACAGCGAGTGGCCACCGAGTGCAACGAAGTCGGCCAGGCGGTCGTTGATCGGCTGTTCGAACACCTCAGAAAACACCCGAGCGACCAGCCGTTCGGTGTCGTTGCGAGGCGGCTCGCCGTTGGACTCGTCGGTCTCTGGTGGCAACGCGTCGACCAGACGGCGACGATCGACTTTGCCGGTTGTGGAGATCGGCAACGAGGGTACGAAGATAAAGCGTCTCGGAATGGCGTAGGCGGGCAGCCGCACCGCCACCCAGGCGCGAAGGTCGGCGGTGTTGACCGGTTCGCCTGACGGCGTGACAAAGGCGACGATGTCGCCGCCGCCGACACCGTCGGCGATGTAGGCGGCGGCGCTGCCGCCAACCCCCGGATGCTCGGTGAGCGTTTGCTCGATCTCGCCCAGTTCGACGCGGAAGCCCCGCACCTTGATCTGGTCGTCGAGACGGCGGCCGAACTCGATCACACCATCCGAGCGGAAGCGGCCGAGGTCGCCGGTGTGATAGATGCGCCTTTCGGGATACCGCGGATCGGTAAGGAACGCCTGTTCTGTGAGATCTGGTCGGTTGAGGTAGCCGACGGCCAAGCCGTCGCCACCCGTGACGATCTCGCCCCACACCCCGATCGGGGACGGCGAACCGGACGCCTCGATGATCGCGACACGGGTTCCGGCGATCGGCCGGCCGATCGGGATCGGTCCCGGCTCGACATCGCCCAGACCAATTCGGTGAGCGGTCGTGAAGGTGGTGTTTTCCGTTGGCCCGTAAGCGTCGACGAATACCGTCGTCGGGCAGACGCTCATCGCCCGGCGAACGTGGGTCGGGCTGAGCTTGTCGCCACCGGCCACCACCAGGCGCAGGGACGCAAGGCTGTCCGGCGCCACATCGATCTGGCGATGGAACAGGCCGGCGGTGAGCCACAGCACCGTGGCGCCGGATGTGCGGATCGCCGCCGCCAGTGCGGCAGGATCGAACACGTCCTCGCCGCTGGCAACGCAGAGGCGGCCACCGTTGAGCAACGTCGCCCAAATTTCGTACGTCGTGGCGTCGAAGGCCGGCGATCCGGTGCACAGGATGACATCGTCGGCCCGCAAGCCGATGTCCGGATCGGCGGATGCCAGACGCATGACACTCCGCTGGCCGACGATCACCCCCTTGGGGTGGCCGGTGGAGCCGGAGGTATACATGATGTAGGCCGGCGTTTCGCCCTTCGCCGTCGGCTGAGTGGGCGCCGTGCCATCAAAGGCGACACGCGACGATATGGTCGTGACACCGGGCGGAATCGCCCCGCCGTCGCCAACGACAACACGAGCCGCGCAATCGTCGATGATCCAGGCGGTCCGCTCGGCAGGCCAATCCGGGTCAATGGGAACATAGGTGGCACCGATCGCCGCGACGGCAAGCGTCCAGATCACACCAACGGGCTCGCGGTCGAGGCGCAGAACGACCCGATCGCCCGGCTCGACCCCAACGGCGCGCAGGGTCGCGGCCGCGGAAAGAGCATAGTTGGCAAGGGTCCGGTAGTCGTACCGCTCGGCCCCGTCATCAAGGGCAGGCGCGGCGGGCGTGGCCTCGACTTGCACTAGGAAAGCATCGAAAAGGCTGCGGCCGGCCGGCACTTCAAGGTCTTGGCCTTGGCCCCAGGCGGCGAGCTGCGCCCGTTCGTCCACCTCGATCAGCGGCAGCGCCGAAACAGCCATGTCGCGCGGCGTGTCGACCAGAGCCGACAGCAGCGTCAGGAAGTGGCCGGCCATTCGCTCGATCCGGTCGCGTTGGAAAATGTCCGCGTAATACTCGATGGCCATGCCGATGGCGTCGGGCAGGTCGCGGGCGTAGAGCCCGAGATCGGCCTTGCCCTCGCGCCGGTTGGAACTCAGCGGCGTAAAGCCGGAGGCTGTCTGCGCATCGCCGCCAGTTTCGGCAAAATTCATGTAGGAGAAGGTCACCTCGGACAAGGTTGCCCGGTCGGGCGCGGTCGGCGGCGCGAGGTCGGCCAGCAAACGGCCGAGACCGTAGCCGCGGTGGCGCATGGCGTCGCTGAACAGCGCGTGGACGCGGCGGATCGCAGCGCCGATGGTCTCGCCGTCCGGCGACATCAGGCGCAACGGCAGCAGCGACACCAACATTCCGGGCATTCGCGCCATGTCGACACCGGTTCGTGCGTCGACCGGAACGGCAATCACCAGATCGTCGGTCCGGGCGTAGCGGGCAAGCAACAGCGACCAGGCGGTGGTCATCACCACGAAGGAGGTCGTGTGTTCCGATCCAGCGAAGGCCCTGACCTTGTCGACCAGACCGCGCGGTACGGCGAACTGCACCGTTTCTGCCCGCCAGGTCTGGAGCGGCGGTCTTGGCCGGTCGGCCGGCAGGTCGAGCTTGGGGATCGAATGACCGAACTGGCCGAGCCAGAATGCCCGGGCGGCGGCATCACCCTCTACGCCGGCACCGGTGCGACTCCACACCGCATAGTCCTTGAGCTGCAGCTTGGGTGTTTCAAGCGCAACGCCAGCAATGAGCCGGATCGTGTCGTCGAGCAGAATTTCCATCGACAAGGCGTCGGCCAGGGCGTGGTGGACGTCGAGCATAACGGCGCAGGCGCGATCGGCCATCCTCGGAACGACGAACCGAACCGGCGGACGTCCATTCCAAAGATCGAACGGGCGGATCCAGGCATCGAGCGCCGCCGGCACGTCCGCATGGGCGGCGACCTCGAGCGTTTCGATCTCCAGCGAAACCGACGGCAGAACCTCCATGGTCGGCTCGCCGTCGCCGCTGCCACGATGGAAACGCGTCCGCAGGATCTCGTGGCGGTCGACCAAGGCGGCAAGCGCCGAACGAAGCAGCGTTTCATCCATGCCATCGGGCAGCGCAAAGCCGACCGGTAGATTGTAGGCGGTGCCCATGTCGGCAGCAGCTTCCGCCTTCAGTACGGCCATCTGCTCCCAGGCGACCGGGTAGCGTTCGGCGGCGGCAGCCGGCCGGATCGTGCTTTGGTGACTGGCCATCCCGGCGTCGGCCCGTTCACCGAGCCGACGGGCCAGCGCCGCGATCGTCCCGGCATCCATCAAGTCGACCAGCGAGGCCGGGCGTCCGAGATCGCGAACGATCCGTTCGACGATCCGCATACCGGCGATGGAGTCCCCACCAAGCTCGTAGAAATCGGCATCGGCGGCGACGGTGTCGTAACCGAGTGTTTCCGCCCAAATCACCGACAAGGCCGCTTCCAGGGCACGATTGCCACCGGCCAATACCGGAGGGACTGGCTCGGGCGATACGGTCGCCTCGGGCACATTGTCCTCAGACGCCGGCCCCGGTGAGCCAGATGCCGGTGCCATCGCAAGGGTTGCGCCGAGCGACGCTTCGATCACGGCCACTTCGGTCGCGCCAGTTGACAAGGCGCCGGCCAGATAGCTGCGCGCCTCATCGGCGTTGATCATTCCGGGCTGGATGCCAACCATCCGCGCGGCCATGCCCATGTCTCGCAAACCACACCAATCGATGACGAGCACAGGCACGCCCTCTGCCGCCTGTTCGGCGGCCAGCGCTTCGAGGAAGGCATTGGCGCCCGTATAGGCAGCATGACCGGCCGCTCCGGTGAGGGCGGTAAGCGATCCGGCATGCAGGAACAGGTCTAGCCGGTCACCACGCGTCAGTTCGTCGAGAAGCCGGGCACCGACCGTCTTGGCGGCGATCGTCTCAGCATAGCCGGCGGCATCGGGCGCTTCGTTCATCATGAAGCCCCCGCGTGACGAGGAAGCGTGGTGGACGACGCCGGTGATCGGTCCGAACTCCCGCCGGACCCGGTCGAGAGCAACGGTCAGCGACCGACGATCGGCAACATCGCAGGCAATCATCTCGATGCGGGTGCCGGAGGCTCGCAACTCTGCCAGCGCCGTGCGGCGGTGCAAGCTTTCCGCATCGTCGCCGGAAGGAGCCACGCCGCTACGCGACAACAGCACCAGTGTCACCCGACCGTCCTGCGCGAGCGCCGGCGCGAGCGCCAGAGCAAAGCCGCCGACACCACCCGATATCACGACACAGCCCGACGATGGCAGACGGTTGGGCTTGGCACCGGGGTGGGCGATGTCAAAGCGGCGAATGAGCCGGTGCCCTCCCCGCCAGGCGATGGTCGACGGACCGTCACCGACGGCGCCGAGTTCGATGAGAAGATCCTCCGGAGGCGTCGCGTCGTCGGTATCGACATAGCGGCTCGACAGCATAGGCTCTTCCTGCCCAGCGCAGGTGATTGCCCCGTAGACCAGCGCCTGATCGGGCACAACCGGTCCAACCCCATTGACGGCCCAGGCGCCGGTACCCAACCCCAGCAGCCGTAGCGGTGCTTGCAGGGCGCCCATGATGGCGCGGCAGGCCAGCACGGTGCGGCGACCGATTTCCGGACCGGCGTCGGGCACCAGAATGATGGCCGGGCCATCGCTCGCGCCGATCCGGCGCAGGGTGACCTCGTCGACGGTTTCGCCGCAGCGGGCAGCAAGACGGCCAACCGCCGATAAGTACGTCGCCATGCGCTCAGCGAGAGGGCTCGCCCCGATCACCACCACCGGGCAGCCGGGATCGCGCGCGGGGCCTGGCTGCTCTTGCCAAACGGGCACGGCAAGAACGGTATCGCCGCCGGTTCGGCGCTTGGCCAGCCGCGTCAGGCGGAAGCCGTTGAGCGCCATGGCGACCCGCCCGGTTGCCGGATCGACGACCTGGATGTCCGCTTCAATGCCATCGGTCGTTCGGCGACGATGGGCGTGCACCGCCGGATCGGTCGGAATGGCGCCCCACTGGACGAGTTCCGCACAGCCAGTGGGAACATGTCCCGGTTCGGTCAGCGCCGTGCCGATCATGGCATCGAGCAACGCGGGGTGCAGACGAAGATCCTCGCCGTCGTCGGGCGAGGAGAACCATGCCAATGTCTCCTCGGCGTTACCGGTCGACCGCAGCAGACGGCTCCAACGCTGGCTGACGTGAACAATGCCGGCGTCGCCGTCGAAGGACGGCGCCTCGGTTGTCGGGCCGAGCCGCTTCAGCACGGCGTCGATATCCATCACCGTCGTGGCGGGCGCCACGGTGATCGCTTCGACGATCGCCTCGGCATACACGCTGCGGCGACCGTCGCGATCGGCGGCTGAAAGCGTCACCGCACCGGCGGCGGCAATGCTCAGTTCGACCGTCCCCGCGGCGACATCGACCGGCCGCAACGGACGGATCCAGCGGATGTCGCGCAGCCGCACCGGTCCCGGCGTCACTTCGGCGACCAGCGCCGGGAAGGCCGCCCCGACCAGCGTCGCCACGCCGTTCAGCTCGTGCTCGGCCGACGGCCAGAACTGCGGTGAATGCAAATCGATCACATAGGCGCGCTCGTTACCGCGCGCGATAGCTGGGCCGATCAGGTCAGCCAAATTGGTTGGTCGCGCCGGCGCCGTTTGCCGACGCGAAATCGCCGGAAACTCAGGGAACAGGCGGCGCCGCGCCGGACGGGCAGCCGGCAGGTGGACCCGCCCGACGACGAGTTCGGATGGCCAGACCGGCCGTGCACCCGCCACGAACACGGCAGCCGCCTCGCGGGCCGCCTGTTCGGTGAGCGAAGCCACGACGACAGTGTGTTCGGCATGGGCGCGTTCGGCCATGCCGGTGACGATCAACCCGTCGACAGCCGCCGGTGCCACGGCAAATACCGCCAGCCGGGCCATCAGATCGCCGCGGTCGCGCACCCAGACGGCGGCACGATGGTCGAATGCCTCGCGGCCGTCGGCCAACGTGCGGGCGATGGCGGCCAGAGGCAGGTCCGGATTGGTCCGCAGGGCTGCAACGATATCACCGGCCAATCGGCCGAGGTCAGTCTCGCTGGCCGCCGACAAGCAGACGGCAACCCAGCCAACGGGCACGTCAAGCGGACGCGCCGTCGGGGCTATTTCGATCACCACGTGCGCATTGATGCCTGACAGGCCGAAAGCGCTGACGCCGGCTCGCCGCGGACAGCCCCTGTCGGCCAGCGGCGTCGGCTCTGTCGGTACCCACACCGGTGCCCGGTCGAAGGCGATGTGCGGGTTGGGACGGGTGAAAAATGGTTGCGGCGGTGCCTGGTCGTGGATCAGCGCCAGCACGGCGCGGGTGAGCCCCATCGCCCCGGCCGCACCGTCGAGATGGCCATAATTGCCCTTGCCGGACACCACCGTGGCAAAGCCGGTCTCGGCCGTCTCCGCGGCAAAAGCCCGCGTCAGGCCCTCGATCTCAATCGGATCGCCGAGAGCGGTGCCGGTACCGTGCGCTTCGATGTGCGACAGCGTTGCCAGCGGGATGCCGGCGTCAGCGGCCGCCGCGCGGATCACCGCCGCCTGTGCCGCCGGGTTGGGAGCGGTCAGTCCGCTCGATGCGCCGTCCTGGTTGACCGCCGTGCCTCGGATCACCGCATGAATGGGATCGCCGTCACGAAGCGCGGCATCCAGCGTCCGCAACAGGAACACGGCTGCCCCCTCGCCCATACCGGTGCCATCGGCGCCGTCCGAGAAGGCGCGCGTGCGGCCGGTGGAGCTGTCGATGGTGACGCGGACGTCGGCGTTCGGCGGAACCGCAATCACCTTGGCGCCTCCCGCCAGCGCCCAGTCGCAGTCACCGGCGCGGAGCGCCCGAACAGCGGTGTGAACTGCCGTCAGCGCCGACGAACAGGCGGTGTCGATCAGCATGGCCGGGCCGTGCCAATCGCGCAGGAACGACAGCCGCGTCGCGATGTTGGAGGGAACGTTGAGGGCGAACACCTGTTCGAGCCGCTCGGGGAAGGCGGCGGCGACCGCGTCGCGCCAAGCCGAACCGGGAGCCCCGCCGACGAAGACGCCAACATTGGCGCCATCGAGGGCCAAACCGCCGCGTCCGCCGTCCTCAAGCGCCCGCGAGGCGGTGTCGAGGAACAACCGCTGCTCGGGATCGAGCAGACTGGCATCGGCCGGCGACATGCGGAAGCGGCGCGGATCGAAGTTGACGACGTCGTCAAGATAAGCCGCCTCACGAAACCGCCGAGGTATGGTCTGGCCCAACACGTTCGACAGGGACACCACATCGTCGACGCGCTCGGCCGGCAGGGTCCGAACACGATCGATGCCGCCGATCACGTCGCGCCACATGGCATCGACGGTTTCGGCCCCGGCCAAGCGGACCGCCATGCCAACGATGGCGATCGCCCCCGGCGACGACCGATCGGGCTCCGATGCCTGGACCGAGACGGTGGCCTGCGTGGAAACGGGCGACAACCCCGTTGGCAAGGGCTGGTCGGGCGGTGTCACGCCCGCACCAGGACGCGGCGCCTCGGCCCGGCCGGTATGCTCGCGAACCCGCTGCGCCTGTTCGGCAATGGTCGACAGCGCGAACAGGTCGGCAACGGCGAAGGCTCCCGGCCAGCCGGCTTCGAGGCGCGCATGCAGGCGGATCACCAGCAGCGAATTGCCACCGGCCTCGAAGAAGCCGTCGCGCAACGACGGATCGGATTCAGGCAGCAAGGCCTTCCAGATAGCCCTAACGGCCTCTTCCTCTTCGCCCCAGACAAGCTCGGCCGCCGCGGTACCGGCCGTCGTCGGTTCGCTGTCAAGCGGTTCACCTTTCAGCGCCTTGCGGTCGGTCTTGCCCGACGAGGTCAGCGGCGCGTCGATCAGCCGTAGGAAACGGGCGGGGATCATCGCCTCGGTCACCCGGCTTCTGAGATGAGCGCGCAGATCGGCGGATGTCACTGCCGCCTTGGTGGCAACGAAGGCCCTGAGCTCGGCAAGGCCGGCCACCACGACCCGAACCACGAAGGCGCGTTCGACGGCCGGATGACTCTCCAGCGCTCGTTCGACCTCGCCCGGCTCGATGCGCTGGCCGCGAATCTTCACCTGATTGTCGATGCGGCCGAGATATTCGATGCGGCCGTCGCGACGGTAGCGACCAAGATCGCCGGTGTGATAGAGCCGGCCACCGCTGCGGAAGGGGTTGGAGACAAAGCATTCGGCCGTCTGCTCGGGACGACCGACATAGCCGCGCGCTACCTGCGGCCCACCGATCGAGATCTCGCCGGGAACGCCGATCGGCTGGGCGCGTCCGGCCTCGTCGAGGATATAGATGGCGGTGTTGGCGATCGGGCGGCCGATCGGCACGACGTCCCCGCCGGTCCAGGGCGAGCAGGCCTGCCAGGTGACGTCTACCGTCGCCTCGGTCGGACCATAGAGGTTGTGAAGCTCGACGCCGAACGGACCGAAAAGAAGGCGGTTAAACCGCTCGACCAGACCAGTATCGAGCGCCTCGCCGCTGGCGAAGACATAGCGCAGACGGCCGAGGCGCCGAGCCAGACTCGGCGTGGCTTCAAGGTAGGATATCAGTTCGGCCAGCATCGACGGTACAAAATGCAGCACCGTCACGCCATGCCGATCAACAAAGTCGACCAGCGCCTCGGGATCGCGTTCAGTTCCCGGCGGTGGCAACGCCACGGCGGCACCGGTCCACGACCACCAGAACAGCTCCCAGACCGAGACGTCGAAGGTGACCGGGGTCTTCTGAAGAACCACATCGCCGGGACCAATCGGGAAGGTCTCCGCCATCCACAGGATGCGGTTGAGCACGGCGTGATGCTCGATGGCGACACCCTTCGGCCGGCCGGTGGACCCGGAGGTGAACAGGACATAGGCCAGGCTGTCCGGTGTTGCGAGGTCGACGGGCTCTGCCGATCCGCCGTCCGTCAGGTCGAGCACCCGGCTGGCGATGCGCTCGGCGACCGCCCGGCTTTCAGCGGCGGCCAGCACCAGGGGATGGCCGAGATCGTCCAGCATCGACGCGATCCGCGCTTCCGGCTGATCAGCACCGAGCGGCACATAGGCGCAACCGGCCATCAGCACGCCATGAATCGCCGCCAACAGGTCAAGAGAGCGCGGACCGATGAGCGCAATGCTGTCGCCCGGTCTAGCGCCGGCCTCAATGAGACGGCCGGCAACCCGGCCGGCCAGTCCGGCAAAGGCGCGATAGCTGACCGGGGCGGCATCATCGCGCAAAACGGCCGGGCGACCGCCGTCGGCGTCGAGACGGTCAAGGAACGGGCGAGGAATGGTCCGGCGAACATCAAATGGACGGGCGGTCGCATTGAAAGTTTCGACCACCTGGACGCGCTCGTCCTCGGCCATGATCGGCAGATCGCCGACCGGCATGTCGGGATGCGCGATGACGGCGGCGGCCATGGCATCGAGCCGGTCTAGGAAGCTTTCCGCCGTCTGGCGGTCGAACAGGTCGGAGGCATATTCCAACCGGCAAATCAGCCCGCCGTTCTCGAGGCCTAGATCGAAGCTCATGTCGAACTTGGCGAAGGGGAAGTCGGGCTCGACGATCTCGACGGTGGCACCGGGAAAGATCGGCGGCGACGCTTCGGTATCCTGCCAGACGATCATGACGTCGAACAACGGGTTGCGCCCGGGCTGGCGTTTGGCACCCAACGCATCGACAACGGTTTCAAAAGAGCAATCCTGGTCGGAGATCACCTGCATGCATTTGACGCGGGTATCCGACAGGTGTCGGCGGAAGGTCGGATCGCCGCCAAGGTCGCAGCGCAGCACCAGCGTGTTGACAAGGAAGCCGACCATGTCGTTTGTCTCCGGGCTGGAACGTCCGGAAACCAGTGTGCCAACCGCGATGTCGGTCTGACAGGTGATGCGGCTCAGAAAGGCCGTCACCAACGCGGCGCCCATCCCGAAGGGCGTCGCGCCTTCGCTGCGCGCCAGCCGCAGAAGCGAGTCGGACAGGTTGGCTGAAAAACGGTGCGTGACGATCGAACCGCCGAACGACGGCATCGGCCGACGCGGCCGATCGGTGGGCAGGTTCAGAGGCTGCACCGGTGGCGTCAACCGCTCGACCCAGAGCTGGATCAGCTTCTGCCCCTGTGGCGAGCTCGAGAACGCCCGCCGATTGGCAGCGACAGCCTCGAAGACGTGCGCCGGTGGCGGCGGCAGCGGCGATGGGTCGCCGTTTTCCCGAGCATAGAACGCCGCCAGATCGCGGAACAGCGGCCCCAGCGACCAACCGTCGCAGACCGAATGATGCAGCACCAGCATCAACCGGCGCCGATCGGCACCGATGCGGAGCAGGATGGCGCGCGCACCATTCTCGGCCTCCAAGCGGAAGGGGCGGACAATCTCACGGTTCTGGCGCACGGTGGCTGCCGCTTGTGGGTCGGGAGCCGACGTCAGATCGACGACAGTCGCCCGCAATCCTCCGACCGATTGCAGCCGCTGCCGGGGACCATCGTCGCCGTCGACAACGCGCAGGCGCAACGCATGATGACGCTCTTCGAGCGCGGCCAGTGCCCGGTCCAGCGCAACCTCGTCGCAAGGGCCGGCAATGTCGAGGATCACCGGGACGTTGTAAGCGCCTGTGTCGGGAAACAGTCGTTGGAGCACCCACAGCCGCTCCTGACCAGGCGACAGAGGATAATCGCCGTCGTCCGCTGCCGATTTGGCGGCAGCGGTCGACACCGCCGCTCCGGTGGAGGTCGGAATCAGCGCAGCTATGGCGGCAACCGTCCGGGCAGCAAAAAGGTCACGCAGCGCAAATTGTGCGCCCGTTGTCTGGGTCAGCCGGTTTGCCAGTTGCATGGCGAGCAGCGAATGCCCGCCGAGTTGGAAGAAATCGGAGGCAAGATCGATCGTCGCACCGGGGAACAGGTCCTCGAACAGGCGAAGCACTTGCACTTCGGCGGCATTGCGGGGCGCCTTGTCCTCAACTGGCCGTAGTCTCCCCGCCGCCTCAACCCGAGCGAGAAGGGCACGGCGATCGCGCTTGCCGTTGATGTTGACCGGCAGATTGGCGGCGATAACGAATTGAGCGGGCAGCATGTAGACTGGCAGGGTCTGCGCCAGATCGCGCCGCCACTCGCTCTCCCGCGAGCGGTCGGCGACGACGACCGCGATCAACAGCCGATCCACACCTTCCCCGACCACCAGGACAGCAGCATCGCGCACACCGTCGCAGGCGATCAGGGCCGTCTCGATCGCCTCGATCTCGATGCGCTGCCCGCGGATCTTCACCTGTCCATCAGCCCGCCCACCGAACTCGATCGAGCCGTCGCGGCGGAAACGGGCGCGATCGCCGGTGCGATAGACGCGAGGATGCGATCCCCACGGCAGCTCGACGAACGACTTGGCGGTCAGATCGGGACGTCCCGCATAGCCGATCGCCACGCCGTCGCCGCCGCAGACCAATTCGCCCCAACTGCCGATAGGCGCGGGATTAAGCCGCTGGTCGACGATGTACGCTTGGGTCCCTGCGATCGGGCGACCGATCGGAATCAAACCAACGAGGTCGAGCGGGGTGACCGTGCGAGTGGTGGTGAGACAGGTATTCTCGGTCGGTCCATACGCGTTGATCAGGCGGATCGCCGGATGGGCGGTGAGAAAGCGGCGGGCGTGGACAGGACTCATCGTCTCGCCGCCGGTCAAGACCAGCCGGAGGCCTGCGAAGGCTTCAACCGCCTCGTCGACAACGCGGTTGAAGAGGCCGCCGGTCAGCCACATGATGGTCGCCCTGACATCCGCCAAGGTCGCCGCCAGGCGTTTGGGATCGAGCAGTTCCTCGTCACTCAGGACACGGATCGACGCCCCGTTGAGGAGCAGCGGCCAGAGTTCGAGCGTTGTCGCGTCAAAGGCGAGCGGTGCCCCATGAACCCCAACGTCGTTGGAGGAAATCGGCAGCAGCGCGCGGTCAAACGCCAGGCGCAGAATGCCGCGATGCGGCACCACCACGCCCTTGGGTGTCCCGGTGGTGCCGGAGGTGAACATCACATAGGCGGCATCGCCGCCCAGACGGCGAACGGGCTCGAAGTCGGCACTCGGCGCCGGTTGGTCAACCCGGACGACGATCATCCCGCTTGGGACGAAAAGACGGGGGGCGGACGCGGCATCGGCCAGGATCGCGACGGCCTCGGCGTCGGTGGCGAGACGCGCAAGAAGCGCCATCGGCCATTTGACGTCGATTGGGAGATAGGCTGCGCCGATCTTCCAAATTGCCAGGATCGCCGCGATCGCGTCGGTTCCCCGTTCCATCGCCATCGCGACGACCGGGCCGGCGACGCCCGCGGCGCTCAATGTGGCGGCGATCTCGCTCGCCCGGCGGTCCAGGTCGGCAAAGCTCAGCCGAGTACCGTCGACGTCGATCAGGGCCGTGCGATCGGTGTAGCGGTGAACCGCGTCCTGCCAGGCCGCCAGGGTTGAGATGTCGCGCGGATAGTCAGCGGGAGCGTCGGCGCTTGGGAACACCTCGGTTACCGCGCGCCGCTCTTCGTCCGTGAACAGCGCGAGATCACCTATCGGCGCCTGCGGGCGCTGCGCGGCATCGAGCAGCAAGGCACACAGATGTTCGGTGGCGGCTCGGGCGTCTGCCTCGTCGCGCGCGAGGGCGTCATATTCGACGGTGAGGTTGATACCGCCATCGTCTCGCCGGCCGAGGATCAGCGCGAAGTCATATTTGCCGCAGCCGATCGACGGATCAAACCAGTCTTGCAACCCCGGCTCTGCCGCCTCGAGAACCGTGACCATGTCGAAGGTGGGCCAAATCTCGCCCCCGTCGGCACGCATGCGGTCTTCGATGATGCGGCGCAGCGGATAATCCTGGTGCACCAACGCTGATCGCAAGGCGCTGTTCGTCGCGGTCAGCAGCGATGCGAAGCTCCGGTCGAGTCCGCCGGACAGGCGGATCGGCAACACGTCAGCGAAGCAGCCGACAACTTCGGCATCTTCAGGACGAATGCGAACGGCAAAGGGAGTGGCGACCGAGGTATCGCGTCCGTCGCCCTTCAGACGGGCGACCAGTGTTGAGACCACGGCGATCAGCGCCGCCGTTTCGGTGACGCCGCCGGTCCGCGCGATGCGCGTCAGGGCTTCGACGGTGTCCTTGGGCATCTCGACCTTCAGACGGCGACCGACGCGGGCAGCTCCCAATGGGGGGACCCGGGGCGCAGGGAAGATCCCCAGGTCCATGCCGTCGAGCGCTTTTGTCCAATACTCTCGCAGCTTCCGACCGTGTGCGTCGTCAAGGGTGGCACGGCGATGCGCACCGATCTCGGCAGAGGTCACGCGAAGCGGCGGTAGTTCGCCGGTCCCGGTCTCCGCCCGCTCGATCAGAGCGAGCAGATCGTTTTGGATGATCCCCAGCGACCAACCATCGATCATCGTGTGATGGGCGACCAGAAAGATGGCGTCTTCGTCGAGATCCAGGCTATTCCTCAGCAGATGAAACCGGTAGAGCGGGCCTGTGACGAGATCCATCGGCCGCGACAGTTCGGTGGTCATCAGTCGGGAGCGACCAGCGGCGTCCAGCCCCTCGTGAACCGTTGGTTCGACCGGTCCGGCCGGGGCGACGCGCTCCATTACCGCGCCGTCGCACTCGAACAGAGTGGATCGCATGGCCGGATGACGGGCGACGAGGTCGCTCAGCGCCTGCGCGGCGACACTGACCTCGACCCTGCGGCCCAGGCGGACCATCATGGGCACCAGCCAGGTCACGGAGTCGGGATCGTCACGGCACGCCAGGAAGATCCCCTCCTGTGACGGGGCGGACAGATGGACATCGGCCGCCTCGACGGCAGAGGGGGCGCGATCGAGACAAGCCGCCATCCGCGCCAGGGTCGATGCTTCCATCGCATCGGCGAGATCGATATGCCCCAGATCGGATTCGTTGATCCGATTGACCAGCCGCATCAACAGCAGGCTGTGCCCACCCAGCATGAAGAAGTCGTCGTCGCGCGCGGTCGGCGGGGCGCGCAGGAATTCCCCCCACAAGGCGGCAAGACGCCGCTCGGTCGGTGTCGCAAAATCGCCGTCGGATGGCAGGGCCGGCGAAAGCGGCCGGTTCCAGACCGACGGCAGGTCTTGCAGCTGCGACAAGAACATGTCGGCCCAGCCGATAACCGTCGATCGGTCGAACAAGGCCGCCGCATAGGTCAGCGTTCCATTCCAGCCACCATCACCTGCCGGTTCGAGGTTCAGGGCCAGATCAGCCCGCGCCGCCTCGTTATGGCGGGCGAGGACCCGGCCAGCGGCCTCACCGAGTGATGGCGCCCGCACACGAGCTGGCTGCATCGAGAACAGAACCTGCACCAGCGGCGTCGCATCGGGTGCTCGCCCTGGAACCAGGGCCTCCACCAATCGTTCGAACGGCGCGTCGGCGTCACCGAGGGCGGCGAGTGTCGCCTCGCGAACACGGATCGCCAAAGCCTCGAAATCGCCAGCACCGCCGGTATCAATCGGAACCACGGCCGTTTCCGATAAATAGCCGATCAGCGCCTCTTCATCGTCGTCGCGACGACCGGCCGTCGGAACACCGACCAGCAGCTTTTCGACCCCGGCGATTTGCGAAAGCGACACCCCCCAGGCCGCGAGAATAACCATGGTCGGCGTCGCCCCGATACGCCGGGCAACCGAGGCGATCGCCTCGGCGGACTCAGGGACAATTCGCAGGTCGATCGCTGCCCCGCGGGTATCGAAGGCCTTGGGGCGGGGGCGATCGGCAGGCAGGCACAGCTCTGTCGGAAAGCCGGTCAGCGCTTGCCGGCGGCGTTCGATCACGGGGACCGGGTCCGTCGGCGGACGGCGGTCGGTGATGTCGTGCCGGAGCGGTGGCAATCCGCCCTGCCCGGCCACGGCGGCGCCGTAGGCCAGTTCCAGATCGCTGGCAAAAACGCCGTTTGACCAGCCATCCCAAGCAGCGTGATGGGCCGAGACCGAAAGGATGTGACGCTGACCATCGGAGACGAACAGCGTGAACTGGACATGCGGATCGGAGGCTAGGTCGATCGGACGATGCGCCGCCGCGACCAGAGCGGCGTCGACGGCTTCGGCAGCGAGATGGACGATCGGCAACGAGAACGAGCCGGCGGTCGGCACGACCATTTCCGGCCCAGCCTTACCGTCGCGAAATTGGGCGCGCAACGACCCGTGGCGGGCAACGACCATGCCGACGGCCCGTTCAAGGGCCGCAAGATCGAGTGCCCCGACGAACTCATAGGCGAGATGCTCGGTGTAGTCGCCCGAGCCATGATTCAAGCGATTTATGAACCACATGCGGGCCTGTCCGCTCGACAGCGGCACAACCACCGGCACCGACAGGTGATCGATCAGCGCAGCGCGATCGGCCCGAATCCGCTCTTTCAGCAGCTCGGTCAGGGCGCCCGGCGGTGCGTCGAATCCCAATCGGCCATCGCTGACGAACAGCCGAATGTCGCGAGCCGCAAGATCGGCAAGGAGGGTTTCGAGAGCCGTGCTGTCCGGCTTTCCACTCATCACAGCCACCCCTCTTCCCGATCGGTCGCCGACCCGCCCGACGGATTGGTCTTCGGATGAAGACTGCGCATCAGCCCGGCGGGCGTTCGCGCGGCGAACAGATCGGCAATCGCAATTTCCTGTCCGAGGCGTCGGCGCAGCCGGGCAACAAGACGCACGGCCAGTAGCGAGTCACCGCCCAGTTCGAAGAAATCGTCGTCAGGGCCTACTCCCGTCGCCCCGAGCACGTCACGCCATTCGGCCAGTACGTCATCCAAAACGGAACCGCCTTCGGCGATGGCGATTACCGATGACCGCGGCCCATTGGGTGCAACACCGTCGTCCTGCCCATCAGGCGAGATCCATAGGTGGACGCGCTCGAACGGATAAGCCGGTGCCGCCGTGCGGCGGATCGAGTGCCCAGCTGCCGCTCGTCGGTCGATATCGACGCCCTGCGTCCACAGCCGACCGAGCGCCTGCAGGATGGCGACGTGGCCATCACCGGCCGGGTCCGGATCGGTGGCAATGGCCGCCGCTTCGCCGAACCCGCAGGCGCGCGCCGACCGGGTGAGTGTATTGCCCGGCCCCGCTTCCACCAGAACCGTCTTGCCACTCAGACCCTTGAGGGCCTTGAGGCCGTCGACCAGCCGCACGGTGTGCCGCAGGTGCCGCACCCAGTAGCCAGGGTCGCACGCCTGATCGGCGGTCAGAACCGCGCCAGTCACGTTGGAGACGACGGGAAGGAGCGACGGGTGGAGCGTCACCTTCGCAACCTCGCGCCCGAACTCTTCGAGGATCGGCTCCATCAGCGCCGAATGGAAGGCGTGCGACACGGCCAGCCGGCGCGCCGGGCGACCGAGGCGCTCGGCTTCCTGCTCGAGCCCGGCAATGACGGCGTCGGTGCCGGCGGCGACGCATTGGCGAGGCCCGTTGATCGCCGCCAGATCGGCTCCGGCCCGCGCAATCATCGGTGCCGCCTCCTGTTCGGACAGCGATAGAGCCAGCATGGCGCCGGGCGCCGCCGACGCCATCAGGCGGCCGCGTGCCACCACGAGGCGGAGAGCGTCTTCGAAGCCGACGACGCCTGCGACATGGGCCGCGACATATTCGCCGACGCTGTGGCCGATCAGCGCCCCGGGCCGAACGCCGAACGAACGCAACAGCGCCGTGGTGGCGCAACCGACGATGAACAGAGCCGGCTGGGTCAGTTCGGTGTGTGTCAGCGCCTCCGCGGCGGCCTGATCGTCGGACGCGGCAAGCAGGTGACGGCGTAAGTCTGCGGCACCGCTGCCCGCCAGTATGTCATGCGCCGCATCGACCACGGCCCGATAGACCGGGAAAGCGGCATAAAGGGCACGCGCCATGCCCGGCCGTTGTGCACCTTGTCCCGGATAGGACAGCGCCACCATCGGCGTACCGCCGCGCGCCTCATCGCCGATCCAGGCCGAGCGGGCGAGTTCCGCCCCGTCTCGGGCGACCACCATTCGGCGATGCGGCAACTGCCGCCGCCGTGCCAGCGCCGCCGCGATGTCGGCGAGGGCGAACTGCGCCGTGGTCGTGACCTGGCCAGCCAGGACATCGGCGGCGGACGTCGTTGCAGCGCTGACGGTCATCAGCGCTGGCTCGCCGTCGGAGGCAACCGGCAATTCGTCGTCGGGAGCGGCCAGAATGAGGTGGACATTGGTTCCCCCCATTCCGAAGGCGCTGACTCCGGCGAGCCGGCGACGGCCAGCCGGTCCCGGCCAAGGTTCGACCGATCCGGACACACGGAACGGTCCATCAGCGAAAGCAATCCTGGGGTTGGCGGCGGCAAAGCCGACGGTTGGCGGAATCTCGCCACGCCGCACGGCGACCAGCGCCGTCGACAGCCCGGCGACACCGGCGGCGGCGTCGAGATGGCCGACCGCCCCCTTGACCGATCCGAGGATCACGCTGTTCGGCTCGAGCCCGGTGAACACACTGTTCAGCGCCGCCACCTCGATCACGTCACCAATTGCCGTTGCAGTGCCGTGGGCTTCGACAAATCCGATTTCCGCTGGGCCAACCCCGGCATCATCGAGCGCCTGAGCGATGGCGGCGGCCTGTCCGTCGACGGTCGGGGCGGCGAAGGCCGCCTTGTGCCCGCCGTCATTGGTGATGCCAAGGCCGAGGATGACACCGAGGATGCGGTCGCCGTCGGCTTCGGCGTCCTCAAGGCGTTTCAACACGAACAGGCCGGCGCCGGCGCCGGCCGTCAAACCGTCGGCGGCGGCATCGAAGGGCCGGCAGGCGCCAGTCGGCGACGCGATCCCCCCGTCCGACGCGATGTGCCCGAAAGGCGAGAACATGCCGAGCGAGGCTGCGCCCGCCAGAGCGACGCGGCATCGTCCCGCCCGCAGCGAGTCGACGGCGGCGGCGACCGCCGAAAGGGCGGTCGAACAGGCCGAGGCGACAGTCATCGCCGGGCCGGTCAATCCTTGCTTGTAGGCGATACGGGTGGCGGCGAAGTCGTTGCCGCTGGCGACCACCACCGAATAGCGCTCGAAACCGCCAGCAAAGCCCAGCCGTCCACGCAGGTTGTCGACAAGATAGCTGTTGAAGCCGGAGCCGACGAAGACGCCGACCGGACCGTCCTCGGTAACGTCGCAGGCCGCGTCATCGAGGGCGAGGGAAGACAGCTCCAGCAACAGCCGTTGTTGCGGGTCGATCTCGGCCGCCTCGCCGGCGCTGAGACCGAAGGGCAAGGGGTCGAAGCGGTCGGTCCCCTCGATCGCTCCGTGAACCGGAACGAAGTCGGGATGGTCGATGAGTTCGGCGGGGGCGCCCTTCGCAACCAAGGTCTCGCGGTCGAAGCGCCGCACAGCGACAGCGCCGGAAAATACCAACGCCTCGATCGCATCCAGTCCGTCGGCACCGGGGATGCGGGCGGCAGCGCCGATGATGGCGATCGGTCCGTGGGCAGCCGGCCTACCCCGCTTCGGCTGTACGGCCGTCTCATGGCCCGAAAGTGCTTTCGCCAAAGCCGCGACGCTCGGATACCGGAACAAATCGACCGCTTCCGGCCTGAGGCCAGTGGCGCCTTGGATCGCTTCCAGCGCTGCCGGGACCATCAGAGAATGCGCACCCATTTCGAACAGGTTGGCGTTCACGTCCACGTCGGTACAGCGCAACAAGCCGGCCCACACGTCGGCGATCTGCCGTTCGAGCGCTGACGCGTCGACTTGGGACCTAGCCACGGCTGGGGCAATCAGCGGCTCGGGATCAGGCAAGGCGTGCTTGTCCACCTTGCCGGACGGCATCATCGGCAAGGACGCGGTCAACACGAAGCGGGCGGGTATGGCTGCGTCGACCAGGCGCAACGACAAGTACTTGCGCAGATCGCCTTCGGCAGATCGGTCGAGGCCCACGACATGGGCGACGAGAGCCGGGCCACCGGGCGCATCCGTCCAGACCTTGACCGCCGCGGCGGAAACCCCAGGAAAACTCTCGATTGCGGCTTCGACTTCACCCAGTTCAAGGCGGCGACCGCGAATCTTGACCTGATCGTCGCCGCGACCGACGAAGCTGATCTGTCCGTCGGCGCACAGACGGACGAAGTCACCAGTACGAAAGAGCAGCTCTCCCGGCCGGCCGAAGGGATCGGGGATGAAGCGCTCTGCCGATGCCTCCAGCATTCCGACGTAGCCCGATGCCAGTCCAGCGCCGCCGATGAACAGCTCGCCCGGCTCGCCAGCCGGCACACGGGCGAGGTTTTCGTCGAGGATGCGCAGACGGCAGCCGGGCAATGGCCGCCCGATCGGAATATCGTCGCCGACCACCGGCAGTTCCACCCGGCCGCCAGTGGCATCCACCGTCGCTTCGGTTGGGCCGTACATATTGAATACAGCGCATGAGCCCAACGTCTCGATAATCCGCCCCGGCAGATCGACCGGCATCCGTTCGCCGCCCAACACGACGCGGCGCAGCGGTGGCATCGGGCCACCCGCCGAGTCGCGCAACAGCGGTCGCATCTGCGACGGCACGAGGTTGAGGTGCGTGACCCCGATCGCACTGGCCTCGCGCCAAAAGCGAACAGGATCGAGCAGCGAGACGCGTTCGGGCATCCACATGGTGCCGCCGGCTGTCAGTGGGAAGAACAGCTGCTGCAAGAACGGGTCGAAACTGGCGCTCGAACCGGCGACAACCACTTCGCTTTCGTCGATACCGAACCACTCGGCCATCGACAGCAGCCGCGCCGACAGGGCCGAATGGGCGATGGCAACCGGTTTCGGTCGGCCGGTGGAACCGGAGGTATGGTAGATTACAGCGGTGCGGCCCGGATCGTGGTCGATGGACGGTGGTTTCGCCTCGCCCGGATCGATATCGGCGGAAAACGGCAAGGGCTGGTCCGGCGACAGGATCAGACGACAACCAATGGACGCCGCCAGCTCTGCCCGGCGCGCAGCCGGCAGTGCCGTGTCGAAAGGCACAACAATGCCGCCGGCCGCCAAAATCGCCAGGAAGCCGAGCGGCGTTCCAAGATCCGCATCCGCCGACAATCCAACCGGCGTTCCCGCGCTGACGCCCTCGGCAGCCAGGCGTCCGGCCCAGTGGGAAACCCGTCGCAACAGGTCGCGATAGCTAGTCTTGCGCGCGCCATTGCGATCAACGATCGCCGGGTGGTCAGGGCGTCTCAAGGCACTTTCTGTCACGACATCCAGCAGAGACCGCACAGCAAGATCGCCGAGAATGCTTGCGCCCTCCTCTGATATCGGATCTGCCGCCCTGCCCGCTGCGCCCACCACCGCCCCCTAGGAAGTATTACATATCGGTCTATTTCTCGATCAACTTTTGGCCCCGCCCAAGAAATTCGGAATTTACATCAGAATATCCTGAAAACACCTGATGCAGGCTTATCTTTTACCAGAATCATCAAGAGGACTCAACTCCAGGGTGGCAACCCCGCCCCTGATTCCCGCGTGTTTCTACCGTCGTGCACAACCATCCAACGAAGAGTTGGATAAACAATCCAGCGAACGGCCTCGTTCTGTCGGTCGAGCGTTCATTGACCTTGCGACGAATTCGCCCATGCACCGGAAAGCCCGTCCTTGATTTTGTCCACCAGGCTCGGCTCCACCGTTGCCGGATTGGCTTCCTCATCGACTTTGGCGGGAACGGCGTCTGTGCTCACCGCTGTATTGGCTTCGCCTTGCGGCAAATTCGAATCAGCATCGGAAACCGGCGGTATCCCATCGTGCGGCGGTTCATCGGATAATGGCGGCATCTCCGGCGTGTCCGATGTTGCCGAAGGCGCGGGCGCGGTCAGCGGAACCTTCGCGTTGACCGCAGGTATGTCGTCCAGGCGCGCATTGTGCGGAGCGGAAATGAGGGCCGAGTTGTCCAGGCTGGCCGGACCCGGACTTGCGCCAACGACTGCCGAAGACTTGGCGGAGCCATCGTCGCCAGTGTTGAGGATGAGTGGCAAGCCGTCCTTGCCGCCGATCACAATGACCTTGCTGTTCTGCGAGGTGGCAAGGCTGATGGTGGCCTCAATGCCACGCAGGCGCAGGTACTCTGGTGTGATGGTGCGGGCGACGGTGTCCTGGAAGTCGCGGATACCCTCGGCCTCGATCTTCTTGCGGTCCCGTTCTTTCTTTTCGCGCTCGATGCGGAAGTCGTATTCGAGCGTTGCCTGGTATTGTTCGGCCTTGCGCTCGATCGCGGCCTTGATTCTCGGCGGAAGGTTGACGCTCCTAATCAGAACGTCCTCGACGTCCACGAGCTGACCGCGCATGCTCTGATTGCTGAGCGAGGCGCCAAGCTGAGTCACCATTCGATCGAGAATCTGGGCCTGAATAAAGGCGCGGGTTTCCGAATATAGCTGCTCGGGCGTGTAGCGGGAGATCAGTTCGCGGGCATGAGACCCGATCTCGGGATAGACCAGCACCTCGTCGTACTCAGGGCCAACCATCTGGTGCAACAGACCAACGGTATCACGGTTGATGCGATAGCGGATGGCGATCTCAACCTGCATGCTGAGACCGTTGGACGAGATTGTGTCGTAGATGCGGGCCCGGTTCTGCAGACGGGCATCGTAGATGAACACCTCGTCCCAGGGGAAAATGACGTGCATGCCTTCGTCGAGGTGCGACGACGTCACGGTGCCACCGAAGAAGCGCAACCAGAGGACGCCGACGTGACCGGCGGGAATGTTGATGAAAATCTGCGGCGCGAGCACCATCACGAACAGCATCAAGCCGAGGAAGAGGGCGTAGACGCTGACCGAATGGCGGTACAGGAACCTGAGGAACCCGCCAACGCCCTGCTTCACACGCGACACCTTGCCACGTTGGGAAGAACCCGACGCCGGCTCCCCCTGTGTCAAGGTCATGTCAATCATCGCATTTCGCCTGTCTATCTGCTGAAACCATAAACTCTGCACGCTTTCGCTGACTCATACGTTTTTTTGCCGATGGCTCTGTCGGCTAATGGCAAGAATCAGGAAATCGACAAACGGAGTGATGACGATCGAAAGGAAGAAGTGCCCGACGAATCCGAAAACCGTGTTACGCCCCATGAATCCCGTGATCGCGCAGGCGATTAAATATAGGAAAACTACTACCAACATCATGGAAAAATCCTCGACGTCGACGAGAAATGAAGCAGGGGCGTTTGCTGACTATCCGTCTTCAGCTACGATACGAACGTGGCCCTGCAACGTCAATTCGATTTCTATTGACGGCCACGAGGTAAGCACGCGACGATAACTCCACAGCAGCACAAGAGTATCGGCATGGGGCGGCGTCAAACCTACGGTCTCGCCGGCAGAATCGGGACGGCGATGGTTGTGGTGTCGCTGACCACGATCGCGCTAGCTTGCGTGCTGAGCTATTTCCGCTTTGAGGAAACATTCACGTCCCTGGCGGTACAGCGCCTGCAACTGACCGCTCAGGAGGTTGCGCGTGTCTTGCAGGCGGGGCTGGACCTCGGACTGCCCGTCGAATCCCAGGAAACCATTCCAGATGTGTTACGCCAGCAACTTGCCGACCACGGAGACGTCGCGTCGATTACCATCGGCAGTTGTGAGGGCCAGGTCCTGTTTCATGAAGGCCTTCGGGCGGGGGATGGCCGGGACGTGATCGGCCGAGTGTTTAAGCCGTCATGGTCATCGCGCGACGCCGACCGGCTTTCCGTCGGCTTGCGTGTTTCCGATGCCCTCGGCGGTTGCGCAGCCGGCGTGGTGATCTCTCGAACCGCCGAGCCGCTGCGACTGGCGATGGCGTCGGTCGCCAGACGCTATGCCGTTTTCGGCGCCGCTGCCGGCGCTGCCACCTTGCTGGCAATAATCGCCGCCGCCCTGTTGTTCAGCCAGACACGCCCGACGATCACGCGGATCGACGATGATCTCGACGACCTGCTGGACGGCGAGGAAGCACGCGAAGGGGCCGACTTTCCGGCCGTCGCGGCCGGACAGCAGTGGGAGGCGGAGCTCGCCGAGGCCTATGTGGCAGCCCGCCCAACGCTCGTCCGCATTGCCCGGCAGCATCAGCAGGTGTCCTCATGATGTACAAGCGTCTGAGGGACCCGATGGTCCAAGGGCTCGCCTTGGCCGCCTTCGTACTCCTGCTGGCTCTGGGCGCCGTCTCCTGGCTGACCATGACCAGTGGCAATCGGGTGCTGTTTCCCGAACTGGCGCGGACGGCGTTGGCGGAAGCGGTGCAGGCACAGCGGAAGATTGACGCGGCTGTCGCGCTCGGCATTCCCGTCGATCAGTTGGTTGGCGTCGAAAAGCTGTATGAAGCCATGAAGGCAAGCGATTCTGACATCGCCTTTCTGGCGGTAGCAGTTGGACCGCGGACATTGTTCCTTGAAGGCGCCCGTCCGGGTGCGATCGAGCGTTTGCTCCAGGCTCCGACCGAGCCGTCACCTGAAGGGCTGGCACCGCAGCAATCAATGCGCGAGGGCTTCCTTCTGACGTCACTGCCGCTTCGCTCCGGCATGTTCTATCTTGGGCATGACAGCCAATCCCTGACCAAGCCACTGTTCGACAACTTGATCGACGTCGGCGTGATTGCGCTGGTTTTGGGCATGCTGGCCTTCGAGGTCATGTTGTTGGTCGTCGTGTTCAACGTCATCCAGCCGGCTCAGACCGTCGCCGCCGCCCTTCGCAGCGTCGCTGACGGCCGCGCCGGAGACGCCAATGCTGTCGAGGTAAGCGGGGCGATCGGTGCGCTGCAGTCGCGGATCGCCCGTCTTCTTGGTCTTGCCCGACCGACTGAGAAGGGGCACGCCAACGCGCCGCTGGTCTCGGTCCGTCTGCTCGCCTTCCTTTTCGTATTCGCCGAGGAGCTGGGGCGCTCTTTTTTACCGGTCTACGCTGGCGAATTCGCGGTTGCCACGCCGGGCCTTGACCCTACCTTTGCGACCGGCGTTGTCGTTGGACTGCACATGAGCGTCGTCGCCATCGCGATGCCGTTCGCAACCATATTCTATACCCGTCTCGGACGGGCGCGACTTTATGCCGTTGGCGCGCTGATCGCATCGGCAGGTCTGATCGGAACGGGTCTGGCGGGAAACTACTGGTGGCTTCTCGCCTTCAGGGCTCTCTCAGGCGTTGGCTACGCCACCACCTACGTCGCTTGCCAGGGATTCGTCATCGAGAGCACGCAGTCGACCAACCGAGCCAGCGGCACTGCCATGATGGTCGGCGGCATCACGCTCGCCGACATTTGTGGACCGGCATTCGGCGGCGTACTGGCGGAACGGTTCGGTCAAGGGCAGACCTATGTGTTCGCAGCGGTGGTTGCTGGCCTCGCCGCCATGATCGTTACCCGCCTGATGGCCGGCGCTCACCGACCGATCGGAGAAACGCCGCGCGGTATCAAACTGCGCGATTTCGCTATTGCTTTTACAAACCGTAAGTTGGTGTTGCAGCTGGTGTTCGCGGCGATCCCGGCCAAGCTGCTGCTGACCGGTTTTCTCTATTATTTGCTGCCGGTGACGCTGATCGGCATCGGCTGGCGGGAAGCGGATGTCGGCCGTATCGTGATGATCTATGGCGTCGTCATGCTGGTGGGTGGCCCATTGTTCGGCCATCTGACCGACCGCTGGCAAAACCATGCTGCCGTGGTGGCGATGGGTGCCCTGCTGGCAGCCGGACCGCTTCTGGCCATACCACTGCTGCCGGAGGAAATGATGCTGGCCGCGTCAATCGTCGCCGTATTGGCCCTCGGCTGTGGGCAGTCGATGTCGATTTCCGCTCAAGCATCAATGGTAATGGGTATGGCGTCCGAAAGCGACGTCCGTCAGGGGCATGCTCCGGAACTGACCGTCTTGCGGTTTGTCGAACGCTTCGGCGGCGGCTTTGGGCCGATGGTTGCCGCGCCACTGGCGGCGCGGTTCGATACGGTCACGGCGATAGCCGTTCTGGGTGCCTACGCAGTGGCGAGCGCCCTTGTCTACGCCGTACTGACGATCCGCGGGCGGGCCAAAACCTTGGAGGTCGCGCGATGAACCGACGCGACGTCCTGGCTGGCTTATGCGGCGGTTCCGTTCTTCTCAGGGGCATGCCGGTCTTCGCCGGACAGGTCGCCCGCCCCTATCGCATCCTGATGGTGCTCTGGCGTGGAGAGACGCCGGTCGAGACCGGCTTCCGTCAGGAACTCACATCTCTTGGCGTTGCCGTTGACATCGAGGTGCGCGATCTCGCCCGCGATCTCGCCAAGTTGCCCGCCGTTGTCGATGACGTGCGTCGAACCCGGCCGGATCTCATCTACACCTGGGGAACCGGCATCACGCTGGGGCTGGCGGGCCGCTGGGATGCGGTCGATCCATCCCGCCATGTCCTTGATGTGCCAATCGTCTTCACGATGGTCTCGTCACCGATCGCCACCGCCATCCAATCGCCGCCGGACCAGCCGGCGCGACCGAATCTGACCGGTGTATCGCATATCGCGCCACTGGCCACCCAGATCAATGCCATCCGCGCCTATCTGCCCATGGCGCGGCTCGGCGTCGTCTACAATCCGCTCGAGGCCAACTCGCTCGCCAATCTCGATGAGCTCCGAGTCCTGTCCGCCAGCGCCGGATTCCGTGTTCTCCAGGCCCCGGTGCCGCTTGGCGCCGATGGCACCCCTAACGCGGCGGCGATCCCGGGCCTGGTCGCCGACCTCGCCCGGGACGGGGCCGATATCCTCTACATCGGACCGGACAACTTCGTCGGCGCCAACCGCGACCTTCTCACGCAAGCCGGGATCGATGCGAAAGTCCCGAGCTTCACGGCTACCGAGTTGGAAATACGCGAAAGCCAAGCGATGATCGGCCTGGTCAGCCGATATGAGGCCGTTGGCCAGTTGGCAGCCCACAAAGCCAAACAAATCCTGGTCGATGGCACGCCGCCGTCGGCGATACCGATCGAAACGCTGAAGCGCTTCACCTACATCATCCGACTTCCCGTAGCGCTGCGCCTCGGCAAGTATCCCTCGTTACAGCTTCTCGACTATGCGGAAGTGATCCGATGACATCCCCCGTTCTCGCCGGCACGCTGGTCCGTCGTGATGGCGTGGCTTGCGCGCCCATTCGCTATGAGGGGCGGTGGCTGCCCGCCGGCGACGTCGGTGCCGTGATCTACTTGCACCACGCCGTTCGCGACATGGTGGCGCCTGAGCTTCTCTGCCGCGAGACCGATGCGTTCTTCGTCGAGCACTGTGGCAGCTGTGGCAGAATACTCGGTCTTTTCGTCGAAGAGCGTTTGATCGCCTACGGCGTTCTCGGTCTGCCGGAACCTCATCAGGAGAGTTTCGCCGATGGGTTCGACCTGTCCGCAATCGAGCGGGCGGGAGTGGCGACCATCGACGGGGCCAGCGTGGCGCCGGAATGGCGTGGCAACGGCCTGCAACGGGTTCTGATTGCCGCTCGGCTTGCCGGCGCTCGCGCGGCGGGGCGCAAAATCGCCGTATCGACGGTGGCGCCGGGCAATGTGCCAAGCCTGCGCAACCTTCTGTGTTCGGACATGACGGTGCGGGCGCTGCGGCACGCATTCGGCGGCCTCCGCTTTCTGGTTCGGTGCGATCTTGACCTGTCGTCGCAGCAACCGCCCGAGGCGGGTCGTTGGATCGCCCTCGACGATGTTGACGGTGCCTTGTCGGCGCTTGGCGCCGGCGCGATTGGTTGGACGTTGTCGGATACGGCAGATGGCGCCCGAATCTGGTACGCTAAACCTGACGGGCATTTGGCAGCCGAATCAGTCGGCTGACCGTCGAATGGGGACAGTTCCGGCGGGGCCGGGGCTGGTCGGGGAGACTGTGCCGATGGGCGCGGGGCCGATCATCGTTGTGGCAACGTTGAAGGGCGGCAGCGGCAAGAGTACGCTGGCCAGCAGCCTTGCCGTTCACTGGCGTCTAGCCGGACGCACCCCTGTCCTGATCGACGCCGATCCACAAAGATCGCTGGTGCGGCTGGCTGCCCGAGAGGAGGCATTGGCCGGCGTGCCGGTGTTTGAGAACTGTCGCGGCACTGTCGTGGCAACGGCAGACCAGTTGGCCCAGATCCACGCACCGGTGTTAATCGACACGGCCGGTTTCCGAACAGCCGCGACACTCGCGGCCATGACGGTTGCCGATCTCGTGATCCTCCCGGTCAAACCGTCGCCGCTCGACGTCGACGTCATGCTCGACACCGCTCGTGCCCTGCTGTCCAGCCCGGACGGGCGCTCGGCGCGGTTCCGCTGTGTCCTGACACAAACGACACGCGACAGTGTCATTTCCCGGCACATCCGCGCTGAATTGACCAGCGCCGGATTTCCGCTGTTCGAGACCGAACTGGTCAATCGCGTTGCCTATGGAGAGGCTGCCCTGTTCGGTGCAACGCCGTCGATGATCGACCCCCACGGCGCCGCGGCGCGCGAAATCGCCGCTCTGGCTAGCGAAATCGACAGTCTGGCCATCGAGGTCGAGGCGGCTGCATGAGCCGGAAACTACCCAAAGCGACCGCCGAAACGCTCGACGAAATCCGTCGGCAGGTCGCGCCGCCGCCGGACCCGCTCGATGATCTTCCCCCTTTGCAGGCGGAAGTCAGCGCCCTGCCCGCGCCTCGACCGGGGATCGTCGCCCCTGCCGCCGTCGGCATCACCGCAACCGCGCTGCGGCAGGCGCAAGCCGGCGAGATCGTCGAGCGCCATGCCGCCTATGCCGCAATCGGCGGCTTGATTCCGCTGCCAGTATTCGACTCTATCGGCGTCATGGCCACGATCGTCCTGATGATCCAAAGGTTGGCCAAGCTGTATGGCGAACCAATGCGGCGAGACCGGGCGAAAGCGCTGGTGGCCGGCCTCGCCGGCGGTATCGGACAGGCTGGCGCTGGCTCGATGGCTGCTGTGGCCCTGTCGAAATTCATTCCCGGAGCGAATGTCGCCGCCCTGATGGCTTCGTCCGCGGCGGCGGCGGCGGCGACACGGGTCATCGGCAGGGCGTTCGTCCTGCACTTTGAAACCGGGGGGACTGCCTTGACCTTCAACGAAGCGGCGATCCGGACCTATTTCGCCACGCGGTCGTCAAGCCAGCCGATTTCCCGCCAGTAGCGCGCGGCGCCTTCGTGGAACGGAAGGAAGTTCGCCTTTTCGAACATGGCGCGCGGGTCGACGTTTGCCAGCGCGGGATGCTGCGCCCGGAAGACATCGATGTTTTCGACAACGGATCGAACCACCCAGTAGACCAGATCCGGATCGACCCGGCTGTCGGCCACCAGCGTTGCCTTGAAGCCATAGGAATCGATCGCTCGATCCTGGTTGGGATAGGTCCCGGCTGGAATCTTTCCGCGGAAGAAATAGGGGTGTTGGGCAATCAGCTGGTCGGTACCCGGTGATTGCATGCCGATGATAGAGGCGCCGCAATCGGCAATCGACGTGGAAACCGAGGTTGCGGGATGCCCGATCCAGAGACCGTAGGCATCGATGAAGCCGTCACACAGCCCCTGTGGGTTGAGATCCTGAGCGGCACCGTAGACCGAACCTAGATCGGAGAGCGCCATGCCGTTGGCAGCCAGCAGCTGCGCCCACAAGTTTCGCGACGAGGTGCCGTCGGGGCCTACATTGACGCTCATTCCTCTCAGGTCGGAGAGGTTGGCGACGGTCTTGCCGCGACCGACGACAATGACGCCAAGCTCATCATGAAGCGACATGACCGAACGACCGGTCGGCAGGTCAATCCGCTTTTCGGCAGCGTCATTGTTGGTGTTTGACTGAATGATGATGAACTGTGCCCGGCCCTGCGCCATCAGGCTGACGTTACTGGCGTCGCCCTGCGAGCGGAGCGATACGCACCGTATCCGGTGTTTGGAAAACGTGGCGTCGAGGGCGGCGCAGATGGCGTTGCCGACGTAAAAATAGGTCCCCTTGGTACTGCCGCTGTAGATGGCCACGAAGCGATCGGCCGGTTGGTCCGCTGCCCGAAGACTCCTCTCGGCTTCAACTGGGGACCCGGTGCGGGCTATTGGAACGGCATCGGGCAAAAAATCCGCTCCAGCCACAGGTGGCACCGCTGAAGCGAGACACGAAATCACGACGGCGGCGCCCATGAGAATCCGGAAGTTCAATCGGGTGACCCCTTTGCAAGCTGGGGCAGTATAGCCGGGCGCGGTTCTCAGTGGTAGGCACAGATCCTGCAATGCAAGAGGGCCAGGAGATTGCCAAAGTCCGACGTTGGCATCGCCAACATCTACATCAACAACGCCTGGCGTCGCCGCAACGAATTCACTAGCGCCTCGCCGGAGATGTTTGACCGTGCCATCGCAGCGATCACCGCGGAAGACGGCTATGCGCCGACGCCGCTGCGGTCGCTACCGGCGCTCGCGTCGCGTCTTGAACTGGGCTCGGTGCTGTGCAAGGACGAATCCTGCCGCTTTGGCGTTGGAGGCATCAAGGCGCTGGGGGCGCCGCACGGCTTGCGCGTGTTGCTTGAGCACAGAGCATCCAACCTGCCCTTCGTCGCGGCGGCGGCGACCGATGGCAATCACGGGCTGGCGCTGGCCTGGGCAGCGCGACGCCAAGGCGGCGGCGCCCGCATATTCGTCGGACGCGACGTTGATACCGTCCGCCTAGCGCGGATTCGCGCTCAGGGCGCCGAGATTGTCGTCGTCGACGGCACCTATGACGACGCCGTTCTGGCGGCCGAACGTGCCGAGCGGGATGACGGCGTTTTGCTGGTGACCGACACCGACTACCAGGGCGACCGTCTGGTGGGCGCGGCCATCATGGCCGGATACGGCCTGGTGGCCGAAGAGGCTTGGACGCAAGGCCTTTGCGATGCGCCGCCGACCCACGTTTTCCTGCAATGCGGCGTCGGCGGTGTTGCGGCTGGCATCGCGACGGCACTATGGCGAAAATCGTCGCCCAACGTGCCACGCGTCGTCACGGTCGAGCCGGCTACGGCCGCCTGCGTGCTGGCCAGCCTGCGCGCCGGCGTGCCGACGACGGTCGACGGCGATCTCAGAACCCGCATTGCTGGCCTTGCCTGCGGGCGGATGACCACGCCGGCCTGGACTGTCCTGTCCCGAGCGGCATTCGCGGCGATCGCCATTGACGACACCGTGGCGAAGGCGGTGCAGTCGGCGCTGGTCGCCGGCGCCTGGGGGGACGGCCCACTGTCGACCTGGGACACCGGCGTTGCCGGTATCGCCGGACTCTGGGCCGCGGCCCATGACAACAAATGCCGGCACCTGCTGCAGCTCGACGCCTCCAGTCGGGTGCTGGTGGTCAATACCGAGGGTCCGCCGGCCGACGACGAGTTCGGTCCTCTTCAGGGGAACTAACCTGTTTGCGGTATCTGGAACTGCCGATCACGGCGCAGGTATCAGAAATTGTTGGCGTTATGCCAGGCGAATGCGAGGGCTGTTCAAAAAAGCACCGAGCAAGCGCGCCTACCTCAACCTTTGTGAAATGAGCGCGGATCAGACTGAAGGTCAATGAAGCGCGCGTCTGCGAAACGGGGACTTGCGCGTAGCGCCAGGCGCGACGCCAACTGAAATCAAGCTCGCCAGACATCGGGCGGCAGGGCCGTAAGGTGGATGACGCGACGGACAGGGCGTGCAATCAGCCAATTGACAAGGGAATATCTGCTATACTGATAAATAGCGGGCTAAACCCAGGTTCACCAGGTCGACGCAGAGAAGCGTCTGGAGCTGTCACGATGCACCTCTTAAATGCGCGTCCTACGGCCAGCCGTGACGACCGTGACAGCGCCGAAAGCCAACCTTCGTCCTCGGCCTTCACCGAATACGAATCCCGCGTTCGCTACTATGGCCGCAATTTTCCGAGCCTGTTCGAGACGGCGCGCGGCTCGATCATGCGCGATCGATCGGGCCGGGAGTACATCGACTTCTTCGCCGGTGCCGGAGCACTCAATTACGGGCACAACGATCCGGGGATGAAGGCACGACTCATCGCCTACATCGAATGCAACGGTATCACCCATTCGCTCGATTTTGAAACGGGCGCCAAGGAAGCCTTCATTCTCGACTTTCAGGACACCATCCTGCGGCCGCGCGGACTGGCCTACCGCATGTTGTTTTCCGGGCCGACAGGAACCAACGCCGTCGAAGCGGCGCTGAAGGTTGCGCGCAAGGCCACTGGACGGACCAGGATCGTCGCCTTCGAACATTCCTTCCACGGCATGACGGCCGGATCGATGGCCGTGTCGGGCGGCCCGTTGCGGCAATCGTCGATACTTCCTCCCATCGGGGGCACCATTTTTCTGCCCTATGACGATGGGTCCGGTGCCGATGGGCTTGATCGCCTGGAGTGCATGCTGGCAGAGGCACCGAGCGAAAGCCAGTTGCCGGCGGCCTGCATCGTCGAGACCATCCAAGCCGAAGGTGGCGTCATCGTCGCCAGCCTGCCTTGGCTCCGGCGCCTCAGCGACATCTGCCACCACTACGGCCTTCTTCTGATCGTCGACGACATCCAGACCGGTTGTGGACGAACAGGGTCATTTTTCAGCTTCGAGCCGGCCGGACTCCAGCCGGACATCGTCTGCCTGTCAAAATCCTTATCCGGCATGGGGCTGCCGCTGGCGCTGGTGCTCATCAAGGACGCCTATGATTGTCTGGCTCCCGGTGAACACACCGGAACCTTCCGCGGCAACGACCTTGCCTTCGTCACCGCCGTCTCGGCGTTGCGATTCTGGCGCGACGACACGTTCGAGCAGGAGATCGCCGGCAAGGCTGAGCGGCTGCGCCAACGGCTGCAGGCAATTGCCGATCGCCATCCGAGCGTCGTAAATCCGGTGGTTAGGGGCCGTGGCATGATCCAAGGGCTGGTCATGGCCTCCGGCGACCTTGCTCGCCGCACATCGACCGAAGCCTTCTCCCGCGGCCTCATCATCGAGACCGCCTCTCCCAAGGGAGACGTGCTGAAAAGTCTCTGCCCGCTGACCATCTCCGAGGATGATCTCGAGGCGGGTCTCGACATTCTCGCCGGCGCAGTCGCCGCTGTGGCAGCATGACCGGCCCCTGGCTCAGCGGCGCGACGTCGAAGCCGGATGCTCGGCTCCGTCTGCTCCTATTGCCTTATGCCGGTGGCGGCGCCAGCCTCTTCCACGGTTGGGCATCCTCGTTCGATGCGGATATCGATGTGCTGGCCGTCCACCTGCCGGGACGCGAAGATCGACTCCGCGAGCCACCGTTCACCCGGCTTGCACAACTCGCTGACACGCTTGCCGAGGCTTTGATGCCGATCGTCGACCGACCAACCGTGCTGTTTGGCTGGTCGATGGGGGCCAGGATCGCTCATGCGGTGGCCCAACGCTTGGAACTCGCCGGTGTGCCGCCGTGTCTGCTGATCGCGGCTGCACATCCGGCGCCACAACACGCCCACCACCGTCTGCCCATCCACGCGCTTGCCGGCGAACGGTTCTGGCAGGCAATCGCCGAGCTCGGCGGAACTCCGAAGGCAATTCTCGCCGACCGTGATCTGCGGGACTTGATCGAGGGTGCGCTACGGGCCGATTTCCAACTGATCGAGACATGCCCGACCGTCGCGCCACGATCGATCGCCTGCCCGGTGGTGGCAATTGCCGCCGATGCCGACGGCCTGGTCGACAGGCGCCAGGTCGAGGACTGGACGAGAACGACGTCAGGACGGGCGACCGTCCGGACGGTCGCTGGTGGTCATTTCGCCCTTCGCGACAATCCGGAGGTCGTGAAGGTCGCAGTCCGGGCGGCGATCACCTGGGCGCTCGACCGATTCACCGACACCGCTGCTCCCGAGGGCCGAGGCCTGACCTTGCGCGACTTCGACCGGATGATGACGGACTGATGGAAACGGCGATCCGCGTCTGGCACATTCCGCTCTCGGTCACCGCAACCCCTGAGGCCTGGAACCTGCTTGACGCGAAGGAACGCACCAAGGCCGAGCGGTTTGTTCGGGACGTCGACCGAAATCGCTACGTCGGCGCCCACGCGGGAATGCGCCGCATTCTCGCGGCCGAAGCCAGTTGCCGGCCAACTGATCTCCATTTTGCCGTGGCCGCGAAAGGCAAGCCGTTTCTAGTGGGATCTGCGTTACGCTTCAACCTATCGCACAGCGGCGACCACGCGGTGCTCGCCATCTCGGCCGGCGCTGACGTCGGCATCGACGTCGAGACAACCGCCCCCAATGCTGACCGAATCACCCATCTCGTCCTGTCAGATCGGGAACTGGGGGCCTATCGCAGGCTGGCACCGTCTGAGCGAGAGACAGCCTTCCTCCGCGTCTGGACACGCAAGGAAGCCCTTCTCAAGGCAATCGGCTGTGGCCTCCTGCGCGATCCGCGTTCGGTAACAGTCGATGTCGGCGAACAAGTGGCGGACGGTTCTGCAGCGGTTGAGCTCGACGGAACCATCTGGCATTTGCGCGACTTCGCAATCGCACCAGACACTTCTGGCTGCTTGGCTGCAAACAGCCCGATCCCGCCGATCAGCATCCTGTCGATCGACGTCTAGACTTGGCCCGACGCGTCGAATGCGGCGCTCAGGTGGAGGCTGTCTGTGTCCGAGTAGCCGCTTTGGCCAATTCCGCCTCGTAGAAGCTTTTCATCTTGTCGACATCGAAGTCGAGCAACGTACCGCCGGTCTTGAAATGGGCGCTGAATACCCGGCCGACCGCCAATGTCGACGCGCCGGCGAGACCAGGGCGCACCGCAGCTTCGATGACCGGGCCAACGACCGGAACAAATCGGACGACGGCGGAGATGCCGCCGGTCAGCAAGGTTGGAACACTGCCGCCGATCAACGCCGAAACCAGCGCCTTGACGCGGTTGCCGGAAAAAGAAACGCCATGCAGCTTGGCTAGTTCGCGAACCAGCCATATCTGGAGCCCGCCGACGCCAAACAGGTCCACAAAGGGCAGCGGGACGAGCCCGAGTCCGGCAGATCCCCAGGCACACGTGGCAATGAGCCTGTGGGCCTTGGCGTCAATCTCGTCCGCCGAAAGAACGACCGTTACGGCTGCTGACATCGCCATTTCCTTCGGAGAAGCCCCCGCCTCGTCTCGGAAACAATCGGCGGGCAAAAGTGCGTGCCGGCAAACTCGTTGCTCACACCGCGCCTTCTGTCAATTGGTTGTCCAGCCAGAATCAAGGCATTCGCGTCAAGGGAACGAAGGCGCCGCCTTTTCCCGTCACTCCCACTCGATGATCAACCGAAGAAGTAAGTATTTTATTTTTCTATGAATGTAAAAACAAGAAATTGACATTTACCGTCTTATATACCTTCAGAATCTTACGCAATTTATTTTCCACAATAAATGTATCTCGGAGCGCGACATCAATCTGTACGTTTGAATTATATACGAAATGAGGGGGAAAATAGCTAGATACGATCGCAAAGGATCGAGATTGACTGCGATACATAGCGAAGCCGTATTTGCTGCGCGCGCGCCTCGCTACCCTACAGACGACGCATCCTGCCCGGCATTCGATGCCCTCCAGCCTTCACCGGGCTCCCAACGCTTGTCCCTTTCAGCAGACCCGATCAGCGGAAGCAAAAATCCGGCGAGATCGGAGACGACAGCAGCCAGCTCCGCCAGCACCGGGGCCATTCGCTCTCGCCCCAAGAAGGCCTTCCACTGTCGCCCCCAGGCTTCGGCGTAAGCATCACTCAGGCCGGTCGGTTTCTCGGTTGGAAGCATGGTCCCGCGCCGCACAAAGGTTTGGCGGACGGCCTCCGCAAGCGATGCCCGATCAAATTCGAATATCTGCGCGATCAGCCAGAGGTCGTAGAAATCTTTCAGCCGGCTGTTCGCGATGCCGAGCAGGACGAGCGCCTGGAATTTCTCAGCAACCACAGTCGTAACCGGATAGGCGCGCAGGTGGGGCGCAGGCGCGTCGAGAAGCGGCGGATACACGATCTCGACCGGTCCCGGCGTGACGGCATCACTAAAGCCGATGTCGACCTGGATCGGAACGCGGGCGCTGGCGATCGTCGCCGAGGTGCGCACGCGGATGTCACCGTATTCAACGTCCTCCCGGATTAGAACAGCCGTGATCGCTCCGATATCGAACTCCACGCCATCATCATCGACTGGTTGCCCGCAGATCTCTCGAAAGGCCTCGCCGATTGCCTCCGGGCTGTTCTCACCGTAGCCGAGGAAATCGAGATCGCGTGTAGGCCGGAACGGGTCTTCCACCCAGGTTACGAACAGCATCGCACCCTTCAGAATGAAGCGGTCGCGATGAGGTGACAGGCTCAGTCGATACAGAAGCCGTTCCAGCGCATAGCGCGTGAGCAGAATCTGAAAGTCCGTGCGTTCGACGCGAGACCGGTCGAGCAGACGAGCCCGAACCGAAGCACCGACGTTTTTTCTTGGTTCACGCGCCATCGGCCACCATCGCTTCCACGTAAGGCTTCAAGGTCGACCAGACCTTTCCTTTTGTTCCATAGGTCCAGAGCTGGTCGCTTGTGACTTTTCGCTGTCGAAGTCCCTCGCGCAGGCCTTCCAGGGCGACATCCAGACCGACCTTCGCCCGATAACGGAAGCAATCGACGATCGTCCGAGCCGGATTTGAGATCGCCACCTCGATGCCTTCTATGGAGCGCCGCTCGACACCTTCTGTCAGAGAGGGGCCAGTGAAGCGCACGAAGCGAATGGGCGGATAGTCGATCTTTGGGACGCCAGGCAGTGCGATCGAAGGCAATCCAAAGTGGTTGATGACGGCCGCACTCGTGCCGGCACGGGCAACCGACGATGCGGTCGAGATCACCAGCATTGACCAATCGTCGGACGGAGTGTCCGGACGTTTCTCTTTTGCCGATTTGGGCGGTGGCAGGATACGCTCCCTGAACCGGGCATCCTCGAAGTAGCGCGCCTTCGTCGCCCGGATCGTCGGCACACTCGCGTCGTCGATTAGCGAGAGCTGCATCACGCCGCCGGTGTGAGCAGCGGACGGGCCGGCTCCTGCCGCGAAACCATGAGATGCCCGAGCCGAGGCTCCAGCCGATGCCCAGCATCGTGAGTGGAATAGTGCATCCTGGTCGTCTCACAACAGATGGCGACCTGCTGCCACAGGACATGGCTTACAGACAAAAGGGCTCCAATCGGCAAAAGAGACGGAGCCGATCAGAGAATATACGTCCGCGCTACGGGCAACAGAAAACAACGAGCGTTGGATTTTTGGATACCGGGACGAAGAAAAGAGATGGTTAGTGATCCGGACAAACGCCAACAGCCTGATGATCACCCACCAGCCCCGAGCACTCTTCGCCATCCGACTGGTTGCCGTGCCTTAGCCGGTATGCCCAACCCGCACGATCAGCTTGCCGAAATTGCGTCCACGCAGAAGATCGATGAAGGCGGCCGGTGCATTCTCCAGCCCGTCAACGATATCCTCCTTGTATCGCAGCTTCCCCTCGGCGATCCATTCAGCCGCCTGCCGATAGAACTCCGGCCTCTGATCGGCGAACTCCCGCTGGATGAAACCGCGGATCGTCAGGCTCTTGCTGAGCACGTCGCGCATCACGCTGGGCAAGCGATCCGGGCCAGTGGGCTGGTCGGGGGCGTCGTTGTAGTGCGCGATCAGGCCGCAAACGGGAATGCGAGCGAACGGATTGAGAAGCGGGAAAACCGCGTCCCATACCGCTCCGCCGACATTCTCGAAGTAGACGTCGATGCCGTCAGGGCAAACTGCCGCGAGTTGCCTGGCGAAATCGGGTGCGCGGTGATCCACCACCGCGTCAAAGCCAAGCTCATCGCGGACGAAGGCGCATTTCTCCGGTCCGCCGGCAATGCCGACAGCCCTGGCTCCGGTGATCCGTGCGATCTGGCCGACGGCGGAACCGACCGCGCCGCTGGCCGCCGCAACGACCACGGTCTCGCCCGGCCGCGGCCGCCCGATGGTCAGCAAACCAGCATAGGCCGTGAAGCCGGGCATGCCCAAGACGCCGAGCGCCGTACTGACCGGCGCAGCGGCCGGGTCGAGCTTGCGCAGGTTGGTACCGTCGGACAGCGCAAAGCGTTGCCAGCCAGAATGCGACAGCACGATATCGCCCTCGGCGTAACCGGGATGTCGCGAGGCGATGACTCGCGCGACCGTGCCTCCCTCCATCACGCTGCCCACTTCGACCGGAGCGGCGTAGGATTTCGCAGCACTCATCCGCCCGCGCATATATGGGTCGAGCGACAGGTACAGGACTTCCAGAAGAAGCTGCCCCGCTGCGGGTTCGGGGGCGTCATCGGTGTCGAGCCGGAAATTCTCCAGGGTCGGGGAACCAATGGGCCTCGACGCAAGCAGGATACGTTGATTTTTTAAGGGCATCCGGTTTCCTCGAGGACATAGTTCCGTTGGTATAGCCGTTTCATCAATTGCATAGAATCCATCGGAATTGTGAAGCACGTCCGTGATGCAGACGCATGGACCTCGTCAAATACGCCTGCATCCCTTCCTCGTCGAAGCGTACACGGCCAACGGGCTTGACCCAGACGGAGTTGGCCGTGGCGTTGGGTACGTCGCTGACGGAAAAGCCGCTCACGCCAAGCCACGCCGTCGGCGGGCGATACGGTGGTTGACGGCGATGGCGGCGCGGTCGCCGACCAACCGCACCAGTTGGACGATCACAACCAGAATAACGACGACGGTGACCATCACCTCGGGCATGAAGCGCTGGTAGCCATAGCGGATGCCGAGGTCACCGAGACCGCCACCGCCCACCGTGCCAGCCATGGTGGAATATCCGATCAGACTGACCAGAGTGACGGTGAGACCGGCGATGATGCCGGGCAGCGCCTCGGGAATGATCACCTTCGCAATGATCTGAAACGGCGTGGCACCAATCGCCTCGGCCGCCTCGATCAGTCCGCGATCGACCTCCCGCATCGCCGTTTCGGCGAGGCGGGAGAACAGTGGCGTGATGGCGATGGTGAGCGGCACGATGGCCGCCGTGGTGCCAACCGACGTGCCGGTGATCAGCCGCGTCAGAGGAATGATCGCCACCATCATGATGATGAAGGGCGTCGAGCGGATCAGGTTGACGAAGGTGCCGATCACCCGGTTGACCGCCGGCCGCGCCAGGATATGGCCGGGCGTCGTCACCACCAACAGCACGCCAAGCGGCAGGCCGAGGATCAGCGCCAACAGCGCCGATACCGACACCATGATCGCCGTCTGGGTCAACGACTCCCAAAGGAGATTGATGAGTGCCGGACTAAGAAAACCGGGGATCATGGCCAATGACTTCCGCGAAAAGGCCGAGCGTGGCGAGGTGGGAGATGATGGCGGAAACATATGGTTCGCCGTTGCGAGCCGTCAGCGTCAACACGCCGAGCGGCCGCTCGCCGACATAGTCGATGCGCCCGTGCAGGATGTTGGGTTCGACCGGGAAGCGATGGATCAGGTCGGCGAGCACCGGCTGGTGGGCATTGTCGCCTGAGAAGACAATCCTCAGCACCGGGTCGGTATCCGGCCCCGCCGTCGCCCGAAGGCGACGCTCGACCGGCGGTGGCAATTCGTGGGCAACGAGACCGGATAGGAAGGAGCGAGCCACCGCCGATTTCGGGAAGGCCAGCACGTCGAAGGTGCTGCCCTCCTCGATCAGCCGGCCGCGCTCCAACACGGCCACATGGCTGGCAATGTCGCGCACCACCTCCATCTCGTGGGTGATCAGCAGAATGGTGAGGCCGAGGCGGCGGTTGATGTCCTTCAGCAGCGCGAGAATCTGATCGGTGGTCTCGGGATCAAGCGCCGAAGTGGCCTCGTCGCAGAGCAGTACCGACGGATTGGTAGCAAGAGCCCGGGCGATGCCAACACGCTGCTTCTGGCCGCCGGAGAGTTCGGCCGGATAGGCATCGGCCTTGCCGGCGAGGCCCACGAGGTCGAGCAGCGGTGGCACCCGCTGTTCGATCTCGGCGCGGGAAACACCGGCCACCTCGAGCGGCAGCGCGACATTGCCGGTCACCGTGCGCGACGACAGCACGTTGAAGTGCTGGAAGATCATGCCGATATCGCGCCGCGCCGCCCTGAGGCCAGCGCCGGTGAGCGCCGTGATCTCCCGGCCGGACACCAGAACGCGGCCCGCACTCGGTCGTTCCAGCCGGTTGACGCAACGCACCAGCGTGCTCTTGCCGGCGCCAGAGCGGCCGATGACGCCGTAGATGTCGCCCTTGCCGATCACCAGCGAAATGTCGTCGAGCACCGGCCCGGCGGCTGGATCGAAGGTCTTGCTGAGCCGCTCGATACGGATTGCCGGTTCGGCCATCGCGTCGGGCGGCGAGAAGACGGCACTGTCGGGCAAGGCGTTCATCTGCCGCTCCTTACCAACTGGTGAGAATGTTGCCTTCGAAGGTCTTGTCGATGAAGGCCTTCACTTCGGGCGAGCGATAGGCTTCGACCAGCGTTTTCACCCAGGGCTTGTCGGCATTCTCGGGCTTGATGGCAATCAGGCAGAAGTAATCGGACTGCTGGCTCTCGACGAGCAGGGCATCGCGGCTGGGCAGAAGGCCGGCGCTGATAGCGAAATGCGAGGTAATCACCGAGAAGTCGACATCCTCAAGCGAACGCGGTAGCTGGGCCGTCTCCAGCGGCAGAATCTTGACGTGCTTGGGGTTGTCGACGATGTCGAGTTCAGTCGCCTTGAAGGTGACTCCCGGGGTTAATTTGATGATGCCGCCCTGGTCGAGCAGCTTCAGGGCGCGACCACCGTTGGAGGGATCGTTGGGAATGGTGATCTGAGCACCTTCCGGCAGATCGGCGATCGACTTGACCTTGTGCGAATAGGCCGCCATCGGCAGCAGCACGGTCTTGGCGGCCGAGATGAGATTGAGACCGCGGTCGGTATTTTGCTGGTTGAGATAGGGCGTGTGCTGGAAGGCGTTGGCCTGGAGGTCGCCATCCTGCGTTGCCGGATCGATCAGCGCGCCGTCGGAGAATTCGACAATTTCGACGTCGAGCCCCTTGGCGGCGGCGACCGGTTTCAGAGCTTCGGCGATCTGGGCATGCGGCCCGGCCGTCACACCGAGCTTGATGGTCTCGGCCGAGCCGGCACCGGCAACGGCGAGCAACAGGCCGAACGCGGACGCGGTGGCCATGATGGTGGACTTAACTGACATTGGTTTCTCCGGAAGGTTTGGTATTGGAGGTCAGGACAATGGGATCGGCAGGCCGGCATCGGCGGCAATATCGTCGGGCAACACCTTGCCGGGGTTGAGGATGTTGTCGGGATCGAGCGCCCGTTTCCGGCGATCGCCCGGTCGACGATGCGGGTGTTCAATCGCGCGACTTCAGATACTTCATGAGGATCGTTAGCCATCAGTTTGAAGACGCAATGAAAATTGCCGTCTCCGACATGGCCTACGATATAGGCGGGGACCATCGATGCGGCGATGTCAGCTTCGGTCTCGACGATTACCTCGGCGAGACGTGATACCGGCACGCAGACGTCCGACGGCCAACTGACCGAGCCGGGGCGTTCGTTGCCGGCCCAGCCTAGCCCAAGCCGGCGGGTCTCCCACAGCCCCCTCGCCTCATCGGTCGTTGTCATCCAGCGGATGGCGTCGCCGCCATGATCGGCCACGATGTCCGCCACCGTCTCGGCTGCGATTTCGACCTCAGTGGTGGTACCGTGGAACTCGAAGTAGAGCGTTGGTTTCTCCGGCAGGCGGAGATTGGAATGGCGGCCTATCACAGCGATGGTGCGCGCGTCCAGGAGCTCGACGCGGCCGATCTGAAGGCCCATGCGCTTGATGTCGACCACCGCATCGACCGCCCCCTTCAGCGTATCGAAGCCGGCAACGGCAGACACAGTGTCCGGGATTGGATGCAGGCGTAGCGTCACCTCGGTGACGATGCCGAGCGTTCCCTCCGATCCCACCAGAAGGCGCGTCAGGTCGTAGCCGGCCGACGATTTGCGGGCCAGTGAACCGGTGTGGATGACCCGGCCGTCGGCGAGCACCACCGTCAGACCCAGCACATTTTCCCGCATCGCGCCGAAACGCACCGCGTTGGTGCCGGAGGCACCGGTGGCCACCATGCCGCCGATCGATGCATCGGCACCGGGATCGACCGGAAAGAACAGACCGGTGTCGCGCAGATAGGTGTTGAGTGTCTGCCGACGAATGCCCGCCTCGACGCGGGCGATCATGTCGGCCTCGCGGATCTCCAGAATGCGGTTCATGCGGATGGTGTCGAGGCTGATGCCGCCATGAACGGGAATCGCCGCGCCTTCGAGGCCGGAGCCGGCACCGAAGGGCACCAGCGGTAGCTTGTAGCGGCCAGCGATGCGGACGACCTCGGCCACCTCCTCGGTGGTCTCGGGCTCGACCACCGCATCCGGCAAGTGGGCGGGATGGTGGCTTTCGTCGCCTGCATGATGGCGGCGCACCGCCTCAGAATCGCGGGCTCGTGCACCGAACCGCGCCTTGAGTTCTGCGACGGCGCCCGCAACGTCCGGCTTCAAGCGAAAGGGGCTGTTCATTCGGCGGCCGTCCGCAGACCGGTCGCGGCGCGCCGGGCAATGAGGCGGCGCACCGCTTCGTCGAGGGTTTCGCGGCGCTTGGCAAAGCAGAAGCGGATATGGGTGCGAGCGTCGCGATTGCCGTAGAAGGAGGAGATCGGCACGGCGGCGACGCCGGCTTCGCGGGTGATGCGTTGGCAGAAGGCGAAGTCGTCGCCATCAGGGTCGAGATCACCGAGTTCGGCCAGCGCGAAATAGGTCGCCTCGACGTCGGCCACCTTAAAGCCGGCCTCCCTCAGCCCGCCGACCAGGATGTCGCGCCGCTCGGCCAGCGTGGTGCGCAGATCGTCGAAATAGCGATCCGGCTGGTTGAGACCGAAGGCGACCGCCACCTGCAACGCCGGCGGCGTGGTGAAGGTGATGAACTGATGTGCCCGGGCGATCGGCGCCAGCAGCCGTTTGTCGGCGGTAACGTAGCCGACCTTCCAGCCGGTGACCGAAAAGGTCTTGCCAGCCGAGCCGATGCGCACCACCCGGTCGCGGACCTCCGGCAGGGCGAACAGCGTCCGGTGGTGGCGACCATCAAAGACGAGATGCTCGTAGACTTCGTCGGAGATGGCGACGAGATCGTGCTTCAGCAGAAGGTCGGCGAGGAAGCGTAACTCCTCGTCATTGACGATGCGGCCCGTCGGGTTCCACGGCGTGTTGATAACGATCGCCCGCGTGCGCGACGTGATCGCCTTTTCGATGCGATCGGTCGGCAGCTCCCAGCGGGGCGGCTCAAGGCGCACCGGCACCGGCACGCCACCGGCGCGCCTGATGATCGTGGCATAGCTGTCGTAGACCGGCTCGAACAGGATTACCTCGTCGCCGGGTTCGATGAGACCGAAGAAGGCGTCGCTCAGCGCCTCGGTTGCCCCGGACGTGACGAGCACCTCCTGCTCCCAGTCGACCTCGATATCGAGGAAGCGGCGGGTATTGGCGGCCACTGCCTGTCGCAACACCGGTAGGCCGAGCATCGGCGGATACTGGTGCGGGCCGGCGCGCAGCGCCTCGATCGCCGCCTCGACGACCGCCTCGGGCTCCAGCCCTTCCGGAAAGCCCTGCCCGAGATTGATGGCGTCAGTCTCCACCGCGAGACGCGACATGGCCTCGAAGATGGAAGTGCCGATGGCGCCGAAAACCGAGCTGACCATGTCGTCGTCCCCTGTCGCGCGGCGAAGAGCGCCGGGCATTGGAGACGATGATCACCGTACACGACTCTTCAAATTTTGGGTTTGGGTTGAGGTTTGTTTTGGGCATTTTGTAGCCATGCGTCAGCGGCTTTTTGCGGAGCGTTGATGA
>JAGSYV010000151.1 GCA_018262505.1 Pseudomonadota bacterium
CGTCTTCGACGACGGGACGATCTGGACGCCGCCGATGCTCCGCCAGATGGTCATCGATCGGTCGGAGACAAGCGGCAACGACACGGTCAACGGCTACGGCTCGGCTGACGTCATTCAGGGTGGTCACGGAGACGACCTACTGAAGGGTGGCGGCGGCGACGACACCTACGTTTACAACCGCGGTGACGGGAATGACGTCATCGACGACGGAGGCAACGGCGGCTACGCGGACAAGCTGGTGCTGCACGGCATCCTTCCGTCGGATGTGACGCTGGTTGGCAGCGGCGAGAACCTCACTCTGGTGTTCGCCGAGAGCGCGCCGGGCGCGGGCGACGGCGGTTCGGTTCTGGCCAAGTACACCCTGTCCAACGGCTATGGCTCGGGAATGGATAGCATTGTCTTCGATGATGGGACGACGTGGAATGTTAGCTACCTGAAGTCGCACGTTTCCGCGTCTGTAAGCACCGTCGCAAGCGGCTCCATGCAAAACGACAACCTAGTCGCTGGAAGTGGAGACAGCGTGGTCGTCGGCTATGCTGGCGACGATATACTGAACGGGGGTGCGGGCAATGACATCCTTTTGGGCGGAGAGGGGCGTGACCAAATCTATGGAGCCGCAGGTAACGATCATCTTGATGGTGGCAATGGTGACGACCGACTGAATGGTGGAGCTGGCGCAGACTCTCTTACGGGAGGCAGCGGTTCCGACGTCTTTCACTTCGATCTGAGCTTCGGCCATGACACCGTCGCGGACTTTTCAAATGGCGATGTTATCGAGTTCGCCGGGGCAATATTCGCCGATTTCAGTGACATGTTGAACGCGGCGACAGAGGTCGATGGGAATACTGTTATTGCGATTAATGCCGACAACTCGGTAATCCTCCAGCACGTTGCCCTGGCGTCGCTGTCCGCCGACGAATTCCGCTTCGTCGCATGATGCGCAAAGTGGATATGTCCAATTGGGCCGGAGAACACAGTTCCCCGGCTCCTATCGAGTAAGTATCCCCCGGCAAAGCCGGGGGCTTTATGATTATGGCCGCTCAAAGCGGCTGTTGGGGGACGCGTGCGCGTCCCCACGGATTTGCGCCGCCTGAAGGCGGTCTATCGCCATAGTGCAAGCTGCTCCAGGCGCGCATCCTCTTTCTCCTGGTTGCGGATGTAGTCACGGATCGCCTCCTCGTCTCTCCGTAACCGGCCGGTGATGGCCGCCGTTGACAATCAAGCGGCGTTGAGCCGTTCGGTGGTCAGCGTTTTCCAGTTCCAAGGCAGGAGCTCATCGAGGCGGTTGATCTTGTGGTCGTTGATGCGGGCCAGGACGTCGGCCAGATAGGCTTCGGGTTCGATGCCGTTGAGTTTGGCGGTCTCGATGATGGTCATGATGTCAGCGAGATTCTCGCCGCCAGCATCTGAGCCGGCAAACAGATAGTTTTTCCGCCCGATGCTGATCGACCTGATGGCTCTTTCGGCGGGATTGTTGTCGATAGCGACGCGCCCGTCTTCGAGGAACAGCGTAAGGGCTGGCCAACGGCGTAGCCCATAGCGGATCGCCTTGGCCAGGTCCAACTTGCCCGAGACCTGGGGCAATGTGCCATCGCACCATGCCCGGAAGTCTTCGGCGATCGGCCTGGATTTCTGCTGGCGAACCGCCCGACGGTTTTCGGCCGGCGTGCCGGAGATCTCCCGCTCGATGTCGTAGAGCTGTCCGATCTGATCGAGCGCCTCTTTGGCCAGCGGCGAATCCGTTGCCTTCCAGACGTCGTGGAAGTCGCGACGCCAATGCGCCCAGCAAGCGGCCTCGCGGATCCGAACGTTTCCTTGGGCGTCCGGCTCGTAGAGCTTGCGGAAGCCGCCAAAGGCATCGGCCTGCAGGATGCCGCGAAAGTCCTTGAGGTGTCTCTGCGGGTGCTCACCCTGATGGTCGGGAGAGAACCAGTAGGCGGCAGCCGTCGGGCTGGTTCCGGCAAAGGGACGGTCGTCTCGAACGTAGACCCAGATCCGCCCCTCCTTGGCGCCCCGAAGCGCCGGGTCGAGCTTGCGACGGCCGTGATCGAGAACCTGGATCGGCGTGTCGTCGCCATGCAGCCGGTCTGCCTGCATGACGTAGGTTTTGATCAACTCGGCTAGCGGTCGCACGGTCTCGATACCGCCGCCACACCAGTCGATCAGCGTTGAGCGAGGAATGTCGCCCCCGAGACGAGCGAAGATCTCTCCCTGCCGATACAGCGGCAAGTGATCGTCGAACTTCGAGACGAGGATGTGGGCGATGAGGCCGGGACCGGCGACACTGCGATCGATCGCACGGGTCGGAGCCGGCACCTGGACCACCGTGCCGCAAACCCGGCAGGACTTCTTCGGACGGGTCAGTTCCAGAACCTTGAGCTGCGCCTTGACGTATTCGACGATCTCCGCGACGTCCTCGCCGATGAGCCGCAGCTCGCCGCCGCATTTGGGGCAGCGCTCGCCGGGGTCGTAGACGATCCGTTCGCGGGGCGCCTGTGGCGAGATCCGGGGCGCGCCACGGTGTCGCTGTTCGATTTTCTCTCTGGAGGTGGCAGAGGACGCCTTGGTCTCTGTCCTCTCTTTGCTGACAGCAACGGACACTTCGAGGTCTTCGAGGGCGAGTTGAAGTTGGTCGATCTCGCGCTCGATCTTCTCCGAACTACGGCCGAACTTCTGCTTCCTGAGCCGCTCGATACGGGTCTTGAGCGTGTCGACCAGAGATTCCCAAACCGCCACCTGAGCCGTCAGGCGAGCGTTCACCTCCCGCTGAGCGAGAACGATCGCCTTGAGGGCGGCAACATCGTCGGGAAGGTCGTCCTGCGTCTCCATCATGATCGAAGATTAGCAGAATTCCGCCAAAAATGCCACATATATCGTTGATTCATATAGTGTTTTAGACGATACGCGCCGGCGGCGAACTCCAAGCTGGACGGCGCCAGTCAATCCCTTCCCATAGCATCGCCAACTGACCAGACGTCAGCCCAACCGAGCCGCGCGGTGTCGATGGCCAAGGGAAGCGACCCCGCTCAAGGACCTTGTAGTAGAGGCAAAATCCTTGCCCATCCCAGTACAGCAGCTTGATCCTGTCGCCTCGACGCCCCCGGAAGCAGAACACTGCGCCCGAGGCCGGCTTCTGCTTCAGGACTTGCTGTGCCAGTGCCGCCAGACCTCCAATGCCCTTGCGCATGTCGGTCACACCGCAGGCAAGGAACACGCTCACCCCGGTTCCCGGCCCGATCATGTCGCCTCTCCCAGACGGATCAGGCGGGCCAGCAGATCATCATCAAATGCACCGTGGATCCGAATGTACCGGGAACTTCGCAGGACCAGTTCGAATAGGCCGCCGGCAGGCTCACGTGGATCCGGGGCATCGCCGTCATTACGGCAGTCGCCCGCAAGTTCAACCGCGACAAACGAGGGAACGGAACTCGGCCACTCCCCGCGATCCCGGAGCTCCCGGCGCCACTGATAAATATGTTGCCGGGTGATGTCGTGACGGCGGGCTACCTCCGACACGATGGCCCCATCTGCATCGGCTTCGCCGACGATGCGCCGCTTCTCTTCGCCCGACCATCGGCGCCGACGCTCCGGACCGACAAGAATCTCGCCACGCATCCCAAGTCGCCCTGTGCTTACGTCCATAACGACGTCGTTATCGACGTAAATTAACAAGACCAGCTGACAACGGGAAAGGCGGCCAAGACCGGCCGATTACGTCTCTCCCGACGGTCGAGACGAAGTAGCCCCTCGCCCAAAAGTGCTGACCGACAAAATTCCGCTTCCGCTCTGCATAGGTCCGCGCCAAGTGGATGGCACTCTTGCCCTTAATGTACCCGACCACCTGAGATACCCCGTATTTCGGCGGGATCGACAGCAGCATGTGGACATGATCGTAAGCATCCGGCGTAGGCCGTGGGCAGTGCAGATTTTGAGCTCGCAGCCCAAGCCCATCAGGCGGCGTCGCGCTGTCGGTTCCGTTCGGCCGCCCAATTCCACGGGAGCAATTCGGGCAGGCGAGAGACTGGCATGTTCGGCATACGAGCGAGGATATCGGCGAGCCATGCCTGCGGATCGATATCGTTGAGCTTGGCCCTGACGATCAGCGTGTACATGAAGGCCGCGCGGTCGCCACCCCGCTCCGATCCGGCGAACAGCCAGGCTTTTCTGCCGAGAGCCACGCCGCGCAGGGCGCGTTCGGCGGCATTGTTGGTCAGGCAGATGCGGCCGTCATCAAGGAAGCGAGTGAAGGCTACCCACCGTCCCGGCTTGTCGAACATGTAGTCGATCGCCTTGGCGACGGGATTATGCCTCGACATCTGCGACCGTTCGGTGAGAAGCCAGCGATGTAGGTCTTCGACCAGTGGGCGTGACAACCGTTGTCGTGCCTCCAGTCTTGCCTCGGCGTCGAGACCGTTGATGTCGCGTTCGATGGCAAACAGAGCGTCCATGCGGGTCACCGCCGCGAGCGCGACCGGCGATATGGCGTGGGCGGGTTTGCCCTTGCGGACGTTGCCGGCGATGTCGGCCAGTTCGAAGAACTTGCGACGGGCATGGCTCCAGCACAGGGCGCTGGTTATCGGCCCTGGCTCGCGATCCTCCCGATAGAGGTCGTTGTAGCCGCCATAGGCATCGGCTTGCAGAATGCCGGTCCATCCGTCGAGGTGCCGGTTGGGATGGATCTTCTCCCGATCGGTGGAGAAGAAGAACAGCGCAGCCGGCGGCGCTCCACCCGCAAACGGTTGGTCGTCACGCACATAGGTCCAAAGCCGCGCCTGCCGGGTTCCACCGCGGGCCAGCAGCGGCACGGTGGTGTCGTCGCCGTGCAGCCGCGTGGCGGCCAGTACATGTGCCCCGATGAGGCTATGGATCGGCTCCAGCGCAACGGTTCCGGCCCCAACCTGGTCGGCGAGCGTCGAGAGGCTGATGTCGACACCTTCCCTGACATAGCGTTCGGCTTGACGGTTCAAGGGCTGATGTTGACCGAACTTCTCGAACAGGATCATCGCCAAGAGGTTCGGCCCCGCCCAGCCACGCGGCGTGGCATGGAACGGCGCTGGCGGCTGGCTGATCTTCTCGCAGTCCCGGCAGGTGAACTTCTCCCGGACGGTCTGGATCACCTTCCACTGCCGGGGGATCACCTCCAGCGTCTCGGTGACATCCTCGCCCATCTTCACGATACGCGATGAGCCACAGCAGGCGCAGGTCGTAGGCGCCTCGATCACCACCCGCTCGCGCGGCAGGTGCTCGGGGAACGGCTTGCGAACCGGGCGGCGGCGTTCGAAGGCGGCTACGGTGGTCGTGCGGGCCGTAGCCCGTTCGGCGGCGATCTCGTCCTCGGTGGCGGTCGCTTCGAGTTCTTCGAGCTGCAATTCCATCTGCTCGATCAACCGCGCGCGGTGCTCGGAGCTGCGGCCATATTGCTCGCGCCGCAGCTTGGCAATCTCCAGCTTGAGGTGCGAGATCATCGCTTCGGAGGTCGACAGCACCGCGCGGGCCGTTGCCAGTTCGGCCTCAGCCACTGCGGCGCGAGCCTCGGAGGCCAAGAGTTCGGCGCGCAGTCGGGCAATCTCGGCGTCAGGATCGGACATGCCAAAACCTACCATAACGCCGATGTAATTCCCAGTAGAAACAGCCAATTAGACCGATCACCCGGCTTTTGCCGGGCGCTGCGTCCAGCGGGGATTGCGCCAGTCGATGCCGTCGAGAAGATAGCCGAGCTGAGCCGCCGAGATCGGCACCGTACCCCGCCCCGGACTGGACGGCCAAATGAACTTGCCCGCTTCCAGACGCTTGGCATAGAGCGACATGCCTACGCCATCGTGCCAGAGGATCTTCATCAGATCACCGCGGCGCCCACGAAAGCAGAACAGCTCACCACCATGCGGGTCGCGACCCAGTCCCTGTTGAACCCTTAGCGCCAGGCTGTTCATACCGCAGCGCATGTCGGTCACGCCGCCTGCGATCCACACCCTCGCGCCGGCCGGGAAGGCGATCATGGCCCCTCCAGGACGGACAACAGGCGTCCGAGCACATTCGGATCGATCGAAGTCGGAACGGTCAGACGACGCCCGCTCAACAGCACGATCTCGATCTTCGTGTCGGCGCTCGAAGCTGCCGGTGCCACGACATCGCAAGGCGCGGCCTCCGGCACCGGAAGGGAAACCGGCATGAATGCTGGCGCAGTCGAACGACCAAGAACGCCGCGCCGGTAATCCCGCCGCCATATCGACAGCAACGATCGCGACACACCATACCGCCGAGCCGTCGCCGAACCCTGGCGAAAGCCCCGTAGGCTCTCCTCAACGATCCGGATCTTCTCCTCGTCCGTCCATTCCCGCCGACGACCAACGTCACCTGCGGGAAGCAACTCAACGGCCGAAATGACTGTAGCGCATGACATAAGGCATGGGCTTACGACCATTTACAAACGCAGCAAAGACGGCCGTCACCGGAGGGATACACATGATCGGCCATCAGGTGACCTTCTTCCACACGGCTTTCCCTGTGCTCAGCCAATTGCCGGAACACCTGCCCAAGGTGCGGGCGCAAAGCTTCGTAAAGCGACTTCCGCCGGCATTTCGGGATGAAAACGACGTGATATTTGCACTCCCAGATGCTGTGGCTTAGGCTTTCATACTTGTCCATCGGTTGAGGTCTTTCGTGTCTGCGTGGTAGCAACACGAAAGTCATCGCCGATGGACTGCCGGAAACGTCAAACTCCTACTGCCACCCCGGCATAGCCGGGGGGTCTCCAGCTGACGCTAGGCAAGGGCGGCGGTACAAGGTGCCCTTGTCAGGGTCGTCTTCCTCTCGGCCGTTCTTAATGTCTTCATGCTATCCGGCTCGCTGTTTATGTTGCAGGTCTATGACCGCGTCATGCTCAGTGGCAGCATTCCAACATTGATCGTACTCAGCGGTCTCATGATTTTGCTTCCGTTCAGGGTCAGCGAGCGGCCGGTGGGTGCCACGTTCCCGGTCCCACATCCGATTGATCAACGCAGGTGATATCTCAAAAGTTGCTTCCGGCCCCTGGTGAGTCAACTAAGTTCAGCGCTGATTTCAGTCGTTAGAAAGTGTCGGGGCGATGGGGTGCCTTAGCGCCTCCGTCTGGAGAATTGAGATAATTGGCCCTTCCATCTTGATCCGTATGAATACTGGTTTTCAGCGCTGGTCAGGGTGCCTCACGAGGCGCGGTGAACTGGCGTTTGGTTTCGGCGGCGTATTCCGCAGCGCTCGCGCCAGCTGACAAAAATACGGATTCCGGGCAGTTTCCCGGCACTCACGCAGCTCAGCTCCTGATGCTTCGTGAATGGAATTGTGCTCGCCATTTCCATCCACCCAAATTTGCGAATTAAGTGCCAAAAGGTGTGTCTTGCAGCCATCATGTCTAAATGGTTGCGCTGACATGCGAGTTCCATGTAGGTCTTGTATCGAGTTGTTTCCGGGAACACAGCGTTAGCCGTCAGAGGGAGGCGGGGCCGACATTCGGCCGGGTAGGGGAGCAATTGGCTCACTCATGTGAGAGCCTCATTGCGACAAAGCATAGGCGAGTGCCCTGTCGAACGCGGGGTTGTTGCCGTTCTCGTGCGCCTCTGGACGACCGATCGTCAGACCGCACCACTGCCGAAGGCTCAGCTGATCACCGGAATCACGCTGATTTACATGTCTTTTTCGGTTTGTTGACGGGAGTCTAAAAGTGAATCGCAATAGCATCCCAGCGAGCCTTTCCGAGACCATTGCTCCGACCGACGTCAACGAGGCACCAAACGACCTGACGCTGAGCGGCGGCACGGTAGCGGAGAATGCGGCGGCTGGCACGGTGGTCGGCACGGTGGCTGGCGTCGATCCGGATGCCGGGGCCACGCTGAGCTACGGTCTGGCCGATGACGCCGGCGGACGGTTTGCCATCAACAGCACGACCGGCGAGATCAGCGTCGCCGACGGCGCGTTGCTCGACTACGAGGCGGCCACCTCGCACGCCATAACGGTGCGGGTGACCGATGAGAGCGGGCTCAGCTATGACGAGAGCTTCACCATTGGGCTCAGCGACGTCAACGAGGCGCCAACCGACCTGACGCTCAGTGGCGGCACGGTGGCCGAGAACGCGGCGATTGGCACGGTGGTCGGCACGCTGGCTGGAGCTGATCCGGATGCCGGTGCCACGCTGAGCTACGGTCTGACCGACGATGCCGGCGGACGGTTCGCGATCGATGCCACGACCGGACAGGTCACGGTGGCCAA
>JAGSYV010000242.1 GCA_018262505.1 Pseudomonadota bacterium
AAGCCGCCGAACATCAGGCCGATGGCGATGTAGCCGCCGGACATGACGAGGCTTTGCCGGATGGAAATCTCCTCCGACTTGCGGTGGAGAATGCCGAGGTCAAAGGCGAGCAGAGCGGCAACGAGCGTGAGGAAGGCCAGCCACAGATAGAGCGGCGTGCCGAGCCAGGGGGTGGCAAGAAGGGTCAGGTCCAAGGTCGCAAACTCTGCCGGCGAAATGCGTCGACAAAGGTCCGACATCGCAGATGCGCCGGCGGCTTCTGCCAGAGGGGCCCGGACCTAACGGGTCAGGGCTGACATGGGGCGGCAGCTATGATCGTTCAAGGGAGAACATGTCAAAAGCCGCGCCAGCGGCTTCCGGCGCCAAGCGGCGCCCGCGCGCAGCGCGAAAGCCTTGGGGCCGGAGGCCCGCCGGCGATTGAGGCGGAGAATAAAGCCCGGAGGCCCGCCGGTGATTGAGGCGTAACTAAAACATCAACCGCCGTTTGCCGAGGCGGTTGCGGCGCGAGCCGTCTGGCTGTCGCCGGCCAGCAGCGTGTCGACGCGGTCGCGTTCGGACTGGAAGGCGGCGAGCACGTTGCCGTCCAGTGTGCGGCCCTGCGGCAGTTTGATCCGAAGCGGATCGACCGGCGTGCCGTTGACGTGCACTTCGTAGTGAAGGTGCGGGCCGGTGGACAGACCGGTCGTGCCGACATAGCCGATCACCTGGCCCTGGCGGACGCGGACGCCCTCCTTGATGCCCTTGGCAAAGCCGGTCTGGTGGGCATAGGCGCTGGCATAACCGTTGGTATGCTGCACCTCGATGTAGTTGCCGTAGCCGTTCTTCCAGCGGGCATAGGTGACGATGCCGTCACCGGCCGCCATGATCGGTGTGCCGCGTGCCGCCGACCAGTCAACGCCGGTGTGCATGCGGGTGACGCCGAGCAGCGGATGGTTGCGGGCGCCGAAGCCCGAGCGGAAGGTGCCGCCCGACATCGGCTTGCGCATCAGGAACTTCTTGGCGCTCTTGCCGCTGTCGTCATAATAGTCGACCGAGCCGTCGTCGGGTGCCCGGTAGCGATAGAAGCGCCGCTCCTTGCCGCCGAGGGTGATCGACGTGAAGACGATCTCGCCGTTGTCGGTCTCCTCGCCATTGTCGCCGAGCGTGTAGACCATCTGGAAGTTGTCACCCGGCTGGATGCGGGTGTTGAAGTCGAGATCGAAGGAGAAGACGCGCACCAGTTCGTCGATGAGGGCCGGCGGCACGCCATTCTTGAGGGACGTCTCGTAAAGGCTCTCGTAAAGGCGCGGTCGTGGGCTGTTCTCGTCGCCATCGGCGCCGGCGTCGGCCTGTTCGGTGGCAGGCGGCTCGTCGACGGTGATATAGCTGCCGTCGTCGCCGAGGCCCACCGAGCCAAGATGGCCGCCATCGCGATAGACCGAGACGAGGATGGGCCGATAGCGCGCCGTCTCGTCGCTCGGATCGGGGGCGAGGCGGATGCGGACCTCGTCGCCCACCTTCAAGAGGCGCAGCCGGTCGGCCTTGTGGAAGGCGAGAACGATGTCGCCGGCCTCATCGTCGGTCGCTTCGTTGTCGGTCAGCAGTTGCTCGAGCGGTTCGTCGGCCTCGACGGCAACGCGACGGTCTTCATAGGCGTTATTGGCGCCGGATGGCGCCGGCTCGGCGGTGCTGGTCGGCACGAAGGAGACGTTCTCGGGGATGATGCGCACACCGAACTGGTCGAGCGAGGAGGGCTCGGCAAAGCCGAAGTCGAAGCGCGATTGGTCGATGGGGGAGAGCGAGGCCGTCTTGACGTTGGTGCCGTTGAGGAAGCTCGCCGCTTCGCGCACCACCCGCTCGGTCTGGCCGATGTCGAGCGGGATGGACGCTTCCAGACTCGGGTCGTTCACCGGGAAGTCGGTGACCTTCAGCATCATGTCGCCTTCGACGGCGGCGCCATAAAGCGTCGCTTCGCCCCCTTCCGAGGTGCCGGCGTTGGCGTCGGCGAAAATGCGCAGCGGGTTATAAGGCGGGATGGGGTCGGTGATCTCGGCCATGTCGGAGACAAGCGGCGTCGATACCTTGGCGAACGGCTTCAGCCTGATGATGTCGTGTTCGCCATCCTTGGCAATCGTCGACACCTTGAGGATCTGCCGGGCCGGTTCGAGGTTGGCTTCCTGAACGGGGAAGTCGCTCTTGGCGATCATCTCGTTGTCGGGCGTCGGGACCACCACGGCCGAGCGGGTGACCGTGCCCGAGGGTTCGGCGATGGTCTCGCGACCGTCGAAGGCGGCATAGAGCGCCCCACCCATCAGGAAGGTCGAGGCGAAAGTGGCGAGCACCGTGCCGGTCAGCCAGCGCATGGAAACACCGCGCCGGTCGGGAAGCCCCCGGGCACCAGCCGTCAGAAGCGGCGGCAAGTCGCCGAGCTCGACGCTATCGTTCCGGTGCAGGGGACGCGCAGCGTTCATGGATGGTGTCTTGCTTCCGCCCGTTGATCTGGTGAAACGCTTGGGTCCGATACGAGGAATATGCCGGTGGCCCCTGACGTCGTCCTTGAATTGGCGGTGACTTTGCCGCCCGGTGTCGCAGCTTGTCAATGTCGGCTCCGCCAGCGGTGTCGCTTCTTCGGGGAAAAGCTTCGGCCGAATATTCTGGTGGGTGAAAAATGGGGCGGGAGTTGGGCATCGGTCGCCGCAAAGGCGGGTTCCGGGGGAAGTTTGCCGGCTGGCGAAAAATAAGGCACAGAAAGTTTCGATGAAATTGTCAGCAACTTACCCGGCTTTGGTCGTTGGGGCGCCAAAATGTCCCGGAATTCAGCCGAAAGTCGACTATCGCGGCTCAAAAACGCGTGTCACAAGACCGTGTTGACAGCTTTGGTCGTGCCCCCTATAAGCACGTTCATCGACGGCGGCGCTGCAGCGACGTAGTGCCGGCGGTCTTCTGTTGCCGGGTTCTGGCGGTTTGGCTGGGGTTGTTCGGCGGTAGATTGAGGGGCTTAGATCCTCTCGGTTCTTTGACAAGTGAATAGGAAGAAAGAGAAACGTGGCCGGCGCTTAGGGCTCGTCGGTGATGGATCGATCCTTCGGGGTTGAGCATTGCCAAG
>JAGSYV010000152.1 GCA_018262505.1 Pseudomonadota bacterium
ATGCTCGGGCTTGCCGTCGCGGATGTAGTCGATGTAGCGCGGGACGTTGACCTTGGACGGACAGGCCTCGATGCACGGCGCCGTCATGTAGCTTATGGCGTTCTGCGGGCGGGCCGGCTCCTTCTTGGCGAGTTCCGCCTCGAACTCGTCGCGGAAGGCGGCGATCGCCTTGCCGAGGGCGGTGCCGCAGGACTGGCCGAGGCCGCAGAGCGAGGTGGCGCGCATCTGCTCGGCCATGGTGGCGATCTCGTCGAGGCTGAGGTCGGCTTCGAGGCCGCGGCGCATGGCGCCAAGGGCGTCGCGCACCAGCACGGTGCCCATACGGCAGGGGGTGCACTTGCCGCAGGATTCGTCAGCCGCCTTGCTGAGATACTGCCAGAAGGTGTCGATGATGTTGACCTTTTCGTCAAAGACGAAAAAGCCCCGATCGGCCACGAAGGCGCGGATCGGGTTGTTGTCGTCGAACACCTCGAAGTCCTTGAGGTCGGGAGGCGTGCCCTCCGCGGTCTTCCCTTGGCGATAATCGTGGACGACGCCGTCCCACACGCCATAAACAACCTGTGCCATGCTGCCACCCCCATTTGGTTGGGCGTTCCCCGGCAAGTCTGTCACAGGCGAGCGACCCTCGGGGAAATGTGTCCGTATCGAGCATCCCATACGCATCTGGCATGTGAACAGCAATGATGAAAGTCAAACGCATCGGCTTATGTAGTTGCTTTTTCTCTTTTTCGATTTAGATGCTTCCCGTTCTCAGCCTTCATGTTACGCATTATCGCGTATACGGACGAAACCTTATCCGTATCTCTTCGGAACAACTTGGTTTCAAATCCGTTGTTGCTCCGGGCATCGATTTGGGTTCGGCAATTTCCCCCGGGTCGCGAATTGGTCTAGTGTCCCTCACGATGCGGCCTCGCCGTTCAAATCCAGGTTCCATCATGACAGCTCCCTCCATGCCGACCGGCCTGAGCCGCCGGCGCTTCCTCGAGTGCCTGACCGCCGCCGCTGGCTTCGTTGCGCTGCCGGCTCAGGCCGCCGCGACCCTCGATCACCTGACGGTTTGGGGTATGCCGGCGTCGCCGTCGGTGGTGCTGGCCCGGGCGGTGGCATCGGGTGCGCTCTCGAAGCTGGTGGGGGATGCGCGCTTCGATGTCTGGCGCACCGCCGATCAGATGCGGGCCGGAGTCGTCTCGGGCGATATCTCGCTGTTCGCAGCGCCGACCTATGCCGCCGCCAACCTGTTCAATCGCGGTGCCGGCGTCCGCCTCGTCAACGTCCTGACCTGGGGGCTGCTCTATATCTTCGCCGGGCAGGGCGTCCGTCTCGAACGGATCGAAGACCTCCGAGGGAAGACGCTGCTGGTCGGCGCCAAGAACGACGCGCCGGACCTTCTCACTCGCTTCGTGCTCAAGACTGCCGGTCTCGACCCGGATCGGGACGTAACGCTCTCCTATGTCGGCACGTCGGCCGAGGCGGTACCGCTGCTTCTGGCCGGCAAGGCGGATGCCGCCGTGCTGCCCGAACCGGCGGCGAGTGCCGCCGAAATCAAGTCCAAGCAAGCCGGTGTCACCGTCACACGAGCCCTCGACGTCACCGAACTTTATGCCGCACGCAGCGGTCGATCGGCCGGTATTCCGCAGGCCGGCCTCGCAGTGACCGAAACCTTCCTCACGGCTCATCCCGACGTTGTCGCGGCGCTGCATGCCGCCTCGGTGGAGGCGGCTGGCTGGGTTGGCGTCAACCCCAAGGCCGCGGCGGCGCTCATCGCCGATTCCTTGAAGCTGCCGGCGCCGATCGTCGAGGCCTCGCTGCCGCGTTTCCGTCTGAGGGTTGCATCGGCGATGGAGGCCAAGGCCGACCTCGAAGCCTATTTCCAGGCCTTGATGATGCTGTCGCCGGATATCGTTGCCGGGCATCTGCCGGAACCAGCCTTCTACTGGGGAGGCTGAGAGCATGCCGAGGATCTCCTGGCGCCGGCTTGCCGGCGGCGAACGTCGCTGGGCGGTGCTCGGACTTGGTGCAGTCATCGCGCTCTGGGAAATCGGCCATCGCGTCTATGGCGATTTCGTGCTGCCGTCGCCCTTGGCAACTATCGCCGCTCTCGGACGCCTCGGCGCCAGTGGTGACCTTTGGCCGGCCGTGGTGACGACGGCGCGCGACGCGCTCAGCGGTTTTCTCGCGGCGACGCTGGCCGGGTCGCTTTTGGGAGGGCTTGCCGGACGCTCCACGCCGATCCGGGCCATGCTGCAGCCGATTGCCACCCTTCTGATCGGCGTGCCGGCCATCGCCTGGGTGGTGCTGTCGCTGTTGTGGTTCGGGGGATCGGGGTTAGCCGCCACCTTTTCGGTGGCGATCGCCGTCGGACCGGTGGTGTTTGCCGCGGCGGTGCAGGGAACCCGCACGGTCGACGGCGGCCTCCGTACCATGGCTCGCGCCTTCCGGGTGCCGTTCGGCGCCATGATCGTCGACGTCTATCTGCCGCACGTGTTGTCCTACCTGCTGCCGGCGCTCGGCACGGCGCTTGCCATGAGCTGGAAGGTGGCGGTCATGGCAGAGCTGTTGTCGGGGACCGGTGGTATCGGCGACGGCCTCGCGGCGGCGCGTGCCGAAGTCGATACCGCCAAGACCATGGCCTGGGTGGTCGTGGTGGTGGCGCTGCTGCTCATCGTCGAGCGCCTCGTCATCGAACCGGTGCGTCGGTATTTCGAAACCTGGCGGCATGGCTTGCCGGGAGAGGCGGCATGAGCGAGGAAGGCACGCTCGTTGCCAGTGGAGTCACGCATAGTTTTGCCGGCACGAAAGTGCTCGACGGCATCGATCTCCGGGTATCGAGAGGCAGTGTTGTTGCCATCCTCGGACCATCCGGCTCGGGCAAAACGACACTTCTTCATATTCTCGGCGGTCTTCTCACCCCCGACGCCGGCCGCGTCGACCGGCCGTTCGAGCGGCCAGCCTTCGTCTTTCAGGAACCCCTGCTCCTACCCTGGCGAACGGCGCGGGGTAACGTCGCCTTCGGTCTTGCCGGTCTGCGGCTTGCCCGCAGCGAACGCCTCAGCCGGGCGCGAACGATGCTGGTCAAGGTCGGTCTCGGTCAGGACGATGCCGTCCTTTATCCGCACCAGCTTTCCGGCGGCATGAAGAAACGGGTGGCGCTGGCGCGGGCGCTTGCCATCGAGCCCGACGTCTTGCTGCTCGACGAAGCCTTTTCGGCGCTGGATGTCGGTCTGTCGCGCGAGATGCAGCAGCTTGTCCGTCTCGACGCGCAGGAGCGCGGCGTAACGGTGGTGCTGGTGACCCACGATCTGTCCGAGGCGGTGCGGCTTGCCGACAGGGTCATCGTGCTGGCCGGACGACCGGGGCGGATCGCGACCCGCCTTTCCATCGACCGGCCGGCCCGCCTCAGGGACGATGCCTTCGTCGAAGCCGAGATCCGCCGCATCGCGGCGCTCGAGGCGATCCGCGACGCCTTCCGCCCAACGCTATCGGGCTAAAGTTCGGGTGCCATCTACAGGGTTGGCACCCGCATGATTGTCGCCCGCTCCGCTATGTCTGCGACCGCTTTTTCCAAGAGGGGCAGGAATCCCTCCAGCCGGTCGATCGTCAGAACATGCGTCGAACCGGTAATCGAAAGACCGCCGAGAAGCTCTCCATCGGCCGTCAGGATCGGCTTGGCGATGCAGATGATGCCGGGCTCATGCTCCTCGTTGTCGATCGAATAGCCGCGACGGCGAATGATCGCGATCTCCGCGAGCAAGGCCTCTTCCGAGGTCACGGTATTGGCCGTGTAGCGCTTGAAGGTCTGAACCTCCACGGCCTTGGCCAGACGGTCGGCTGAAAGCGCCGACAGCATCGCCTTTCCGACCCCCGTGCAATAGGCCGGGCCGACCTTGCCGGCGCTCGAGAACATCGACACGGCCCTGAGGGCCTGACGCTTGTCGAGGTAGAGGACCTGGTAACCGTCGAGCGCGGCCAGATGCAACGTCTCGTGGGTCTGGCGGCTCAAACGGTCGAGCGCCTCCTTTGCCGCGCCGGTCAGGCTCGATACGCGCCAGGCCGCATGGGCGAGTCGCATGGTGCGAAAGCCCACCGAATAGCCGCGCGCCATCTCGTCATAGGCGAGCATGTCCTCCTCCAGAAGCAACTTGAGGAGACGATGCAGCGTTCCCTTGGTCAGTCCGGTTCCGATCTGAATGTCGCTGAAGCGCAGGGGGTGCCCGGCTTCCGCGACGAAATCCAACAGCTTGAGAATCTTGGCGAAAGATCCCTCGCCGTCCCGCGAAGCCGGCTTTCCATTCCCCGTTTGGTCGTCTCCAGCATCAGCCATGTGTCAAGTCCTGCTTCCTAGAGCGCTAATCGATCTGATTGAATCAGATCGGCGCTCTAAGCCCTTGTTTTTGAATCATCATCTTATCGATCCTCGTTTCACTCCGGTCGGATGATGCACTAGGTGATCATACTTATAAACCGACGCGCGCTTGACAGAAAACCTGTCGAGCGCGAAAGTACCATTGTCAGAAACTAAGTTCCATATAGTGGAACTACGAAATGGCCTGGGGTTGGAGCACAGTCGGCGTGATGCGCAGGGGACATCACAACCGACAGGCCATCTACTGGAGGAAAAAATGAAGCGCCGTCTCATTGCCGTCCTGATTGGCTCCGTATCGCTCTGTGCCGTCGCATCGACGGCTTTCGCCGATACCTCGACCAAGAAGATCGCCCTTTCCAACAATTTCGCCGGAAACTCCTGGCGTCAGACCATGCTGACCAGCTGGGACACGGTCACCAAGAAGGCCATCGCCGACAAGGTCGTCGCCTCGGCCGATGCCTTCACCACCGCCGAGAACCAGGTGACCGAACAGGCCGCGCAGATCCAGAATCTGGTTCTGCAAGGTTATGATGCCATCGTCATCGATGCCGCCTCGCCCGACGCTCTCAACGGCTCGGTCAAGGAAGCCTGCGACGCCGGCATCGTCGTGGTCTCCTTCGACGGTGTCGTCACCGAGCCTTGCGCCTACCGCGTGGTCGTCGATTTCAACGACATGGGCAAATCGCAGATCCAGTTCCTGTCGTCCAAGCTGCCCAAGGGCAGCAATATCCTGGAGGTGCGCGGGCTCGCCGGCACGTCGATCGACGCCGCCATTCACGATGGCGTCGTCGCCGAGGCGGCCAAGCATCCCGAGCTGAAGATCGTCGGCTCCGTTGTCGGCGACTGGAATGGCGCCACCGCCCAGAAGGCGGTCGCCCAGATCCTGCCGTCGCTGCCGGAGATCACCGGCGTCGCCGCTCAGGGTGGTGACGGCTATGGTATCGCCCAGGCCTTCAAGGCCGCCAACCGGCCGACGCCGCTGATCATTCTCGGCAATCGCCAGGACGAACTCGCCTGGTGGAAGGAGCAGCGGGACGCCACGGGCTACGAAACCCGTTCGGCGGCTACACCTCCGGGGCTTGCCACCATGGCCTTCTGGATCACCCAGCAGATCCTCGACGGCAAGACCGTTCCACATGATCTGACGGTGCCCTATCTCGTGGTCACCCAGGACACCCTCGACAAGGCACTGGCCAGTGCGCCGGTCGGCGGCATCGCCAACACCGAGTACAGCCAGGCCGATGCGATCGCGGCGATCGAAGCCAGCAACAAGAAGTAACCGCCGCGACAAGGGCGCTCTTTCCTCCTGAGAGCGCACCATCCCGGAGGCGCCGATTCTCCTCAACGGCGCCTCCGGCTTCTCGATTTCTGGGCGGTCCTGGCCGCCCGTCGCAAACGAGTTCCGATCGTGCTCGACCCGTCCGCTTCTCTCCTGATCCGCTTCGAGCGGATCGCCAAGATCTACGGTGCCGTCCGGGCGCTGTCCGGTGTCGATCTGTCGGTCGTCGCCGGCGAGTGTCTTGGACTCGTCGGGCATAACGGCGCCGGCAAGTCGACGTTGATGAACGTGCTGACCGGCACGATCCGCTGCGACGAGGGCGCCATATTCGTCGCCGGCGTCGATCGGCGTCAGTCGTTTGGCGTCGATTTCGCCAAAGAGTTGGGCGTGCGTTGCGTCTTCCAGGAGCTGTCGCTCTGTCCCAACCTGACGGTGGCCGAGAACACCCGTATCGCTCATCGCAGCCTCCGCGGCTTCGGTTGGCGTCGCCGCGCCGGCCAGTTGATCGCCTCGATGCTCGACGAGATCTTTCCCGGCCATGGCATTGTACCGGCCGATATCGTCGCCGATCTCAGCATCGGCAAGCGCCAGATGGTGGAGATTGCCCGCGCCTTCACGGCAACGGACCAGCCGGCTCGCATCATCGTTCTCGATGAGCCGACGTCGTCGCTCGACGCGGTGACGGCCGAACAGCTCTTGGCCTATGTTCGCAAGCGTGTCGCCTCCGGTCTCAGCGTCATCCTCATCTCGCACATGCTCGGCGAGGTTCTGTCCGCGTCGAACCGCGTCGTCGTCATGCGCGATGGCGCCATTGTCGCCGATGGCCCGGTCGCCGACTTCGATCGCGAGCGGCTGGTCGCCGCCATGGGCGGTGGTGCCCAGACGCGGCGGCCGATCGTCACGGCGCGGACGTCGCTAGGTGGCGAAAAACCGGCCCGCGTCGAAGTGCCAACCAACACCATGCCGCTCAAGGCCAGGGCGGGCGACATCATCGGTCTGGCCGGTCTTGCCGGCCATGGCCAGACCCGCATGCTGCTCGACGTGTTCGCTCACGGGGGGCACGGCGGATCGCACAAGGCGCGTGTCGATGGCACGGTGGCGCTGGTTGCCGGCGATCGCCAGAACGACGGCATCTTTCCCCTGTGGTCGATCGCCCGCAATATCGGCGTCGGCTCGCTCAAGGCCATGCGCCGCGCCGGCCTCATCGATCCGGCGGCCGAGGCGTCGCTGGCGTCCGAGTGGAAGAAGCGGATCGCCATCAAGACGCCCGATATGGACAACCCGATCCTGTCGCTATCGGGCGGCAACCAACAAAAGGCGCTGTTCGCCCGCGCCCTCGGCTCGGATGCCGACATCGTCCTGATGGATGATCCGATGCGCGGCGTCGACGTTTCCACCAAATACGAGGTCTACGATCTGATCCGCGCCGAGGCCGACCGTGGCCGCACCTTCCTCTGGTACACCACCGAGTTCGAGGAACTCGGCCACTGCGATCACATCTACGTCTTCCGTGACGGCGACATCGTCGACGAGCTTTCGCGCGACGCCCTCACCGAGGAACGCATCATCAAGGCATCCTTCGCGGACGCTCCCGTTCAGCAGGCCAGCTCATGATTTCCACCGCCCTTGCCCGCCAGCGCCTGATGAGGACCCTTTTGCCGGCCTTGTCGCTGGTGCTGATCCTCCTGCCGATCTTCTACGCCCAGCCGCGTGCCATGAGCTATTTCGGGCTCAACCTGATGCTGGGGCTGGCGGTGCCGATTGCACTCGCCACCATCGCGCAGATGTGCATCATCACGGTCAATGACCTCGATCTGTCGCTCGGCTCTTATGTCAGCCTGATCGCCTGCATAGCCGCCACCTGGCTGCACGACAATCCGCCCCTCGGCATCGCGGCGATTCTCGGCTGCATCGCCATCTACGCGCTGCTCGGCGCGCTGATCCACCTGCGCAACCTGCCGGCCATCGTCGTCACACTCGGCATGTCCTTCGTCTGGTCCGGCCTTGCCATCCTGCTGCTGCCGACTCCCGGCGGCACGGCACCAGCCATGCTGCGGTCGCTGATGACGCTGAAGCCGCCCCTCTTGCCATTCCCGATCATCGCGTCGGCGGTGATCGCGGTCGGCATGCATTTCCTGCTGATGCGCTCGTCCTTCGGCGTGGTTCTGAGAGGTGTCGGCGGCAACGCCCGTGCCGTTGGCCGGGCCGGCTGGTCGCTGCTCGCCGCCAAATCGGCGATGTATGCCCTCGGCGGCACCTTCGGCGCGTTTGCCGGTCTTGCCCTCATCGGCCTGACGACTTCGGCCGACGCCAACATTGCCTTGCGCTACACGCTGCTGTCGGTGGCCGGTGTCATCCTCGGCGGTGGCGAGTTCGTCGGCGGACGCGTGTCGCCTATCGGCGCCGTGCTGGGCGCGCTGACGCTGACGCTGGCCGGCTCGGCCCTAACCTTCTTCAAAATCTCGCCCGACTGGCAGGTCGGCGCCCAGGGCGCCATCCTGATCCTTGTTCTGGCGCTGAGGGCACTCATCAACCGGAGGGAATCGTGAGCAACGCTTCCGTCGTCTCGCTTGAGCGGC
>JAGSYV010000243.1 GCA_018262505.1 Pseudomonadota bacterium
GAGGTAGATGCCGACCGGCAGCTTGAAGTAACGGCCCAGATGGAAGAAGCGCAGCGGCGCCTTGCCGCCGGCGGCCTGTACCGTATGGTCGTCCTTGAACTTGATCTCCCAGTGCCGATCGTAGTCGATCGCCTCAAGCGCATCGAAAGCGCGCGGCACTTCCTGCACATAGGGAGCTGCAGCGCGTTCCTTGGCGGCGGCCATCAATTTGCTGAAGGAGAAGGGCTTCGGCTTGCCAAGCCTGGTCGACGCCTCGACGGCGCGGGCCTCGGTCATGGAAAGGCTTGGGACGAGCCCGAGGGCGGCCAGCACGGCCAGAAGGTCACGGCGGGTAAGCTCGGACGACATGAGAGGGTTTTCACTCCGGCGCAGATCAGCCTCCACTTTGCCGGCTGTTACCGGCCCGAGGCGCGACGGGCGCATACATAGACCGATCAAGGCTCGACGAACAGTAGGCGAACACTGCATAACTGATGTGATGATTGATGATTCCCGACCATCCAACCCCTCGGCCGAACGCTTGTTCGACCGCCTTGCGGGCACAGTGGAGCGCGTTACCTTCCACAACGAGGAAAATGGCTTCTCGGTGCTGAAGGTGCGCGTGCGCGGCCGCAAGGATCCGGTCGCCGTTATCGGCCACCTTCCGACGGTCGCAGCCGGCGAAAAGATCGACGCCGAAGGCCAGTGGATGACCGACAAGGTCCATGGCCTGCAATTCCGCGCCGACCGTATCGAGACCAACGAACCGACCGGCAAGGACGCGGTGATTCGCTTTCTCAGCTCCGGTCTGATTGCCGGGGTCGGGCCGGCCATGGCCGAGCGCATCGTGCAGGTGTTTGGGGCGAAAGCGCTCGACGTCATCGAGAATGAACCGATGCGGCTCGTCACCGTTCCGGGTCTCGGCAAGCAGACAGCGGCCCGCATTGCCGAAAGCTACCGCGAGCGCAAGGCGGTGAAGGACGTGATGATCGCCTTCCAGGACAAGGGCATCGGCACGGCACGCGCCGTCGCCATCTGGAAGGTGCTGGGACCTGAAGCGGTGAAGCTGGTCGAGGAGGATCCCTACCGGCTCGCCCGCGAGGTGCGCGGTATTGGTTTTGCCGGCGCCGACGAGATCGCCGAGAAGTTCGGGATCGACCGCGCCGCGCCGGAACGCATCCGGGCCGGCATCGCCCATGCCATCGAGAGCGCCGCCGATGACGGCCACACCGCCGTGCCGCGTGCCGACGTCTTCGAACGGGCCGAGCGGCTGCTCGGCGTCGATGCCGACGCCGTGGCGGCCGAGGTTGACGGAGCGATCGCCCAAGGCGATGTCGAAACCTTCGACATCGACGGCACGGCTTATCTGGCCGTCCGCCGGCTCGCCCGTTTCGAACGCTCCGTTGCCAGCCGCCTGAAGGCCTTGGCCGAGGGACGGCCGCCCTGGGGGCGGATCGATGTCGATGTGGCCATCGAGCACTTCGAGGCGCGCAAAGGCATGCGTCTCAGCCCGTCGCAACGCGAGGCGCTGGCTTTGGTGGCCGGAGCCAAGGTGTCCGTGATCACCGGTGGCCCCGGCGTTGGCAAGACGACGCTGCTGGAGGCGCTGCTCGCCATCATCTCGACGGCAAAGCTCACGGTGGCACTGGCCGCGCCGACTGGCCGCGCCGCGCGCCGCATGGCCGAGCAGGCCGGACGCGAGGCGAAGACCATCCACCGCCTCCTGGAAATCGACCCGACCACCGGCGGCTTCAAGCGCTCGCCTTCCGAGCCGCTGGAAGCCGACGTCGTGGTCATCGACGAGGCGTCGATGGTCGACGTGCCGCTGATGGCCGCATTGGTCGAAGCTATTCCGCTCAACGCCGCGCTCATCCTGATCGGCGACGTCGACCAGTTGCCGTCGGTTGGGCCAGGGCAAGTGCTCGCCGACATCATCGCCTCCGGTCTGGTGCCGGTCGCCCGCCTCACCGAGATCTTCCGGCAGGCCGAGGAAAGCCGGATCATCGTCAATGCCCATCGCATCAACCGGGGCGAATGGCCGGAACCGCCGCCCTCCGGCGAGTTGGCTGATTTCTACGTCATCGAAGCGCGCGGTGCCGACGATGCGCTCGCCAAGATCCTGGAGGTGGTCGGCAACCGCATTCCGCGCCGCTTCGGCCTCGATGCGATGCGCGACGTGCAGGTGATCACGCCGATGCAGAAGGGCATCTGCGGCGCCCGCAACCTCAACGACCGCCTCGCGGAACTCTTGAACGGCGCGCCGCTCGATCGCATCGAACGCTTCGGGCAGACCTATGCCACCGGCGACAAGGTGATGCAGATCGAAAACGACTACGATCGCGACGTGTTCAACGGCGATCTCGGCATTCTGAAAAGGATCCGCCAGAAAGAAGACGAGATCGTCGTGTCCTTCGACGGTCGCGACGTCAAATACGGCCTTGAGGACCTGGAAGCGCTGACCCGCGCCTATGCCATCACCATCCACAAGAGCCAGGGATCGGAATATCCGGCGGTGGTCATCCCGCTGCTGCGCGATCACACCATCATGCTGGCCCGCAACCTCCTCTACACGGCGGCGACGCGCGGCCGGCAACTGGTCGTTCTGGTGGCCGAACCCAGGGCGCTGGAGATGGCGGGCTGACTGGAGTCGGACAGCAGGCGATTTTCGCTCCGAAAGGCCCGTTTCGTGCGGTGTCGCTTGGGCACAATGGCCACCTGAAAGGGAGGCGAGCGGGTGCCCTGATTGGTCGGAAAGCCATTTGCCCTCGCTCTGGCTTCCGCGTAACGTCTGGGAACAGCGATCGAATTTGGGAGGCGGGTCGATGGTGGATCTCGGGGTGCGTGAGGGACTGACGGACGGCGCGGTTCGGGCGATCACCGAGGGAACTCACGGCGATCCCTTCGCGCTTCTGGGGCCGCATCGCGTGTCCGGTGCGCGCACGGCGATCCGGACCTTCAAGCCCAATGCCCGCGCCATCGCGCTGATCTCGGCCGATGGCCGCAAGCTCGCCGACTTCCAGCACGTCGAAGGCGGCCTGTGGGTGGCCTTCGCGCAGGGTGACCCAGGCCTTTATCGCCTTCGCGTCGAGTGGCCGAATGGCAGCCATGAGGCCGAAGATCCCTATTCCTTCGGACCGCTGCTCGGCGCGATGGACGTCTACCTGCTCGCCGAGGGGCAGCATCGGGATCTGGCCGATACGTTGGGGGCCGTAGTTACCGAGATAGGAGGCGTGCCGGGCGTGCGCTTCGCCGTCTGGGCGCCCAATGCCCGGCGCGTGTCGGTGGTCGGCAACTTCAACGTTTGGGATGGCCGCCGCCATCCGATGCGGCTGCGTCGCGAGTGCGGCGTCTGGGAGCTGTTCATTCCGCGCCTTCCTGCTGGCGAGGCCTACAAATACGAAATTATCGGGGTCAGCGGCGAGCTCCTGCCGGACAAGGCGGACCCGGTGGCCCGTCAGTACGAACTGGCGCCGGCCACGGCTTCCATCGTCGCCGATCCCAAGCCGTTCGAGTGGCACGACGCCACCTTCATGCGCAACCGTGCTGCGTTCCAGTCAAAAACGGCGCCATTTTCCGTCTACGAAGTGCATGCCGGTTCCTGGCAGCGGCCAGATGGCAAGCCGGTCACCTGGCGTTTCCTCGCCGAGCATCTCGTTGCCTATGCGAAGCACATGGGGTTCACCCATATCGAGCTGTTGCCGATCATGGAGCACCCGTTCGGCGGGTCCTGGGGTTACCAGCCACTCGGCCTGTTCGCGCCCACGGCCCGCTACGGCTCGCCGGCGGACTTCGCGCGGTTCGTCGACGCCTGCCATGAGGCGGGCATCGGCGTCATCCTCGATTGGGTGCCGGCGCATTTCCCGACCGATGCCCACGGCCTTGCCCATTTCGACGGCACACCGCTCTACGAGCATCAGGATCCTCGCGAGGGCTTCCATCAGGACTGGAATACGCTGATCTACAACTTCGGTCGCACCGAAGTGATCGGTTTCCTGGTGGCATCGGCGCTGGAATGGCTGAAGCGCTTCCACATCGACGGCCTCAGGGTCGACGCGGTGGCGTCGATGCTCTACCGCGACTACTCGCGCAAGCCGGGCGAATGGATCCCCAACAAATACGGCGGCCGGGAAAACCTGGAGGCGGTGTCCTTCATCAAGCACCTCAACGGGGTCATCGCCCACGAGGTGCCGGACGCGCTGATGATTGCCGAGGAATCCACTGCCTGGCCGGGTGTCACAGCTCCGCTCGCCGACGGCGGTCTCGGCTTTTCCTACAAGTGGAACATGGGTTGGATGCACGACTCGCTCGACTATTTCGCGCTCGAGCCGATCCATCGCAAATACCATCACAATCAGCTGACCTTCGCGCTGATGTACGCCTATTCGGAGCGCTTCGTGCTGCCGCTCAGCCACGACGAGGTGGTGCACGGCAAACGCTCGATCTTTGGCCGCATGCCCGGCGACGAATGGCAGCGCTTTGCCAACATCCGCGCCTACTACGCCTTCATGTGGACGCATCCTGGCAAAAAGCTGCAGTTCATGGGCAACGAGATTGCCCAGGGGCGCGAATGGAACAACGACGGGACCGTCGATCTCTGGCTGGAGAGCCGGGCCAGCAACCTCGGCGTCCAGCGGCTCGTACGCGATCTCAACACGCTCTACCGCGCCGAGCCGGCACTGCACGCCCGCGACTTCGAGCCGGAAGGCTTCCAGTGGATCGTGGTGGACGACAACGAACAGTCGACGCTCGCCTTTATGCGCTGGGGCTTTGAGAAGGATGCGCCCTGCCTCGTCGTCGGCAATTTCACGCCGGTGCCGCGCTCGGGCTACCGGGTGGGCGTGCCGCGCGCCGGTCTTTGGCGCGAGGTGTTCAACTCCGACGCCGAAATTTATGGCGGCTCCAACATGGGCAACAAGGGGCGGCTCGCGGCCAACAATACCCCGAGTCACGGCATGAATTTCTCGCTCGACCTGACCCTGCCGCCGCTCGCCGTCGTCATCCTGCGCTGGGACGGCGAAACACCGGTCGTGGAACCGAAAGCGACCAAGAAAAGCAAGGCGAAGAGCTGAGATACTCAGGTTGGGAGGCCGAAGAGGCCTCCCTAATCTGCAAAATACCTGTCCAGAAACGTTCTGTAGATCGCCTTCAAACGACGAAGATCGTCGACCGCGACGTTCTCGTCGATCTTGTGCATGGTCTGACCGACCAATCCGAACTCGACGACCGGGCAGTAGTTCTTGATGAAACGCGCATCCGACGTGCCGCCGGTGGTGGAGAGGTCCGGTCGGCGACCGGTGACCGCTTCGACCGCGTCCGACAGGCCACCGATCAGCGTGGCGTCGTGGGTCAGGAAAGAGACGGCGTTTGTCGGCTCGAACACCAGCTCATAGGCAAGCGGCGCCGACCGTCCCGTCCTGAGCGGCGCCGTCTCGACGGACCGCCGGATGCGCGCCGCGATCTCTTCCTGCAGCGCCTCGACCGTCCAGATGTCGTTGAAGCGGATGTTGAAGGCGATCTCCACCTCGGCCGGCACGACATTGGTGGCGCGATTGCCCGTCTC
>JAGSYV010000153.1 GCA_018262505.1 Pseudomonadota bacterium
TGGCTACAAGGTTCGTCTCCGTAAGCTCGACCCCTATCTGAACGTCGATCCGGGGACGATGTCTCCGTATCAGCACGGCGAAGTTTTCGTGACCGACGACGGCGCGGAGACCGACCTCGATCTCGGCCATTACGAGCGCTTCACGGGGCGCCCGGCCAACAAGCAGGACAACATCACCACCGGCCGCATCTACCAGGAGATCATCGCCCGCGAGCGGCACGGCGATTATCTCGGCGGTACGGTGCAGGTGATTCCGCACGTCACCGACGCCATCAAGGCGTTCATTCTCGACGGCAACGAGGACTACGACTTCGTGCTGTGCGAGATCGGCGGCACGGTGGGTGATATCGAGGCGATGCCCTTCCTCGAAGCGATCCGCCAGCTCGGCAATGAGCTGCCGAGCCGGCATTGCGTCTACATCCATTTGACGCTGATGCCCTACATTCCGTCGGCGGGCGAATTGAAGACCAAGCCGACGCAGCATTCGGTGAAGGAGCTGCGCTCCATCGGTATCCAGCCGGACATCCTGCTGGTCCGTTGCGACCGGCCGATTCCCGAAGGCGAGCGCAAGAAGCTGTCGCTGTTCTGCAACGTTCGTCAGTCGGCGGTCATCCCCGGCCTCGATGTCGGCAACATCTATGAAGTACCGCTCGCCTACCACAAGGAAGGCTTCGATGACGAAGTGCTGGCCGCTTTCGGCATCGAGGCGGCGCCAGCCCCCAAGCTCGACCGCTGGCAGGGTATCGTCAACCGCGTCAAGAATCCCGAGGGCGAGGTCAATATCGCCGTCGTCGGCAAGTACACGGTGCTGAAGGACGCCTACAAGTCGCTGATCGAAGCGCTGGTGCATGGCGGCATCGCTAACAATGTGCGCGTCAAGATCGAGTGGATCGAGAGCGAAGTGTTCGAGAAGGAGGATCCCACTCCCTATCTCGATCATGTGCACGGCATTCTCGTGCCGGGTGGATTCGGCGAGCGTGGCTCGGAGGGCAAGATCCTTGCGGCCCGCTTCGCCCGCCAGCACAACGTGCCCTATTTCGGCATCTGCTTCGGCATGCAGATGGCGGTGATCGAAGCGGCCCGCTCGCTGGCCGGCGTGACCGGAGCCTCGTCGTCGGAGTTCGGTCCAACCGAGTACCCGGTGGTCGGCCTGATGACCGAGTGGCTGAAGGGCAATGCGCTTGAAAAGCGCAAGGCTGGCGGCGACATGGGCGGTACGCTGCGCCTTGGTTCCTATGAGGCACATCTGGCCAAGGGTTCCAAGATCGCCGAGATCTATGGCTCGGAGATCATCCACGAGCGTCACCGTCACCGTTACGAGGTGAACATCGACTACCGTGATCGGCTGGAGGCCTGCGGCCTGTCGTTTGCCGGCATGTCGCCGGATGGCGTGCTGCCGGAGACGGTGGAGATCCCCGGCCATCCCTGGTTCATCGGTGTGCAGTATCACCCCGAGCTGAAAAGCCGGCCGTTCGAGCCGCATCCGCTGTTTGCGAGCTTCATCGCGGCGGCGGTGGAACAGGGCCGGCTGGTCTGAGGTCGGGCGTCATTTGAGGTCTGGAAGCCGGCGGCCGCGAGGCGCGCCGGCTTTTTCATGGGACGTTAAAGCGCCGCCAAAGCTTTGATCTTCTCCATGCCGCCGACCTTTGGCGCCAAGGACGCCCAGACACCTTCGGCGCCCTTCGCCCAGGCGTTGCGGTTTTCCGGTGCGATCATCTGACCGCCGGCTGCCTTTGCGGCTTCCATCGAAGTCGCTTCGTCGGCTTGCATCAGCGCATCGAAATAGGCCGATGCCTCGGCGATGGCCGCCGCGAACACCGCTTTTTCCTCGTCGCTAAGCCCATTCCAGAAGCCTGCCGACAGATAGACCGCGCCGGTCGCCCAGATATGGGCGGTCTCGATGAGATAGGGCACCACCTCGTAGAGACGGAAGCCGGCATAGGCGGATTTGGTGAGGTCCATCATGTCGACAACGCCGGTCTTCAGCGCGTTGTAGGTCTCGGTGATCGGAATGGGCGTCGGCAGCGCGCCATAGGCTTTCCAGAGCTCGACATGCAGTGGACTTTGGATGACGCGGATGCGCTTTCCGGCAACGCCCTCGGGCGTCGTTATCGCCTCCTTGGCAAGCAGGTGACGGGCACCGTAATTGATGAAGCCAAGGGTGACGAAGCCCTGGTCGGTCAACTTCGCCTTGAACGCGTCACCGATGGGGCTGGCCGTGGCGCGACGGACGTGATCGCGATCGCGGAAGACGAAGGGCAGGTCGAACAGCTGCGTTTCCGGCACCCAGGCCGACAGGGCCGACAAGGTCGAAAGACTGGCCTGGATGGAATCGAGGCGGATACCCTCGGCTACCTCCTTTTCGCCGCCCAGTGCGGCATTGCCGACGATGCGGAAATCGAAGCGACCGGGGAGCTTGGCCTCCACGAGGTCGCGCACTTTCAACCAGATCTTGGTTTCCGGCTTGTCGTCGCCCAGCAGCGAAGCGACGGTCAACTGTCGCGACGCGGCACGGGCTGGCCGGATGATGGCGGGAAGGGCGAGCGCGGTGAGGCCGGCGGCAAAGGTGCGACGCGTCAGGACTGGCATGAGAATTCCTCCGAAGTTCGAGGTCACAGGAGCGCCCAAAGGGCGGCGGCGAGTGCCATCAATGAGGTGGCGGCAATGAGAACGAGAGTAAGCGGCAGAACGGCGCGGAAGACGGCGCTGGTGGAGAGGCCGGTAATGCCGGCGGCGACAAAGACGAGAACGCCGACCGGCGGTGTCAGGCCGCCGATCATCAGGTTGACGGTGAGGATGACGCCGAAGGCTACCGGATCGATGCCCGCGGCGATGACGGATGGCATGAGCAGCGGCGCGAACAACAGAATGCCGGGCCCGACGTCGAGCGGTCCACCGACGGCGAGCAGGATCAGGTTGGCAACCAGCATGACTGCCAGGGGATTGCTGCCCAACACCGTCACCCAGCCCGCCAGCGCCTGCGGCAGGCCGTCGACGGCCAGCAGGAAGACCAGCGGCGCCGACGAGGCGACGAGAAGGCCGATCGCCGCCGTCTCTCTCCCCGCCTGAAGGAAGGCGGCGAGAGTTGCCTTGCGGCCGCCCGGCGCGGCCAGCGCGGCGATGAGCGCATAGACCGAGGCGACGGCGGCGGCCTCGGTTGGTGTGGCGATGCCGAGGCGAATGCCGAAGAACACCACCAGGGCGAGGCCGAACACCGGCACCGCTGCGACGAAGGCGGAAAGGCGCTCGCTCGGATCGACAGCCGCACGACTCGGTGTGTCGGCGGAAAAATGCAGCATGGCTGCCATGGACGCCGCCAGGATCAGGCCGGCGAAGAGGCCGCCTTCGAACAAGGCCCCCACCGACAGATTGGTGGCCGAGGCGAGCAGCAGGAAAGCGATGGACGGTGGGATGATGTTGGGCAGCACAGCCGTGGCGGCGACGATGGCAGCCGCCTTTTCCGGCTTGACGCCATCGGCGACGAGCGCCGGGGCCAACACCTTGGCACCGAAGGCGGCGTCGGCAATCGATGAGCCGGAGACGCCGGAAAACATCAGGTTGGTGACCAGCGTCGCCTGGGCCATGCCGCCGCGCCGGTGGCCGACCAGCGCCGAGGCGAAGCTGACGAGGCGATGGGCCAAACCGCCGGCGTTCATCAGCATGCCGGCCAGCAGGAAGAAGGGGATGGCGAGCAGCAGGAACTTGCCCATGCCGGAGACCGTCTGCTGCACGATGGCGGCTTCCGGCAGACGGGCGCCGAAGGGAACGGCAACGGCAAGGCCGACGATCAGCGCGTGAACGAAGGGGGCTTCCGCCGCGAGGACAAGACAGACGGCGGTGCAGGCAACGAGGCTTGGCAAGCCGACTGGCAGCAGTGCCGGAAGATGGGGCAGGGTTGCAAGGCCGACGCCACCCGCAATGACGGCGAGGCTGCTTGCCCAAGAGCGGCCACGGGCGATGGAGCCGAGGATCAGATGCGTCGCTGCCAACGCGCCACCGATTGCCACCGGCCAGAAGCGCCAGCTTTCCGGCGTGCCGAGGGTTGGCGAGATACCGCCGATCAGCGTGACCACCTTGCCTGCGCCGAGCATCAAGACCAGTGCCGCCGCAAGCGTGACGGCGTCCGCGATGACATCGGCGAATGCACGCCCCGTAGGGCCAAGGTGGCGGGTTAGCGCATCAATGCGCATGGCGAGCGGCCCGCTGGCGCAAAGCGGCAGTCCCAGAAAGACCAGAGCCGTGTGCAGGAGGATGCCGAGATCCTCGGTGGCGACAAAGCCGGTTGAAAAGACATAGCGCAGGACCGTGGCGCCAAACACCAGGACGAGCAGGGCTACGAGGACCGCCGCCAGCAGGCCGGCGAGCAGGCAATCGATCGCGTTGGACAGTCGTGCCGCGATGCGGATCATGGCCGCAGTCCCGTGCCGCCGAGCGGTGAGAACCAGGTCGGCTTCAGGATGCGGCTCCGCATGGCTCGGACGAGGGGCGCTGCCTTGGCACGAAAAGCCTGCCAGGCGGGATCTCTTTCCATGGTGGCGCGACGGTGCTCGCGATCGGCTAGGTCGGCGTACTGCCAGATGTGGACGACGTCGTTGACGGCGCCAATATCCTGCGTGAACCAGCCGATCAGCGTGCCGAGGTGGTCGGTCTGGATCGCCATGCCCTCACTGACATAGAGATCGAGATAGGTGCCGACGTGCGCCGGCTCGATGGTGTAGGTGCGTTCGTCGAGAATCATGATCGTTCGACCGTCGTTGAAAGGGCGGGCGGCGGAACGCTTCAGGCTGATGTCTGCATGGCTCTATCCCTCCGCCGGCATGACCCGGATCAGGTTCGTCGGGTTGGAGAAACTCCTCTCAGCCCCGGATAGGGCACCCCGTGAGATGTTGTAAGCTTAGCCGGATGAGCCCAGCCACGCCATAGGCAAAGACCTCGATCCGCGATGGCAAGCCATGCGCCGGGTGGGACGCTGAACGGCAAACCGCTTGTGGGGCTGGCGAGGCTCCACTAGGGTCGTTAGGTTTTCAACGATCGATCTGTAATGAAACCTACCAATCCCATCTTCACCGGCCTGCCCACCACCATCTTCGAGGTCATGTCGGGTCTTGCGCGCGAGACTGGCGCCATCAACCTCGGCCAGGGTTTTCCCGATGTCGATGGCCCCGAGGAGGTGCGTCGCGCTGCCGCCGAAGCCTTTCTCGCCGGCCCCAACCAATATCCGCCGATGATGGGCCTGCCGGTCTTGCGGCAGGCGGTCGCGGCCATCAACAAGCGCTTCTACGGTCTCGATATCGACTGGGCCAGCGAGGTGATGGTGACGTCCGGCGCGACCGAGGCGCTCGCCGACGCCATTCTCGGCCTCGTCCGTCCTGGCGACGAGGTGGTGCTGATCGAGCCGCTCTACGACAGTTATCTGCCGATCGTCCTGCAGGCCGGCGGCATCCCCAGGCCGGTGCGCATCGCTCCGCCGAACTGGCAGCTCGATCCCGGCGCGCTGGCATCTGCCTTTTCCGACCGCACCAAGGCGATCCTGATCAACACGCCGATGAACCCGGCCGGCAAGGTGTTTTCGCCGCAAGAGCTGGAGCTGATCGCCAGCCTTTGCCAGAAACACGATGCCATGGTGATTTCGGATGAGGTCTACGAACATCTGGTGTTCGATGGCGGACGGCACCTCTCGCCGATGCAGCTTCCCGGCATGCGCGATCGCGTCGTCCGCATCGGCTCGGCCGGCAAGACCTTCTCGCTGACCGGCTGGAAGGTGGGCTATGTCACCGCGGCACCGGCCTTGATGGGGCCGATCGCCAAGGCGCATCAGTTCATCACCTTCACCACGCCGCCGGCGCTGCAGACGGCGGTGGCGCATGGGCTCTCGTTCGGCGACGACTATTTCGCCGGTTTCGTCACCGGCTTGCAGGCCAAGCGAGACCGTCTTTCCAATGGGCTTTCGGCGCTGGGCTTTTCGGTGTTGCCGTCGGCCGGCACCTATTTCATTGTGACCGATACCGGACCGCTCGGGATCGACGACGACGCTGAGGCCTGCCTCAGGATGACGCGGGAGGCGGGCGTTGCGGCCGTGCCGGTGTCGGCCTTCTATGTTTCCGCCCCGCCGAAGCGCTTTATCCGCTTCTGCTTTTCCAAGCGCGACGAGGTGCTGGACGAGGCCGTTGCCCGTCTCGCCGCCTGGATCGACAAACAGGGACACTAATTGCGATGGAAAATCCGGTTCTGGTCGAGGTGACGCGCGGCCCCATCGTCGAAAGCTTTCACCGGGGTTCGGTGGCGATCGTCGACGGTGACGGCCGACTGGTGTTCGGGATCGGCGACATTGAGCGGCCGAGTTTTCCCCGTTCGGCGGTGAAGCCGTTCCAGGCGCTGCCTTTCGTGGAAAGCGGCGCAGCAGATCGCTTTGGTTTTGGCGATGCGGAGCTGGCGCTTTCGATGGCATCGCATAACGCCGAGGCGCGTCATGTCGAGACCGCCAGGGCCATGCTTTCGGCCGCCGGCCTGGACGAAGGGTGCCTCGCCTGTGGTCCTCACTGGCCGGCGCGGCACGATGATCAGGGCGAGTTGCACCGCCGCGGAGAAAAGCCCGGCCGTATCCACAACAACTGTTCGGGCAAGCACACCGGCTTTCTCTGCACCTGTGTCGTCACCGGCACTGATCCGCGCGGCTACGAGAAGGCCGAGCATCCGGTGATGCGCGAGGTGATCGCCGCCGGCGCTTCGATGACCGGGACGCCGCATGCGACCGACATCTGCGGCACGGACGGTTGCTCGATCCCGACTTTCGCCGTGGCGCCGCGGGCGCTTGCCCATGGTTTCGCCCGTTTCGTCACCGGTGTCGGCCTCACGGCGACGCGTGCTCGTGCCGCCGAGCGATTGAGGCTCGCCGCTGCCGCCGAGCCTTTCATGGTTGCCGGCACGGGGCGTTTCTGCACGCGGGCGATGACGGCGCTTGGTAACCGCGTCCTGGTCAAGACGGGAGCCGAAGGTGTTTTTGTTGCCGCGATCAAGGAACTCGGCCTCGGTGTTGCCCTCAAGATCGACGACGGCGCCGGGCGGGCGTCGGAGGCGGTGACGGCCCGAATTCTCATCGATCTGTTGAAACTCACCCCCGATGATCCGGGTTATGCCGAGATGCAGGACCTCGCCAATCCCCCGGTCAAGACTTGGGCTGGCGACGCGGTCGGCGAAATCCGTGTGACGGAAGCGCTTGATGGCATTGCTGGCTGAGCGGCGGTATCAAGGCAGGACGGAGGACAACATGGGTGAGGTCGTCAAACTCGACAAGAAGGCCCGCGAGGCGCGCAGGAAGGCTGAGGCCGCCCGGGCCGCCGGTGGCGCATCCGGCAACCGGATGCCGGCCGGCCGGATGGTTGCCGCCATCGTCGGCGGACTGATCCTCGTCCTGATGATCGTCGTGACGTTCGTTCTCTGATCTCGCTCAGGCAGCCTGCGGCAGTGGCGCCGCCGGCTCACGCTTGCGCTCGATGGTCAGGCAGAGCGCTGCCGCCACAAGGCAGAAGCCGCCGGCCACCACCAGCGCCGGCATGTAGCTTTCGAGGTCGGTGCGGCTCCAGCCGGCACCGTAGGCTGCGGTGGCGGCGCCGAGCTGATGGGCGGCGAACACCCAACCGAAAACGAGACCGGCCTTCTCGGCGCCGAAGCGTTCGGCGGCGAGCTTTACCGTTGGCGGTACAGTGGCGACCCAATCGAGGCCGTAGAAGACCGCGAAGCCGGCAAGCAAAAGCGGATCGAAACCGGTGAGCGGCAGATAGAGCAGGGACAGGCCGCGCAGGCCGTAATACCAGAACAGTAGCCAGCGATTGTCATAGCGGTCGGACAACCAGCCGGAAAACAGCGTGCCGACGAAGTCGAATACGCCGACGAAGGCCAGGAAACCCGCCGCGTTGACCGGCCGGATGCCGTAATCGCCGCAGATCGACACCCAATGGGTCTGGATGAGGCCGTTGGTGGACAGGCCGCAGACGAAGAAGGTGATGAAGAGCACCCAGAAAACGTAGGAGCGCGCGGCGTCGCGCAGACCCTGGATCGGCGTCGATACCAGTGTCAGCAGGCCGACGGTGTGGGCCGGCGCCGGCTGATGCGTGCCGCCGAGCGGCGCGAGACCGACGTCTGCAGGCCGGTCACGCATCAGGAACAGCACGCCGACCAGTGCGGTGGAAAGCAGCCCAGAACAGCATCAGCTGCCAAAGCTCGGTCATGGTGACGGACAAGCCGAAGCCGGTGATGATCAGGAGAAGGGCGGTGATAACGACCCGGCGCACGCCGAAGCGGTTCATCAGCGCCGCCGAGAATGGCCCCATCAGGCCGAACAGCACCAGGCG
>JAGSYV010000244.1 GCA_018262505.1 Pseudomonadota bacterium
GGTGGTCTCCGATGTCCGGCGCACGGCGGTCGACGCGAAGCGGATGGCCGGATGGTCTGCCGCATCGAACACCGCCGATGATCGAAGCAAGCTGTCGAGCGGGGCGATGCCGGTGGCGACCGAGCCCGAGGCGACCGAGAAGGTCACCGACGATCGCTCGGCATGCACGGGATCCAAGTCGAAGGTTCCCGAGAAGCTGCGGAAGCTGCCGTGCACGGTCGGGACGAGCGTACCCGAGATCGAGAAGGTGACGCTCGATCGTGCGCCGACGGCGTAGTGGCCGGCAAGGTCATCGAAACTCGCGGCACCCGCCGGGGCGGCGCCGAGCAGGAGCGGCAGCAGGAAAAGGATGGTCAGGTGCCGCCGGAAGCAGCTTGGGGCATGATTAGGCAAGGGGTGTCGCATCGGCTTTGCTCCGGGGCGGCATGCCCCAGCCTCAACAACACCTCGCGGTGGCGTTTATTCCCGCCGCTTCGACAATCCGATCGGATCCCCCATAGCGCCGCCGCTGGGGCCGGCAGGTCCGGCCGACAATAAAAAGAGCCGGGACCCGAAGGCCCCGGCTCGTCAATCGAACGGCGGAGGATGACTTAGCCCTTCTGCTTGTTATAGAGGTCGAAGACGACGGCGGCGAGCAGGACAGCGCCCTTGACCATTTGCTGGAAGTCGATGCCGAGGCCCATGATCGACATGCCGTTGTTCAGCACGCCCATGATGAAGGCGCCGACCACCGCGCCGGTGATCTTGCCAACACCGCCGGTCGTCGAGGCGCCACCGATGAAGCAGGCGGCGATGACGTCGAGCTCGAAGCCGTTACCGGCCTTCGGGGTCGAGGAGTTGAGGCGGGCGGCGACGATCAGGCCAGCGAAACCGGCGAGAACGCCCATGTTGATGAAGGTATAGAAGCTGAGGCGCTCGGTGTTGATGCCGGAGAGCCGCGTCGCCTTCTCATTGCCGCCGAGGGCATAGATACGGCGGCCAATGGTCGTGCGGGTGGTCACGAAGGTGTAGAACGCGATCAACACGCCCATGATCACCAGGATGTTCGGGAACCCCTTGTAGGTCGAAAGCTGATAGCCAAGATAGAGCATCACACCGACGAGCACGACATTCTGAAGGAGGAAGAAAATAAAGGGCTCAACCTCGATGCCATGCGACTCGTTGACCTTACGGCCGCGCCAGGACAGGAAGACCAAGAGGGCAGGGATGGCGATGGTCAGGATGATCGATGTGGAGTGCAGGCCCAGGGCGCCTGTGTCGAACAGATCGGGCAGGAAGCCGGTGGAGAGCTTCTGGAACTCGGTCGGGAACGGGCCGATATTCATACCGCCCAGCAGCCAGAGGGTAAGGCCACGGAAGATCAGCATGCCGGCCAGCGTGACGATGAAGGCGGGGATGTGATGATAGGCCACCCAATAACCCTGCGCCGCGCCGATGGCGCCACCAAGGACGAGGCAGACGAGCGATGTCGTCCATGGGTCTATCTTGTAGTTCACCATCATTACCGCGGCAACGGCGCCGATGATGGCGACGATCGAACCAACGGACAGGTCGATGTGGCCGGCGACAATGACCAGCAGCATGCCGAGCGCCATGATGACGACGAACGAGTTCTGCAGCACGAGGTTGGTTAGGTTGACCGGGCGGAACAGCACGCCGCCGGTGATGATCTGGAAGAACACCATGATCACCACCAGAGCGATCAGGATGCCGTAGTCGCGCATGTTCTGCCTGAGGAAGACGGCAAGCGACGGCGAGGCCGTCTGGGTGGCTTCGTTGGGCGTATTCATCAAACCTTCTCCCCCGAGCGCATGATGGCGCCCATGATGTTTTCCTGGCTGGCCTCGGCGACGGGCATTTCGGCGACGATCGCACCTTCGTTCATGACGTAGATGCGGTCACAGGTGCCGAGCAGCTCCGGCATTTCCGAGGAGATGAAGATGACCGCCTTGCCGACGGCGACGAGGTCGTTGACGATGGTGTAGATCTCGTATTTGGCGCCGACGTCGATGCCACGCGTCGGCTCGTCGAGGATCAGGACGTCCGGGTTGGCAAACAGCCACTTGGCCAGCACGACCTTCTGCTGGTTGCCACCGGAGAGGTTGACGACGTCCTGATAGATGCTGGGCGTACGGATGCTCAGTTTCTGGCGGTATTCGTTGGCCGCCTTGCGCTCGGTATGCTCGTCGATGACAAAGTTCTTCGAGATGCCCTTGTGGTTGGCCAGCGTGGTGTTGTGCATCACGTTGTTGATCAAGACGAGACCGAGCTGCTTGCGGTCTTCGGTGACGTAAGCCAAGCCCGACTTGATCGCCCGCTCGACGGTCGATACGTCGGCCGGCTTGCCGTTGATCAGCACCTCGCCGGAGATCTTCTGGCCGTAGGAGCGGCCGAACACGCTCATGGCGAACTCGGTGCGGCCGGCGCCCATCAGGCCGGCGATACCCACCACCTCGCCGCGCTTGACGTTGAGGTTGATGGCGTTGGAAATCTTCCGGTCGGAATGGATCGGGTGATAGGCCGTCCAGTTGCGCACTTCGAAGATGGTCTCGCCGATCCTGGGCACGCGCTTGGGAAAGCGGTCGGAGAGTTCACGTCCCACCATGCCGCGAATGATGCGCGCCTCGGAGATGGTCTCGGCGTGACAGTCGAGCGTCTCGACAGTGGCGCCATCGCGCAGCACGGTGATCTTGTCGGCGACGCGGGAGATTTCGTTGAGCTTGTGCGAGATGATGATCGAGGTCAGGCCCTGCTTCTTGAACTCCAGGAGCAGGTCGAGCAGCGCGTTGGAGTCGCTCTCGTTGAGCGAGGCGGTGGGCTCGTCGAGGATGAGCAGCTTGACCTTCTTGGACAGCGCTTTGGCGATCTCCACCAGCTGCTGCTTGCCGACGCCGATGTTGGTGATCAGCGTCGAGGGGTTTTCCTTGAGGCCGACCTTGGCCAAGAGCTCGGAGGTGCGGCGCGTCGCCGCGGCCCAGTTGATGACGCCGCCCTTGGCGACCTCGTTGCCCAGGAAGATGTTCTCGGCGATCGACAGCATGGGGATCAGCGCGAGTTCCTGGTGAATG